>DCJV01000090.1 GCA_002320555.1 Ruminococcaceae bacterium UBA1691 | reverse complement strand
AAGGGCCCGCGCGGCCTGAGCGCGCTCCAATTTATGAGATTGCTCTCGTGCGTTTTGACGAAATGATATCCCTTTTTCGACAGGCTGAATGGACTGCTTCCGGCAGCCCTTTTTGAATGTAACCGATTTCTATCCGTTCCCAATCGCATCACGGATCAGCTGCGGGATCAGGGCGCAGTAGTCAATCACCGCGCGGATGAGCAGCGTTACAAGGTTATTCAAATCCTGCCGCCACAGGGAGGCGTAATCCGTCGAATCCGGCTCGAACGGTGCAGGCGGCTCACCGCTCAGGGTCTTTTGGATCGCATAGCTGTCAATACGCTCGATTTCCTTCGTCCCATCGATGTCGTAGGCATAGGCGTTGTAAATCAGCTTGTCCCCATCGATGGTGATCCCTGCAAACACGGGGCGACCTGGTTGCATAACAACCTCCCCGGCATCGAGGATCTTCTGGAAGGTCTCCGGGTGCACGGGGTAGCGCTTGGTCCCGGCCGTATTGGGTAATACGTAGATCGTCCCCTGCGGATTATCAGCGAAGGTGATCGTCTCGCCGTTGTATACCTCCTGAATATAGGTTGTCTCCTGCGCCTGGTCGCCCTTCATCTGCTTGGTGCGGAAATACATATGGTCATGCCCCGCCAGCACAAGATCGATCCCCAACTCATCCATGACCGGTACAAGACGGTTATGCATGATCATTGTATCCGGCTTATTGTAATTTTTTCCCGCCGAATACAGCGAGCGGTGCATCATAACGATCTTCCAGTCCGCACCGGAGGCCCGCATATCGTTGCGCAACCAGTTGACCTGAGCGCTCGTCATGGGGAACATATCGTTGGTATTGAGCACGGCGAAATGCGCATTGCCGTAATCGAAGGAATAATAGTCGCCTGTCAGGCCCAAAGACGGAGCCGCCGCGGACACAGGGAACTGATACCGGAACCAGCTCGGCACGCCGTCATGGTTGCCGGATACCGGCGCGAGCGTCGCGCGCAGATGGTGGCGCTCAAAATTGCGGAAGTACATATCCCACTGTTCATTGTTACAGTCGTTGATAAAATCACCCATATTGGCGACGAATTGTGCATCCGGTACCGTTTCAAAGCCCTTGTCGAGCAGCTCGCTCGCCTTCTGGAAATTCTCCTCGCTGCCCGCCTGTACGTCCGTGATGGCAAGGAAGGAGAATGCGGAATCTTTTCCAGCATCCGTGACAAAGGTTCCCGGCTCACTCCAAACACCAAGCTCTCTATCGCCCACGCGGTAGACGTACTCCGTCCCCGGCTCTAGATGGTCGAGAACGACGCGGTGCCCATAGTTTTTCGCATAATAGCTGACGGTCCCCTCATAGGGAACTGCATTGTCAAATATTCCATGATAATCCGCCGCTTTCATCAGCTGTACATCGGCCCGCGTCTTTTCCGGCGTAAACCAGCTGACGCCGCGCTGCGTCTGCGCATCGCCGTGAAAGGTGACGACTACGCGCTCTATAGCGGCGATATCCCCGGCTGCAAAAGCGACGGGTGTGGCAGGGGTAAATAACAGGATCGCTGCAAGCGCAAGGCTTAGGGCCGATTTTTCAAACAATCGCTTTTTCATAGACGCTCTGCTCCTTTCATTTCTTTCCCCAGTATATAAATTTATTTTATTTGTATTCTTTTTTACTTGTCAAGCGCCTCCATGAAGAAAACAAAAATTTAATCTGGCGGCCGGCTGCTTGCAATCCGTACGATTCCCCAGTATAATAACGAAGCGCAGCGCAGAATAAGGAGAGGTTGCTTCCTCCTGTTAAAAAGCTTGCGGCTTTTAATATGTACGGTTGTACGGTATTATGATGACATCACAGGTACGCCTGCGAAGAGAGAAGTGTTGAAAATGACGGCCAAAACCAGAGAAAATCTTTCTATTGCGGCGCGTGTATGCGTTGCGCTTGTAATCCTCATCCTCATCATTGTCAATTACGACCGGCTTACGCATATCGATATGCGCGCGCTCGTAAAGCTTGCACCGAATTTCGCTTCGGCTGTCCTGATGCTTTTGGGGGTTTATTTGGTCAAGTCCGTTTTATTCGTTATCCCCGCGTCGCTGATCTACGTTTCCATCGGTATGGCATTCAATTGGCCCACAGCATGCCTGATCAATATGGCCGGCATCCTGCTGGAAGTCTGTACATCCTACCTACTGGGGCGTTTTCTCGGCGGGAACCGCGTCGAGCAGCTCCTGCGTAAAAAGAAGGGCGGGGAAAAGCTTTTCAACCTCGATTTACAGGACAAACCGGGCTTTATCTTTCTCGTCCGTTTTGTTCCCGCTTTTCCCATCGACTTCACCAGCCTCTTTTTCGGCGCTTTCACGCAACCACGCCGTTTTCCCGTCTATGTCCTGATGTCGCTTCTGGGGCTTGCTCCCCGCGTGATCGCCTTTACGATTCTGGGCGACAAGATTTACGATCTGATCCCCATGCGCTTCATCATTACCATCTGCATAATCGCCATCCCCATCGGGATCGTCGTTTACCTAATCCGGCGGAAGGTCCATAAAAAGAAAACAGAACAATGACTCGATCTGGGCGGCCGGGAGTAAAGTGACTTCCCCGGCCGTCCGTTTTTTGGTCCAGTTTTTCCTTGCAGTCCGTATAGACATGTAGTATAATAAAAATATCCAGATTGATAAAAAATTGACATTCATTAGCCAGGCAACTCCGACTCAAGCTGAAAGGATGGTTCTTTATGGCAAACATTATCGCAAGCCCCACCAGATATATTCAGGGCAAAGGCGAGCTGTGCAACATCCGGCACCACGTTGAGATGCTCGGTAAAAAAATGTTTATCCTGACCACGGACTCCGGACGCAAACGCATTGAGCCCGCCGTCAGCGAGAGCATCGCGGGATCGGACGGTACCGTCGCCTATGAGGCATTTCACGGCGAATGCTGTCAGAGCGAGATTGACCGTGTTGTCTCCCATTTCCGGCAGTCCGGCTCTGATCTGATCGTCGGCGTCGGCGGCGGGAAAACACATGATACAGCCAAGGCCGCCGCCTATTATGCGGGTTGCCCTGTGGTGATCGTGCCGACGATCGCCTCCACAGACGCTCCCTGCAGCGCACTTTCCGTGATCTACACGGACGATGGCGTTTTCGAGCGTTATCTCTTCCTGCCCGCGAGCCCGAATATCGTCCTGGTGGACACCGAAATCGTTAGTAAAGCTCCCGCCCGCCTGCTCATCTCCGGTATGGGTGACGCTCTTGCGACCTATTTTGAAGCGCGCGCCTGCCAGCGCTCCAACGCGACAAACTGCGTCGGCGGAAAAACGACGCTGGCTGCCATGGCGCTTGCCAGGCTGTGCTATGACACCCTGATGGCCGACGGGCGCAAGGCTGCCGTCGCCGCAAAGGCGGGAGCGTGTACAAAGGCGCTGGAAAATATCGTGGAGGCCAATACATATCTGTCCGGCATCGGCTTTGAGAGCGGCGGGCTTGCCGGCGCGCACGCGATCCACAATGGCTTTACCGCCATTGCGGAAACCCACCAATTCTATCACGGCGAGAAGGTCGCCTTCGGCACGCTCGTCCAGCTTGTGCTCGAGGATGAAGCCAATACGCAGATTCAGGAGGTCGTCCGTTTCTGCACAGACGTCGGCCTGCCCACGACGCTTGCCGATCTCGGCATCACGGAAATCAGGCCGGAGCAGATCCGTGCCGTTGCAGAGCTTGCCTGTGCGCCGGAGGATACACTGGGCAACATGCCCTTTGCCGTAACACCCGACGCGGTCTATGACGCGATTCTCGGCGCAGACGCGATCGGCCGGAAATATCAGGAACTACACGCATAAACGGAAGACGCATCCAATCCCATCAAAAGGGCTCGTTGCAAAACAGCTGGAAAACAACTACGACGATCTGATCTTTCATAAAAAAACAGGACCGCCGCGAATCAATCGCGGCGGCCAACTCCTGTATTCTATATGATCGCGCTGCGCGCGCGTAATGCACTC
Organism: Ruminococcaceae bacterium UBA1691; assembly: GCA_002320555.1. Classification (GTDB taxonomy): domain Bacteria; phylum Bacillota; class Clostridia; order Oscillospirales; family Acutalibacteraceae; genus Fimivicinus. The sequence goes on along the minus strand of DCJV01000090.1, from coordinate 548 downwards.
ACTCGGCCCATCCTGGATGGGAGGCTCTTCCGCCTCCGCCATCCGTTCGACATATCATATGTCGGGATGTTATCGCAAATCCAGGATTCAACCGATGAAGCCCCTGCCGCTCTCCGCCTGAAGCAGTGCAGCCAGCTCCAGCGTTTTGCGCAGCCTCTTCCAGCCGCCCATACGCTTGCTGTTGATCAGCTCGTTGAGCGTCCTCTGCTCAGTCGCGTGCAGATCAGAAGTTCTTTCCATCATGTCAATCCCTCCTTTCCTTTGTTGTGGCTTTAGTCTACCACAGTATATCCGCCTTGTCAAGTAATGTTGCACAACTATCCCTCTCTCTATTTGTGCACATTGACCAATCCGCAATCCTTTCCTTTCTTTTTCACTTTTTCTATTTGTCTGAACTTGTTTTGCCGTGAATTGTGCAACCCTCACAATCCATATATTAAAATTCTGTAACAATCTACAATTCATAAACTTCACGTAAAAATTTAGCCCAAAAAGTTTGTGAAAATTTTCCGCAAAAAAAGCCGTCCCCCAGCCTTTTGGGGACGGCT
>DCJV01000130.1:16445-18613 GCA_002320555.1 Ruminococcaceae bacterium UBA1691 | reverse complement strand
GCTGTCCACAGGATTATTCTGGATCGGAGACCGTCTGACGGAATTTTTCTTGTGGCTCGGGACGCCGCCCTGGGTGGAGGGTTTGCTGGTGCAGGGCGTTTACCGGGTGCTTGCCTGGGTGGTATCCGTTATGTTGCCGCCAATGGCGATTTTCTTCCCATTATTTACTCTTTTGGAAGATTTTGGATATCTTCCGCGTGTTGCCTTTAATCTGGACCACCACTTCAAAAAAGCACACGCCTGCGGAAAGCAAGCGCTGACGATTTGTATGGGCTTCGGATGCAATGCCGCCGGTGTCATTGGCTGCCGCATCATCGATTCCCCCCGCGAACGGCTGATTGCAATTTTGACCAACAATTTTGCCCCCTGCAACGGGAGGTTGCCCACGATCATCGCGTTGATTACCATGTTCTTTGCCGGCAGCGTGATTGCGCCCCTGCAATCGGTCGTATCCGCGCTGCTGCTCGTCGGCGTGATTGTGCTCGGGGTTGCCATCACCTTTCTGGTCTCGCGGCTGCTCTCCGGTACGATTCTGAAGGGAATCCCCTCCTCCTTCACCTTGGAGTTGCCACCCTACCGCCGCCCGCAGATTGGCAAAGTGATCATCCGGTCGATTTTTGACCGTACGCTTTTCGTTCTGGGGCGCGCCGTAGGTGTCGCCGCCCCCGCCGGCCTCATTATCTGGCTAACCGCAAACATTCAGATCGATGGGATGAGCCTACTGATGCACTGTGCGCATTTTCTCGACCCGCTTGCCCGCCTGATGGGGCTCGACGGTGTGATTCTCTTTGCTTTTATCCTCGGCTTCCCCGCCAACGAAATTGTGATTCCCATTATTTTGATGGCCTATATGGCAACGGGCCATATCATTGACTTTGAAAGCCTTTCCGCCCTACGGGAGCTGCTGGTCGCCAATGGCTGGACATGGCTGACCGCAGTGTGTATGATGCTCTTTTCCCTCCTGCACTGGCCCTGCTCCACCACCTGCCTAACCATCCATAAGGAGACTGGTAGCTGGAAATGGACTGCCGCCGCCTTCCTGATTCCCACACTGACCGGCATGGCGGCCTGTATGCTGGTGACATTCTTTGCACGGGTCACAGGGCTGGCATAACCCATCCGCACAGTAAGTTTCTCTGGGAAGACACAACAAAAGCCGCCGTCTGGCAATGGCCGGACGGCGGCTTCCGCCAATAAATCTTTTATTCCATATTGCGCACCATCTGCTCATAGGGCAGAAGCTCAAACCCATATCGTTCATACAGCTTTTTTACGCGCTGGTTGCGCGGACAGACCTCTAGGCGGAACCGCTTTACGCTCCCTGCATATTCTCGGAGCATCCACTCCATGAACTGCGAACCAAGACCGCATCCGCGCACCTGCTCGGAGAGATAAAGCTCCTCGAGCTGCACCGTTTTGCCGCCCGCCTCGCAGCTCCAGTAGGAAACCAGCAGCGCATAACCGACGGCCTGCCCCTCATGCTCCAGAATACAGCCGCGCAAGCCAGGCTCGCCCCGCATCAGGCACTCAAAGGTATCGAGCAGCTTCTGGTCTGAAATTGGAAAAAGGGTACCGTCTCCTGCATAAAAATCCTTGCCCATCGCAAGATAAGCGTCTTTGTCCTGCGGCGCAAAAGCGCGGATCACCATAAAGCTTTTCATCCTTTCACTGTCATTCACCAGAAGCGTCCGGTACAACCGTTACAATAATCTGTGACGCCTCCTCCGTCTGAACCTCGCTCCAGACCTTCACATAGACCTCCGTGCCCTTTTTATAAGCCTTCTCCGGCTGAGTGATCATTGCAGCGATCTTTCCGGCGCGTTCGGGATCCTGATTGGCCTCCAGAATCGCACGGCACTGGAACCCCATCTCTTCCAGCTTCAATTTGACTGTGGCATAATTCTGCCCTTTAAAATCCGGGAGCAGAATCTCTTCATTTCCGCTGCTGATGACCAACTTGATTTTCGTTCCCTTGGGAACCTCCGTTCCATCCGCAATATCCTGTGAAATCACAACATCTTTCCCGCGCATATCGCTATCCTGATACTCTGTTTCGAAGACAAAATTGTCCGTATAGCTCTGATCATTTGCAATGTTGGTATAGTTTTGGCCTGTAAAATCCGGCACCTTCACCAACTCTGCTGCGTTGGAAGCGAGCGTAGTCTCTT
>DCJV01000130.1:9394-16301 GCA_002320555.1 Ruminococcaceae bacterium UBA1691 | reverse complement strand
GCTGCGGTGGACGCGCTGGGAGATGCAGAGAGCTCCGCACGTAGCTGCTCCACCGTCCGGGTACGGTCCTCCGGGAGAATTTGCAGGCCATTCATCAGCGCATTGATAACATATGCGGGCAGCTGTTCTGCAAACTTCCCAGGCACCATCAGCCGATCATTTGTTACGCGGGAGGTAGCTTCCAGAGGCGTGCTGCCAATCAGCGTCCGATACAGCACGGCGGAAAAGGCATAGATATCCGTCCAGGGGCCTTGCTGCCCCTCAAAGCCATATTGCTCAATTGCAGCATAGCCCGGGTAAAGCTGCGCCGTCAGGTCTCCCCGAGCCGTACGCGCCTGCCAGATGCTGAAGCCTGTAATCTGCATTTTCCCGTTTTTCCCGACGACCAGCGTCGTGGGAGAAAGTCCGCGGTGGATGATCCCGGCGCTGTGCAGCGTCCCGAGTGTGGAAAGCACCGGCATAAATAAAATTCTCGCCTGTTCCCAGGAAAGGTAACCGGAAGGGCTGCGCAGGAGATATTCCCGCAGCGTGACCCCCTCCGTATATTCCGAAATAGCATACGCAGTGCCGTGATCCTCCACAATGTCAAAGACCAGAATCAGCGCAGACAGGCCCCGCATGCGCGCAAGCTTGCGCCATAATTCCAAAAAGCTCTGATAGCAATCCCGATATGTAATCTCGCAGCCCGACATGGGAGTGAGCGACAAATCCTCCCCACGCTGCGCAATTGCATCAGGTAAAAATTCGCGGATGATCACCGGCGTGTTCATTTCCAGATCCCAGCCCATGTACGTCGCGCCGTCACCATTGTAATCGAGCAGCTTTCCCGCCAGATAACGCTCCGCCACGGCCGTACGCAAGGGCAGATATGGCGCAAGCTGTGGCGAATCGACATGAAATCCGCAGTAAGGGCACTGCTCCTCATCGCCGATTTCCCGCATACAGCTCATGCACAGATGATCCGTATTCATCATTCAGGTCACTCCTCTTTTGCTCCCATCAGGCGGGCACGGATCGTAAAGCTCCACCCTCTCAGACGATCCCGGAAAAGCGCGGCCAAAGCCGCTGTTCGTTTCTGCACTTCTTAAGGAAACGGAAGAAATCTTTTTGTTTAGAGCTATCATATCAAATTGTACTTGCCATTGTCAAGCGAGGCTCCTTTCCAACGAAGCGGGTACGCATGCCCATACTGCCCTTACAACTTGTCGGTGGAGAAGAAATATGATATATTCAATTTACAGCATCGGTAAACAAGGGGAAACAGCGCCGCCCGGTAGCCGCAAAGCCACGTTTGCTGCGTTCTCGGCCTCGGCTGGCGGAAGCCAGCCTTCGCCCTGTGGCCTTGCAAATAAACGGATACAGTGGCTCAACGGCGTTGAGATCGAGCTGCCTGACGACGGTATCGATGAGAGCGCAGCGGACGCGGGTGAAGAGAAATGAAGCGAGCGCGCATACGTATATTTCATTTCTTCTTGCCCAGACTATCGAACAGCGGATTAAATATTGGAAAAACTTTCGCGGGAGGCAGCAGGATGATACCTATTTTTTTGCTGGGCGAGGAGAATGATGCAGCGATCCGGCTCCCTCTCTGCCGCGTTTTGGAACGGCACGGCGGCGTGCTTCACATCTGTGGAGCACATGCCGCTCAATATGCCATCGGTCCGGCACGATTCCTCCTGTATGAGACCAGCCGGCTGGATTCCATTCAGGCCGAACAGGCACTTCTGATCTTCAAAACCCGGCAGGCCCTTTTTAGCCATCCACTTGCGCTTTCAGACGGGGTCATCTCTATCTTGGAAACCGAAAACGAAATCGCCGCACGCATGCTTCTGCACACCGGCACTACCGCGCTGACCTGTGGCCTTACCGCACGGGATACGCTGACGCTTTCCAGTATTTCAGATACGGACCCTGTGGTCAGTATCCAGCGCGCCATTACGACAGTCGATGGACATACGCTTGAGCCATGTGAAAAACGCATCGTCCTGCACGCACCTCTTTCCGGCTATTCGCTATTGAGCGTGTGCGCCGTGCTTCTGCTCACAGGGCAGGCCTCGGAGAGCGTGCTTGAGCTGTGACGCAAAAGCTTATCATTCCATGGTGCTCTGAATCAAAAAACAGGGAAGCCAGCGCCAATGCGCGGCCTCCCTTTGCCTACAGACGATTGTTATTTCATGCCGTTTTCATAAGACTGGATCATCTTTTTGACCATCTGTCCACCGACAGAGCCAGCCTCACGGGACGTCAGGTCGCCATTGTAACCCTGCTTGAGGTTTACGCCGACTTCGCTGGCAGCCTCCATCTTAAAACGGTTGAGCGCTTCGCGCGCCTCCGGAACGATGCTGGAATTACCGCTTCTAGCCATTTCGTTATACACTCCTTATTTCAAAATTACTTTTCGCGTTTGCCTTCCTAGTATCGGATGATACGGAGCAATTATAACTGTAAACTTTTTGTCGTCTTTCCAGCTTTTTCAGCAGATAAAAGTCATAATAAATGAGCTGGCATCTTCTGTACACACCTCTTAAATCAATCCAAAACAAAGGGACGGCTGCAAGCAAGTCAGCATGAGCGCGTTGCAAAATGTAAAAATTTGCATTTTGCAACGCGCCTTTTTCATTAATATCGGTTTTATGATAGCATGCAGGGAAAAATCTGCCGCAGCACAAATTTAGCAATTGCCAGCGCCGGCTCCACCAAAACGGCATACGGGCCCAAAATCTCCTCCATCACGTATTGCCAGCCCTCCAGCCGGGTTTCCTCCTCCGGCGGTACTTGGGGCTTCGTTTTTTCAATGACATAGGGCGAATCGATCAGTGCATTGGTGTCCGTGCGGTAGGCCCTTACGGTCAGTACATTTCCGCGCCCGACGTCAATGCGATCTGTCCAACGTCATCTTTGACCGTTTCCCAATAGCCGTCCCATGCTTCCTGTGTCTGTGTAAAATCAGGTAGCGGAGCGCTTGCGCCGAGCGCAGTAGGCACGGCGCTGAAAGCCAGCACAAGCAGTAGGAAAAGCGCAGTTCCGTTGCATAGCTTTTTCTGCATTCCAAATCCCTCCTGTTTCAAGGGCTCATGTTGATAAGCCCATGATAATAAAACGTTTCAAAATTCCATACCTTCGGGCAAAAAAGTGAATATTCCACCGCAAAGCGCCGCCTTTCCGCTTTTCCCACAAAAATCCTTTCGCCATGAATTTCTTTCGTAAAATTTACCGGGCAGGCGCTTCTTGATTGTTCTGTCCCGGTATTGTATAATAAGCCATCAAGGATTATGCATTTTTGTATACTCCCTGCACGTTTTAGGGAAAACAGCCGTTTGCGATCGTTCGGCAAAGAGCAAATGCCTATTTTCCACGAAAGGATGGTCATAAACATGAAACGTGAACTGCAAATCGCTACGCTGCCCGTCGTTGCGCTGCGCGGGCTTGTTATATTTCCGAAAATGATGCTGCATTTTGACATTGGCCGCAAAAAAAGTATTGCAGCGCTCAATGCAGCCATGGAGGGCGACCGGGAACTTTTTTTGGTCGCGCAAAAAGAGCTGCAGGTTGATGATCCGAAACAGGAGGATTTATATGCCTGCGGCGTCATCGCCTCCGTACGCCAGGTATTGCGCCTGCCCGGCACGGACAATATCCGCGTTGTGGTCGAGGGGCGCTACCGCGCGGGCCTCATCGAGATGACACAGGATGAGCCGTATCTCTGCGGCATCGTGCGCGAAAAGCGCACGATCCGCGCAAGGGCGGCAGACGATTTATATCAGACTGCACTCGTGCGCCATATCAAGGATCTGTTCGGTGATTACGCCGAGGTGGCGCCCAAGGTGGCGCCCGACATGATGCTCGCTATCCTCGCCAATGATGAGGCGGGCGACCTTGCCGACTTCATCGCCGGCAATATCATGCTTGATTATACAGATAAGCAGCGCATCCTCGGCGAGCTCAATCCCATCAAACGTCTGGAGGCGCTTTCCGTCATCCTCACACGGGAGACGGAGCTTCTGAGTGTGGAGGAGGAAATCCAGCAGCATGTGCAGGAGCAGATGGACAAAAATCAGCGCGAATATTTCCTACGCGAGCAATTAAAGGTTATCTCCGAGGAGCTCGGAGATGTGGATAATCCGCAGGACGAGGCAGAAAGCTACCGCGAAAAGATCCTTGCCGCTTCCATGCCGCAGGAGACGGAGGAAAAGCTGCTTGAAACCTGCGGCCGGCTCTTTAAAATGGGCCCCGGCTCTCAAGAGGCAACCGTTTTGCGCAACTATCTCGACACCGTCCTGGCGCTTCCGTGGAACAAATGGACCAAGGATCACCTCGATTTGGCAGCGGCACGCAGGCAGCTCGACCGCGACCACTATGGCCTGAACAAGGTGAAGGAGCGCATGATCGAGATGCTGGCCGTGCGCAAGCTGTCGCCGGACAGTAAGGGGCAGATTATCTGCCTGGTTGGACCGCCCGGCGTAGGCAAAACGTCGATCGCCCGCTCCGTCGCGAAAGCGATGGGCCGCAAATACGTTCGGATTTCTCTGGGCGGTGTGCACGACGAGGCGGAGATCCGCGGCCACCGCAAAACCTACATAGGCGCGATGCCCGGCCGCATTATGGATGCAATGAAGCAGGCGGGCAGCTCCAATCCGCTGATCCTGCTCGATGAGATCGACAAGGTGGGCGCGGATTACCGCGGCGACCCTGCCTCGGCACTGCTTGAGGCGCTCGACGGCGAGCAGAATTTCGCCTTCCGCGATCACTATATCGAGGTTCCTTTTGATTTGAGCAAGGTTCTTTTTATTACCACTGCCAATGATGCAAGCACGATCCCCGCTCCCCTGCTCGACCGCATGGAGCTCATCGAGCTTGCCAGCTATACGCACGAAGAAAAATTCCATATTGCAAAAGATCATCTTATCCCCAAGCAGACAAAGCGCCACGGTTTGAGCGGACGCACCCTGCGCATTCAGGACGATGCGCTCCATGCGCTCATCGACGGCTACACCCGTGAGGCGGGCGTCAGGAAGCTTGAGCGCGCCGTTGCATCCCTCTGCCGCCGTGCAGCAGTGCAGATTGCCGATGGAGAGAAGAAGCGCGTCACTGTCACAGCAGGCGAGCTGGAAAGCTTCCTCGGCCCGCAGAAATTCAAGCCGGAAACCATCCTGCCCCGTGATGAAATCGGCGTAGTGACGGGGCTTGCGTGGACTTCCGTCGGCGGGGAAACGATGCCTGTGGAGGTTGCTGTGATGGACGGTACCGGGAAGCTTGAGCTAACCGGTTCGCTTGGCGATGTAATGAAGGAGTCCGCCCATGCGGCGGTCAGCTTTATCCGCAGCCATGCGGATGCGCTGCATATCGATAAAAATTTCTATAAAGAAAAAGATATCCACATCCATGTGCCCGAAGGCGCCGTTCCGAAGGACGGCCCTTCCGCAGGCGTTACGCTGGCCACTGCCCTCGTCTCGGCGCTGACGGACGTACCGGTGCGCCGCGATCTCGCCATGACGGGCGAAATCACCCTGCGTGGGCGCGTGCTTCCCATCGGTGGCCTGAAGGAGAAATCCATGGCTGCCTACCGTACCGGCGTGAAAACCGTGGTCATCCCGGCGGACAATGTGCCGGACCTTGCGGAAATCGATCCGGCGGTGCGCGCAGGCGTGGAGTTTGTCCCTGCAAGCGAACTTTCCACCGTATTCCGCACCGCCCTGCTGCCGCAAAACAGCCAGCAGAACGCGGCTCCGGAGGAAGCGGAAGCCCCCGTAGACCCCGTGCCGCACATAAAACCGCGGCAGCAGCCTACGGTGGCACAGTAAAAAATAGCCGTAAGCTTTTCAGTATCAGGAAGCAGTGTGCATCTCTTTGATTGATGTGCAAGTAGCGGCCTTTGCTCTGTTACTCGCTGCGTTTCGTAGCTCAGATTGTCATACAGAAAAGAGGGATTTCATGCGTTTTGATAATGCCCGCTTCGAAATGGCCTGCGGCACTTTTGCGCAGTTGCCTGCCTGCACGGCGCCGGAGATCGCGTTCTCCGGCCGCTCGAATGTGGGCAAATCCTCCCTGCTTAACAAGCTGCTCAACCGCAAAAGCCTGGCCCGCGTCAGCGCAAAACCCGGCAAGACGATTACGATCAATTTCTACGCGCTGGACGGCGTGCGCCTGACCGATCTGCCCGGCTACGGTTATGCCAAGGTGGCACAATCTGAGAAGAAACGGTGGGCGGAAATGATGGAGGGCTATTTCGGCTCGGGGCGGGATATCCGCCTGGTCATCCAGCTCATCGATCTGCGCCATCCGCCAAGTGCGGACGACCTGTCGATGCTCGACTATCTGGCCCAGATGCAGTATCCCTTTGTAATAGCCCTGACCAAATGCGATAAGCTCAATAAAACGGAGCGGGCCACGCGTATGGAAGCGCTGAAGGACGAGCTTGCCGCGTACCCGGAGATCCGTAAGATCCCCTTCTCGTCCGTGACCGGCGAGGGCGCGGAGGAGATTCGCACGGAAATTGCCGCAGCTGTGGAAGAGAACACCTGAAAATTTTTTGAAGATTTTGTGGATAAGGACTACGAATGTGAAGGAGTGTTTTGGAGATGTTTGTTTCAGACTGCCTGGATGTGAATGAGCAGGGTCACCTGACAATCGGCGGGCTTGATACGGTGGAGCTTGCAAAAGAATTCGGCACGCCGGTCTATGTGATGGACGAAAATCAGATTCGGCAACACTGCCGCGATTTCGTGGAATCTATGAACGAGACCTATCACGGCCACGGCCATGTGCTCTATGCGAGCAAGGCCTTCTCCTGCAAGGAGATGTGCCGCATCTGCAAGGAGGAGGGTATGGGGCTCGACGTCGTCTCCGGCGGCGAGCTATATACCGCACTACAGGCAGGCTTCCCGGCAAACCGCATCTATATGCACGG
>DCJV01000130.1:0-9303 GCA_002320555.1 Ruminococcaceae bacterium UBA1691 | reverse complement strand
CGCTCGCGGAGCAGGCTGGCAAAAGGGCCGATATCATGTTTCGCATCAAGCCCGGCATCGACGCGCATACGCACAGCTTTATCCGCACCGGGCAGATCGATTCCAAATTCGGCCTTGCGCTCGAAACGGGTGAGGCGATGGAGGGCGTGCGTGAGGCGCTGCGATTGGAGCATATCAACCTCTGCGGCCTGCACTGCCATATCGGCTCCCAAATTTTCGATATTGATCCGTTTGAGCTGGCGGCCAAGGTGATGATCGAATTCATCGCGGAGATCAAAAAGGAGACCGGCTTCGCCGTCAAGGAGCTCAATCTCGGCGGCGGCTTCGGCATCAAGTACCGCACCAAGGACCGGCCGGAGGCCTACCGCGCCTATATGGGCCGCGTCGCCAAGGCCGTCAAGGAGCATTCCGCATTCTGCGGCGTCGAAATGCCTGATATCCTCATTGAGCCGGGCCGCTCCATTGCAGGCACGGCGGGTATCACGCTCTATACGGTCGGCGCGATCAAAAATATCCCCAACGTGCGCACCTACGCCTCCATCGACGGCGGTATGGATGACAACCCGCGCTATATCCTCTATCAATCGGACTATGAGGTCGTCTGCGCCAACAAGGCGGACAAGCCCAAGGATATGACCGTTACGATCGCGGGCAAGTGCTGCGAGAGCGGCGACCTGATCCAGGAAAACGCTCCCGTTCAAGAACTCAAGCCGGGCGACATCCTCGCCGTGCTTTCCACCGGCGCATATAACTATTCGATGTCCTCGAACTATAACCGGATTCCCCGCCCGCCTGTCGTCATGGTCAAGGATGGCAAAGCCCGCGTGGTGGTCAAGCGGGAAACATATGACGATTTGATTCGCAATGATCTCTAAAGCTCAAGGATAATCACCAGGGGACTGTGCAGTTGTTTGGCACAGTCCCCGTTTTATTTGAGATGAGCGGCTAGATCGGTATACTGTGAAACATTTTCATAATAAAAGCGGGGACGATAACCGTCTCCCGGAGAAAAGCTGAAAAGCAGAGCGTCAAACAGCATTGTCAGATTATGCATATGGGACCCAATGCTTTTATGAAACCGGATCAAATGGCGGATTTCCAGCTGCCCCTCCCGTTCCAGATAAAGCTGCAGAAGAGCTCTTCCCACATAGGAGGGGCCTTCCAGTATATTGGTAGAAATCACCGGCCGCTTCTGCCCCTTTAATTCTTCCAAAAGCACCTGACGAATCACACTTTCCACGCGGTACTCCCCGCGGATGCAGGCAATCGGTTCTGTAGGAAGGCCGTTTTCCCCTGCAGCTACTGCATCCCCCGAAAGCTGCGGCCGGCACGCTGCAAAATCATTCAAATGTTCAAGGCGTTCCTTGATATAAATTCCTCTGGCGGAAGACGCTCTCGCCGTTTTTCAGGATATTGTAATTCTGTGTCAGCTGTTCCCGTTCCTGCGGGAACAGCCGCAGGGTTTTCACGATCTTCTGAAAAAAGGAGGTGCTGGGAGTCAGCTGCCCCTTGAGAACACGATGCAGTGTGGGCCGGTCAACACCCGCCTCCTGTGCAAAGCCATAGATAGAATATCCATTTTCTCGGATCAATTGCTCCAAAAAAATACTGAAATCAGACATAAAGCCCTTCTCTCCCTCGTGGTATCCCATTGCGGCGCGGGAACCCCAAATACAACCGTGGTGCAACAAAATTTTACTTTACCACAGTTCACACCACAGGTTGCAATTTCTGTTTCAATCGGCTATGATAAAGAGGACATAAGTAAGGGTGTCTCTTTTACTTATGGGTGTGACTGCATGTCATACACCTTTCCATACCTGCTTTGGCAGGCGCGAAGAGCCGCGGCGTTGGGGGGCGCCGCGGCTCTTCGCATTTTTGCGCCCTTGCACGCTGAATTGATTACCGAGCAGGACGCGTCATCCCGGCAAACTGGCTGTTATAAAGCTCCGCATAGAAACCGCCCTGTTCCAGCAGCCCATCATGGCGGCCCATCTCCACAATCTTGCCATGGTTCATAGCGAGGATCAGATCGGCCGTCCGGATCGTGGAAAGCCGGTGCGCAATGACAAAGCAGGTGCGGTTGTGCATCAGCTCCTGCATTGCTTTCTGAATGAGCACCTCTGTGCGGGTATCAACAGAGCTGGTCGCTTCATCGAGGATCAGGATGGCAGGATCGGCGAGAATTGCGCGCGCAATCGTCAGCAGCTGCCGCTGCCCCTGCGAAAGATTGAGGCCCTCCTCCTCCAGGATGGTATCATAGCCATCGGGCAGCGTGTGGATAAAATGCGTCACGCGCGCCATGCGTGCGGCGGCCTCCACCTCTTCCCGCGTTGCACCCGGCCTCCCATAGGCGATATTGTCATAAATTGTCCCTTCAAAGAGCCAGGTGTCCTGCAGCACCATGCCAAACAGCTGCCGCAGGTTTTCCCGGGATATCTCCCGGATATCGACGCCATCGACCGTGATCCGGCCGCCGTTCACATCGTAAAAACGCATCAAAAGGTTGACCAGCGTCGTTTTCCCCGCTCCGGTCGGGCCCACGATCGCCACGATCTTTCCGGGCTTTGCCTCCAGATTTAAATCCCGGATCAGCGGCTTTTCAGGCAGATACTGAAAATCCACATGCTCAAAGCGCACCTCGCCCCGCGCCTTTTCAATCGTATGAAGCGACTGCTCCGGAACCTCCTCTTCCTCGTCGAGCAGGCGGAACACGCGTTCTGCAGACGCAAGGGAGGATTGAATATTGTTTGCAATATTGCCCAGGTCCGCGATCGGCTGAGTAAACATCTTGGAATACATAATAAAGGACGTTACGTCTCCAAGCGAAATTGTCCCAGCAAGGACGTAGCTTCCGCCCGCTACGCAGATCAGGACATAGCTGATATTATTGATAAAACTCAGAAGCGGCATGATCGTGCCGGAGATAAACTGCGCCTTGCGGCTGACACGGTACAGCTCGTCATTGATCTCGTCAAATTCCTCAATGGCATTCTGCTCGTGGCCGAAAACCTTGACGATATTGTGACCCGTATACATCTCTTCGATATGGCCGTTTAATTCACCCATATGGTCCCACTGGCGGCGGAAATAGCGCCGGGAGTAGCGGGAGACGACAAGCGTGACGATCAGGCAGGCCGGAAGCACGGAGATTGCAATGAGCGTCATGCGCCAGCTCACATAAAACATCATCCCGAGCACGGAGATAAGCATCACTGTGGAAGATAAAATCTGCGTGAGATTATTCTGCAGCGTATTGCTGACATTGTCGATATCGTTCATGATGCGGCTGAGAATATCGCCTTTCGAATGCCCGTCGAAATAACGCAGCGGCAGATGGGATAGCTTCTCGTTTACCTGCTCGCGCATGGCGCAGACCACCTTCTGCGTCACACCCGCCATCGTATAAGCCTGCACGTAGCTGAGCACTGCGCTCATGCCAAACAAACCCGCGAGCGTCAGAAGAATTCGGCCGATTTCGCCGAAATTCATCGTGCCGCCCGCAAGCTTTACCTCCACCTGCGCCTGAATCGCATCAACCGCATCTCCCAGCAGCATGGGGCCAAACACGGTGACAAAGGTGCTGAGCATCGCCGTGAGCAGCACCAGCAGCATGGCAGGCCAGAAGGGCCTCAGCAGCTCCAGCAGGCGCAGCGTCGTCCCGCGCATGTCGCGCGGCTTCTCATTGGGGGGGCGGTGGTTTTTGCTGCGGTTATAGGCCTTGGCGCGAAGGAAACGCTTGGAATCCTCCCCTGGTCCGGCGGAGTGATTTCTGCTCATGACACTTCCTCCTTCGCCAGTTGGGATTCCACGATCTCCTGATAGACCCTGCAGGATTCCAGCAATTCCCGATGCGTGCCGATCCCGGCTACCTTTCCCTCGTCGAGCACGATGATCCGGTCCGCGTCCAGAATCGTACCCACACGTTGGGCGACGATTATGAGGTTCGCATCCCCGAAATGCTCTCGAATGGCCGCGCGAAGGCGCGCGTCCGTGCGGAAATCGAGAGCGGAAAAGCTGTCGTCAAAAATATAGAATTCCGCGGGACGGATCAGTGCCCGCGCAATCGCAAGGCGCTGCTTTTGCCCGCCGGAAAGATTGGTCCCGCTCTGAGAAATCATATCGTAAAGCCCATTGGGCAGCTTTTCTACAAAGGAGAGCGCCTGCGCGATCTCGAGCGTGCGCATCATCTCCTCCGGCGTTGCATCCTCCCTGCCGTAGCGCAGATTTTCCGCCACCGTCCCGCTGAACAAAAACGCCTTCTGCGGCACGATTCCGATTTTGTGATGCAGCACATTCTGCTCCAGATCGCGGACATCCACGCCGTCCACAAGCACACGTCCCCCTGTTACATCATAAAAACGGGGGATCAGATTGACCAGTGTCGACTTTCCGCAGCCGGTGCCGCCGATGATCGCAGTCACTTCACCTGCGCGCGCTTCAAAGCTGACATGGCTGAGCACGGGCTCCTGTGCGCCTGGATAGGAAAAGGAAACGTCCTCAAAGACGAGATGCCCCTTTTCTTCCCGCGCAGGCTCCTTTGGAGACTGTGGCTCCAGAATCATAGGCTCAAGATCGAGCACTTCCTCAATCCGCCGGGCAGAAATCGCCGCGCGCGGCACCATAATGAACAGGGAAACAGCCATGACAAGAGCAAAAATGATCATCAGCAGGTAGAGCACAAAGGCCTGCAGATTGCCCACTGTACCCGCAATCTGGGCGGCCTGTGTCGTGGGATCAAAGGAGTCCACCTGCCGGCTGCCGACCCAGACAAGCGTGATGATCGTCCCATAGAGCAGCATCATGGCAATTGGAATCAGCGCGGCAAACATCCGGTTGATGCGCAGCGCCATGCCCGTCAGCTCGAGGTTTGCCCCGCCGAAGCGCCCATCCTCATAGTCGGATCGATTAAACGCGCGGATGACACGAATTCCGCTCAGCTTCTCCCGCACGATCTGATTGAGCCGATCCGTTTTCTTCTGCATCACGTCAAACATCGGCATCACCTTTTTGACGATCACCAGCGCGATCGCTACGATAATCGGGAGCAAAAGGAAAATGATCATGGAAAGCCGTTTATTCAAAATAAACGACATAATCACCCCACCGATCATCATCAGTGGCGCGCTGATGACATTGCGCAGGACCATGAGCACCATATCCTGAATCTGCCGGATATCGTTGGTCGAGCGCGTGATGAGAGACGGCGTCCCGATCTTGTCGATGTCACTCTGCGACAGGCTCTCCACCTTGTAAAACACGGCTTTTCGCAGCTCTCTACCAAAGCCGGTGGACGCATTGCTCGAGCATGCACTCGCCAGAATGCTCACCAGAACGCCCACGGCGGAAATGGCCAGCATGATGCTGCCGACGCGCCATATGTAGCTGAGCTCGCCGCGCGAAATCCCCTCATTGATGATATCCGCCATCATAGACGGCAGGATCAGCTGCGCCAGGGAATTCAGCAGAACCAGAAATACCGTCAGGATCGCAGCCGTCCGGTAGGGCTTGAGATATTTGAGCACCTTGCGCAAGCAGTTGTCCTCCTTTTATCGCCAGGAAAAAATCTCGCTTACTGTGGAAGTAGTTGTCTTTCCCATGTCTTCTTTCTTCCATAGTATACCAACTTCTTTTTCGGAATTCAATCATAAAGAAGCTCGAAAAGGGAAGTTTACAAATGGAAAAGAGCCGTCTCCAACTCGCTAGTACGATTGGCAACGGCTCCCGAAAGCATTCTATTGAAATGTCTCCATATCCTTTGTCAGCAGTGCCATCCGGGTGATTTCCCGCCCTGCATCCTGTACCCCGGACTTCTCTTCCAGTGTATCGAGCAAAAGCACCGGGCTAATATTCGTTGTGTTCCCCGCCGGAAGGATCAGCTTGAGCAGCACAGCGTTATCCTTCTGCTCCATTGAACAGTTTTGGATCAGCGGCAAAAGGTCAACTTCCTTCATGACCTTCCTGTGCCCGGATTTGCCGGGCTTCTGCACGATGAGGCTGCCGCCCGCCAGCGCTGTGCCCGCCCCATGGAGAAATGCTGCAGCCTGCCCGGGCGCATCAAAGAAGAGTGTTGCGCTATAATCCGCAAAAGCAATTTCCCCGGGCTGCATAACCGGCTCCCGGACGGCGAGAATCCGCAGGCCCTCCGGCATCACGGCGCGCATCCGCTTCTCGATCTGAGCATTCGCCATCTCCCCTTCGATGCGGACATCCATCGATTCGCATTGGCTTGAAAAGCCCAGAGAGAGCGGCAGGGCAAACATCATATAGGGGTGCGGGTTGAAGCCCTCCGTATACCACAGCGGAAGCCCTGCGCGGCGCACGGCGCGCGACATGCAGCGGACGATATCGAGATGAGAGATATATTTCGCCCGCCCTTCCTTGGCAAACCAGATTCTAACGCAGCGCATCGCACTTGCCCCCATTCAAACGGTTCGTCCCGCAGCCCGCGCACTGTTCACGGCAGTTCGGCGTGGTCATGCTTCTGTGCGCCTTCTCGTTTTCCCGCATGAGAAATTCCTTGCGGATCCCGTAGTCCATATGGTCCCACGGCAGCACCTCCTCAAACGAGCGGCGGCGGCTGGTATAAAAGAGCGGATCGATCCCGCACTCCCGGAAAGCCTCCTCCCACAGGTCGAAGCGGAACTGGTCGTCCCAGCTGTCGAATTTGCAGCCCTTGCGCCATGCACATTCGAGCACTTTGCCGAGCCTTCTGTCCCCGCGCGCGAACACACCCTCCAGAAAGCTCGTCTGCACGTCATGGCAGCTGACCTTGATCTTGCGGGAGGTCACGCTCTCCTTTAAATGCCGCTGCTTTTCATAAAGCATATCAATCGTGTCCTGCGGCTCCCACTGGAACGGCGTAAAGGGCTTCGGCACAAAGGAGGCTACGCTGATGCTCACCTGCACGCCCTTGCCCTTGGGCTTGTTCGGATTCTGATAATAAGCATCCACCACCCGCTGTGCAAGCTGCGCAATGCCGGCCACATCATCGAGCGTCTCCGTGGGAAGGCCGAGCATGAAATAGAGCTTGACCGCCGTCCAGCCGCCTGCAAAGGCACTGCGCACGGTGCGCATGACCTCGTCCTCCGTCACATTCTTATTGATCGCGTCGCGCAGCCGCTGGGTGCCGGCCTCCGGCGCGAAGGTAAGGCCGCTGCGGCGCACCTTCTGGATCTGCTCCATGAGCTCAGGGGAAAAATTATCAACCCGCAGAGACGGCAGCGACACATTGATCCTGTCGTCCAGCGTCCATTCAAACAGACCGTTTAAGAGGCTTTGCAGCCCCGTATAGTCGCTCGTGCTCAGCGAGCACAGCGAGATTTCGTCATAGCCGCTGGATTCGCAGAGAGTTTTGCAATCGCGGTTGACCGTGTCCGGCTTTTTCTCCCGGATCGGGCGGTAAAGGAAGCCCGCCTGGCAGAAGCGGCAGCCGCGGATGCAGCCGCGGAAAATTTCGCTGGTGACGCGGTCGTGCACCACCTCGATGAAGGGCACGACAAATTGATCAGGGTAAAAAACCTTGTCTAGGTCGGATACAATCCGTTTGGTCACCTTTTCCGGCGCGCCGCCGTGCGGCGTGATGGCCTTCATGGTCCCATCATCATTATAATCAACGGTGTAGAGGGACGGGACATATACACCCGGAATCTGTGCCGCGGCCTGCAGGAAGGATTCCTTATCCGCGCCCTTCGCCTTGTATTCCCGAAAGAGGTCTAGAAGGTCGTTCATAACCTCTTCGCCTTCGCCGGGCAGGCAGATATCGACGAAGTCCGCAAACGGCTCGGCGTTGCACACGCACGGCCCGCCCGCGATCACAAGCGGTGTAAGGGAATTCCTGTCCTGCGCGCGCACCGGAATGCCGGCAAGGTCGAGCATATTGAGCAGATTGGTATAGCTGAGCTCATACTGCATCGTAAAGCCGATGATGTCAAATTCGGTCAGCGGATCGCCGCTTTCGAGCGCATAGAGCGGCACATGATGCTCCCGCATGAGCGCTTCCATATCGGTCCACGGCGCGAATACCCGCTCGCACCATGCGTCCTTTCGTGCGTTGATGAGGCTGTAGAGGATTTTAATCCCCAGGTGGGACATGCCGATTTCGTAGGTATCGGGGAAGCAAAAGGCGAAGCGGATATCCACATCCTCTTTCTTTTTTATGACGGCGTTTAACTCCCCGCCCATATAGCGCCCCGGCTTCTGGACGAGGGACAACAGTTGTTCGGCCTGTTTGGAAAGCATAAAGATTCATTCTCCTGACAATGACAAGATTAGTCGAGTATAAAATATGGAAAAACATCCGTATCCAACATAGCAAAATGGCCCTTGCATTTGCAAACGGGCGCGTTGCAAATGTATATCTTTACATTTTGCAACGCGCCCTTCTGACCTGCATATTGATACGTTTTTTAACAATCTCGTAAAATGACGGGATACGATATGACTCACATCGCCTCGACGATCGCTTTCGTATCGCGCGCGATCATGAGCTCCTCCTCCGTGGGGATGACGAAGATGCGCACCTTGGACGCAGGCGTCGAAATCTCAGCTTCTACGCCGTGCAGTGCCTTCGAGTTGATCTCGCTGTCGATCTCGATGCCGAGGAAGGAAAGATTGCCGCAGATATCCGCGCGGATGAACTGGCCGTTTTCGCCGATGCCGCCGGTGAAAACGATTGCATCGACACCGTCGAGGGCGGCGACATAGGAGCCGATGTATTTGCGGATCTGGTACCATAGCATTTTGCGTGCCAGGATGGCGCGCTCATTGCCTTCAGCAGCTGCCTTCGCAAGGTCGCGGTCATCGCTGGAGATGCCGGAGATGCCGAGCATGCCGGATTTTTTATTGAGCACCTCGTCGGTCTCCTTCGGCGTCCAGCCCTCCTTCTCCTGCAAATAGGTCACCACGGATGGATCGAGCCCGCCGCTGCGCGTGCCCATCATGAAGCCATCGAGGGGCGTAAGGCCCATGCTCGTGTCGATAACCTTTCCATTCTTGATGGCGGTGATGGAGGAGCCGTTGCCCAAATGGCAGGTGATCATCTTGAGATCCTTGAGATCCTTGCCCATCAGCTCGGCGCAGCGTGCGCTGACATAGCGATGAGAGGTGCCGTGGAAACCATAGCGGCGGATCTTGTACTTTTCGTAATATTCATAGGGGATGGCATACAGGTATGCCTCTGGAGGCATCGTGCTGTGGAACGCATTGTCGAATACGACGACCTGCGGCACGTCCGGGCCGAATACCTCCTGGGAGGCATGGATCCCCTGCAGGTGCGCGGCGTTATGCAAGGGCGCCAGATCG
>DCJV01000064.1:663-8220 GCA_002320555.1 Ruminococcaceae bacterium UBA1691 | reverse complement strand
ACAAAAAAGCTTGACCACAACAGCCCGTTCTGACGGACAGTTTCCCTTTCCGGAGTCAGAACAGCACAGGCTTCCAAAGTGCCTTGGTCGCTGTTTGTGGTGAGGGTATGGGCGATTTTTCTGCCAACCCTGCCGCGGCGGGTATTCAGTCCGGCAAACGCCAAACTGATGCTGTCGCCGGGATACGCCATTTTATATCCCTTCTTAGTGTTCTCCTTGATGGGCAGGCCCACTTCATACAAGCCGGTTTTCCCGCCAAATCCACCCGTTTGTGCCGCAAGGGTACAGCTTACCCCTTCCGGGGAGTACACTCGCTCTCCCTGCGCTCCGGGAAGGACTTGCACAAGAGACGTTCCTGCTGTTTCGGTGAAAGGAAATACTTTTCCTCTGCATCGCTCATCAAGATATCCGATAAGATACACCCTTTTTCGGGATTGGGGGACTCCGAAATCCTTGCTGTTGAGCACCTGCCATTCCACACCATACCCCAATCCATCCAGCGTATGGAGGATGGCCGCAAACGTCCTGCCCCCGTCATGATTAAGCAGTCCGGGAACATTTTCAAGCAGCAGATACGCAGGTCTTTTTGCCGCAGTCAGCCGGGCAATTTCAAAGAACAGGGTACCTCTTGGATCGGCAAATCCTCCACGCTTTCCAGCAGCTGAAAAAGGCTGGCAGGGAAACCCTCCGCACAGCAGGTCGAAGCCGGGGATGTCGTTTGGATCGGCTTTTCGGATATCGTCACAAAACCACTCTCCTTCTGTATCGAACAACGCACGGTAGCTTTTATCGGCATATTTGTCAATTTCGCAATGGCCCGCACAGGTAAATCCTCCGGCGCGGGTTAGCCCTTCCCGGAACCCGCCGATACCGGAGAACAGGTCAATATATCGTATGGTTTTCTATATCACGCCCCTTTTGAGGAATTTTCAAAATAGCTAAACCACAATCAACGGACATCGCCCCTTTCTCTCAGTGAGATGTAATCTATATATATGAAAACAGCCCGCAGTTTCCTGCGGGCTGTTGCTGGCTGTATTATGCGTAGGTTTCATCTTCATTTTCATTGGTTTCGCCGGTTTCCATGGTATCGTTATCCAGTTCGGTTTCTTCATCCTCATCCTGCTCCCATCTTTCCGGCTCATTTTCCGGCATGGCGTCCTCGTCGCCGCTGTCATCTTCTTCTGCCGGAGCTTCCTCGGTTTCTGTTTCTTCGTCCTCTGCGGAGGCTTCCGCTTCGCTGTTCTCGCCGCCCCAGCCCTCTGGTTCCTCATCGTCGGGTACTTCCTCGTCCTCGTCGGTTTCGGGGCCTTCCGGGGCTTCCCAGCCGTTCTCTGCCTGTTCCTCATGCTCGGCTGCTCTGGCGGCTTCGAATTCTTCCTCCGCTTCTTCCAGCGCCTGCTCGATCAGCCCGATGACAAATTCCTTTTGGGTGAGGCGGCGGTGATAGGCTTTTTCGTAATTTTCAAGGTATTCCTTTACCCTCTGGAACAATTCCTCGCTTACCTGAAATGCTAATGTTCTTCCTTTTTCCATGACTTTGACAGCCCCTTTCTCATAATGTTCCCGGATGACCATTTCGATGAATTTGCTCATGGTACTTTCCGTTTCCCGGATTTCTTCGCTGATCTGGTTGTGCAGATCTAATGGGATTTTGCAGGTTACGCCCTTGGTTTCCACGCTCCATCGCTCCTTTTTCTTTTCTTTCCCTTTCGGGCAACACAAGCATACTGCAACCCGCCTGATAAAGCTATTACCAAGAGCAACAACCTTTCAGCCAAAGCAGGCTCAACAAACGTCACAACCAACAAGGGCTATATGGGGGGATTTTAACGGCTTGGTTCCTCTTTTTTCTTCTGTTTTTTAGGGGCAATCAGCTGCATATCCTCGAAAAAGTACCCGGCCAGCTGTTTCATCCCTTTAAAGTCATATTCCTCCGGCATAGCGATGGTCAGGACTACAGCGTCGGAAAGCCGGTCTTTCCCAGCCTGCCGGTAGTATTCCTCAAAACTACCCCACCAGCCATCGCCGCCTGTTTTGATTTCATCATCCCGCCCGTCAATGCTGAGATAATAGCGGGCGGTATCCACTCCGATGGATTTTTCCTCTATTTTCTGAGAAGCGTAGATTTTCTCCTCGGCATAGACGTCTATGGTTTGGCTTGGAGCAAGGTAAAGCGTCATCGTCCGGTCTGTATATTCAGGGTATTCCTCATTTGGTTTCTCCAGCAGGACAAGCCGGGCTGCGTCGAAGTGTTTGGACGTTTTATAGTCCACAGTGAGGCGTTTGAGTTCGGTTTCCTTAAATTCTTCAAAATACAGGGGATCGCCAAACACGATGTGCTTGGGGCTTTTGATTTTGTAAATTTCTTTTCTCATATTAGTTCTCCTTTCATTTTTACAGAACAAAGCATACTGAGAATCCAATAGGGCTATTCTTCTCCCAACAGGGAACCGAGGAATCCCATCATCTCCTGCGGGATGGCTTCCTCCGGCTGCTCCACTGGCTGGGAAGGAACAGCTTTGAGTTCCTCCCGCAGCACCCGGCGCAGGGTGGCTTCCCATTCTTTCTGCCGTTCGGCTGCCAGAATTGCCCGTACCAGAAAGGCGCTTTTCTGTCCTTCCGGCACACTTTGCAAAATCTCCCAAGCTTTCCGGTGATCCTCGTTCTGGAGGTTTGGGCGGAACATATACAGGGGCCTGCTCATGCCTTTCCCACACCGCCCGACAAATGCCCCAAAATGCGTTCAAATCCTTCGGCGTTCACCTTATCGTCTATCAGGGCGAAAACCCGGCACAGGCCGTCCTGCTCGGTCACGCTGCCCTTGATGACTGCCGCACCCCCGCCCAGCATCACCACCGGGATTGCCTTGAGGTCAAACCCCGATTCCATGGCTGCCGAGAGAAGCCGTTCGGCGTAGAGGCGTCCCTGCTTTTGAATGATATTCCGGGCGTCCTCGTCCATGCTGCAGGGCTTTCCGGCCAGCACACGCTCTACCTGAGCGTCGGTAACAGACAGCCCCACATCCCGGCGCACCTGTTCTTTCGTTTCGTCGATGCAGCGGATCATCCCCAGTTCCAAGCTGCGGCAGGTCGAAGCGTTGGGGACGCCGTTGTCCAGCCGCATGAGGTCCACCGTCCAGCCGCCGATATCCATGAGAAGGACAGAAGGCTCGTTTTGGATAAGTTCCGGGTGGATAGCGATGGCGGAATACCCCTGCGGGAACAGCTTCACATCCTCGATGGTGATTTTGTAGGGGATTCCTTCGAATTTGAAGCACACCGGCTGGGAAGAACGGAGAAGGTATTCCCGGAAAGGGTTCTTTTCCCGGCCAAAACCAGCCAGCGGCAGTCCTGCAGCGAGTTTGACGGAACATTCTGTCGTTCCGCCCCGCTGCTTGATCTCCTTGGCGATGGCGGCAAGGGTAAGCAGGTAGTAGTTGTCGTTTTCCATTTTGTTGCGCAGGATCGGCTGTCTGCCCGTCCCGCACACGAAAAACTTCCCACCGAATTCCAGTGTGTTCTGCAGGGTGTAGGGTTCGTGGGAGTATTCCGAGATACCAGCTGGGAAAGAAAAATGCCGGGTTTTGATGGCGTAATAGCCGTGGTCGATGCCGATGTTCATGGTTTTGCTCATCCTTTCTTGACGATTGTTGAAAACTTGGAGAAGTTACCGGTTTTGAGTAAAGCTTGCTGGAGAGAAACTTGTTCTTTCCCAGCCAAGTAAAGTAATTTAGGGGGTGAGGGTGTGGGAGAGGGGGAAAGCGAAGAACCTCCCCGGCGGCCTGCTGGGGAGGTTCTAAAAAAGGGCGCACTACCCCCTTGTATCTTGAGGGCTTAAAATTGGTCCGTTTTGGTGATTCGTCAATCTATCTATGAAACTGCCGGAAACTTCTACACTTCCGACAACGGGAAAAAAGGTGGTAAACGCAAAAAAAGCGGGGCCCCCGGCCTGAAAAATCAGGCGGAAGCCCCGCTTTTGCTCACGAAAAATCTTAATATTGCCATTTTATGGAAAAGGCATCTATGGAAAATCATTTTGGATTTTGTGCTCTAAAAAGCCCGCAAACCCGCATGAATACTGACAAAAATGGGGTAGGCATCTAAAGTGTCTACCCCAGATGGTGGGAGAGGGTGGATTCGAACCACCGAAGTCAGTGACGACAGATTTACAGTCTGTTCCCTTTGGCCGCTCGGGAACTCTCCCATATTTATGATATTGTAATGCGCGTTTCGCTTTAAGGAACCAAAACGTGCTGATGAAAACGGGTGGAGCTGGTGGACGGACTTGAACCCCCGACCTGCTGATTACAAATCAGCTGCTCTACCAACTGAGCTACACCAGCATGTGCACTCTTAACGCGTATGTTACTATACCATATTCCGGTCATGCCGTCAAGTAGAAAATGACAAAATATTTTGTCGGTTTCTGCGTTTGTCAATGATATGATGATTTTTGAATACGTCTTGCAAAATTTGTATATATTTGATATAATAAAAGGAGGTAATTTCTGGATAAATATGGTGCCACCTGCCGTATCACTTCCTTTTATTTTAGAGAATACCGGGGCAGTCCGATTGCCATCCGGCGCTTAATTGAATAGAGAAAGGACAGTTACGATGAGAGTTCTAGAGAGAGAGTATCTGCCGAGAAGTGCATCGCCGGAAGCGGCGGGTGTTTCTTCCGTTGCTGTGGCAGCGTTTATGGAAGATATGAAGAAGAGCGGCATCGAAAACCACTCGTTCCTGATACTTCGCCATGGCAAGGTTGCGGCGGAGTGTTTTTTTGCCCCTTTTACAAGGGATACGCCGCATGCCATGTATTCCGTCAGCAAAAGCTTCACCTCCACGGCGATCGGATTTGCTGTAGACGAGGGGCTGTTGGCGCTAGACGCAAAGGTGATCGACTTTTTCCCGGAGTACCGCCCCAAGCAGGCGGATGAGAAGCTTGAAAAAATGACCGTGCGCCATTTGCTGACGATGACGAGCGGGAAAAATCCCTCCCTGCTGCTGAATAAGACAAAGGATCGCTGGGTTAAGGATTTCTTCGACGCGCCATGGATTTCCGAGCCCGGGGAGATGTTCCTTTACGTCAGTGAGAATATCTATATGCTTTGTGCGATTCTGGTGCGCGTCACAGGAATATCGGTTACAGAATTTTTGACGCCCCGCCTGTATGAGCCTTTGGGAATCCCCGTCCCCTATTGGGAGACGGATCACCATGGAATTGAGGTCGGCGGTTGGGGCCTGATGCTTCCAGTCGAGGATTTCGCCAAGTTTACGCTCTGTTATGCACAAAATGGCGTTTATCATGGGAAACAGGTGATTCCTGCTTGGTGGGTACAGGAAGCAACTGCCATCCACTCCGGTAACTCCGCCAACCGCGATCTTGATGCCAACGCGGGCTACGGCTATTGCTTCTGGCAGTGCGGCGGCGCGAAAAACACATATCGCTCCGACGGGATGTTCTCCCAGTTCGGCATCGTATTTAAGGACTATGACGCGCAGCTGGTCATCAACTGTGCTGAGGTCAGCGAGCAGAAAACGCGCGACTGCATCTGGCGGCATTTTCCCGGCGCTTTCCTTGAAGAGGGGGAAACCGTGGACGCGCCGATGGTGGATTTAAAGGCGATGTGCGACGAGGCGGCCCTCCCCATGCAGTTGGCCTCCTTCCACAGTGACCTGGAAAAGCGCATTGAGGGGAAAACCATTCGCATGCGGAAGAAGATCCTGATTAATCTAATCGGGTTCCCGGTGAGTGTGCTTCCCTTCGCTGCGACCTATATGACGAAGGACAGGGCGGGAAATATCGACCGCATCCGCCTGCACTTTGCGGAAGACGAGTGCACGATGGATTGGGTCGAAGGAGACGAAGAAAATTCCGTCGTCTGCGGCATGGATGGCCATTACCGGTATGGGCAGATTCGTTTGGGGCAGATCGATTATACCGTGTGCTGCACGGCCGCATGGAAGGACGATGAAACGCTGGATATCTGGATCAGGCCGCTGCAGACGATTGCGGTGCGCAAGCTGAATTTTATCTTTAAGGGCAATCAGGTTCGGATGACGCCTCGTACAACGCCACCGCTGAGGGATATGGCGTACAATATCGCGGAGGGCATTGACGACCTCATTAAAAATCCGCTGCTCAGCAATCTGCTGAAAAAGGCAATGCGTCAGCTTTGGAGGATCGCCGAACCGGTTCACAGGGGTAAACTAGTTGAAGGGGTTCAATAGAAGCCTGCTTTCAAGGCCGCTGGAGATCAAAAAGCGGCGTCGTTTAAAAGGATACTTTATGTATCTGCGGTGGAATTTTGAAGGATCAAGGCTAGCATCGGTGAACAGGGGCAACAACGGCTTTGAGGGCGATGTATTGTTTTCTAATTCCGAGAGCTGGGCGAGGCGTTTATTTTTCGTTCGCATATGGAGGAACCATCTTTTCTTTGCAAGGCATTGGTTTGAAGAAACGAATGCTCCAGAAGGATTCGGAGGTGATGCGGCGACATTTTACGGAGGTGCTGTGATTGACGGGCTACCGAATTTTAATGGCGGCGGCAATTTTACTGCTAGCGGGGATTGTTCCTTTTTTTCTGAAGGCCGGCTGGCCGAAGAAAACCAAAAAATCCCTGCTGCTGAAGATGATCTGCTCCACTTTGTTTATTGTGGTAGGCGTGCTTTCCATATTGCTGTCGCAGGAATTCTCCCGCTATGCTGTATGGATTTTATGCGGGCTTGTGTTTTCCTGGCTTGGCGACTTTTTCCTGCATGTCAGCAGTAAGCTTCATTTTTTTCTGATTGGCCTGTTCAGCTTTCTGACGGCGCACATTTTCTATGTAATCGCTTTTTGTACCGCGCTGCAGCACACCTTCCCGGAGGCCGGCTTCTTTAATCCCTACGAATGCCTATGGATTGCAGTGATTGTGCTTTTCGGCGCTGTAGCATCGCGAAAGCTGCAGATCCATCCTGGTCGCGTGACGATCCCCGCCTTTCTTTATATGTGTATCCTGGTCACGATGATGGTCAAGGCCAGCTCGCTCGGGATTCGCTGCCTGATAGCGGGAACGCCGCTTTGCGGAGCGGCGGCAGCCGTTTTGATCGTAGGTTCCCTTAGCTTCGTTCTCTCGGACGCGACCCTTGCCATGCTGAATTTCGGGCCCCAAAAGACCTTCCCGCTCAAGTGTTTCAACATCGGCACCTATTATGGCGCACAGGTATTGCTCGCGAGCACAATCCTGTTTTTCCGTTGAGCCCTTTATCTTTGCCAGAGGAGAGACATATCATTGAAGTTTTTGCAAATTGCCATGTTTGGCGCAATCGCGCTGGAAGTCGTATTTGTTCCGCTTTTTTTAAAGATCGAATGGCCTAACCGGACTTACCGCTCTCTGGCCTGCAAGCAGATTTGCTCAGCGTTGTTTTTGATCGTGGGCCTATGCGCGATCTTTTATGCGAAAAATGATTCTGCCTATGCTTGGTTGGTACTCAGCGCATTGCTCTGCTCTTTTATTGGGGACGCGTTGCTTCACTATGAGGCAATCGTCAAAAAGGAAGCCTTCTTCCT
>DCJV01000064.1:0-610 GCA_002320555.1 Ruminococcaceae bacterium UBA1691 | reverse complement strand
TGTTGCGTTTGGCAGGCTGTTCCCAGATCAACCGCCGGTGGCCTGGCATGAGCCCCTGCTTTTGATCGTGATTCTGGTTGGTGGGCATTTCACTATGAAGCGCTTGAAACTGGACGCGGGTAAGCTGAAAATCCCGATGCTTTTCTATACTGCAATTTTGGCCGCCATGGTGATCCATGCATGCCATTTGACGCTGGCATGCATGCGCGCGGGGCTGCCCCTGCGCTTCTCGATTCTCCTCTTATTGGGGGGAGGTGCGTTGCTCTTTGCCGTTTCAGACGGGACGCTGGCGTTTTTACATTTTGGGGATCAAAAGAAATATTCGTTGCGCTGTCTAAATATTGTCACCTACTATGCAGCGCAGTGTATGCTTGCGGCGACAATCCTCTGCTTTCCTGTCTAAACGGGGTGTCCCCGACGCGACTTCGTTCTCTCTGCTCGATGCCCCGCTGCGCGAGGAAATTCCCTCACGAGCCACGCCCCCCCTTCATAATCAATTTCGCCAGATGCCAGTAGGTTACGTGCATGCCAGATGACTGTACCCGAACCAATCAACTCACCTTTATAGTGACCATCGAGCATTGGTCCACCTGATAGAACAATGGCAGGT
>DCJV01000085.1 GCA_002320555.1 Ruminococcaceae bacterium UBA1691 | reverse complement strand
AATGGCAAAGCGAAGCTGCTGCGCGAGGATTACTGCGATGGGCTGGGCGACTGCCTGCCCGCCTGTCCCACAGGGGCGATCTCCTTCGAGGAGCGGGAAGCGCCCGCCTACGATGAGGCGGCAGTGAAGGCGGCACAGGCAAAAAGCGTGTCTGATCCCTTGCCCTGCGGCTGCCCCGGCACGCAGTCCAAACGAATCCACCATGCCGCACCTGTGACAGAGGCGGCGCATGCGACGGGGATGTTGCACGCGGAAAGCCAGCTTACCCAGTGGCCAGTACAGATCAAGCTCGTCCCAGTGAACGCCCCGTATTTTGACGGCGCAAACCTTCTGGTAGCAGCCGACTGCACCGCTTATGCCTATGGAGATTTCCACAACCGCTTTATCCGCGGTCACATCACGCTGATCGGCTGCCCAAAGCTGGATGAAGGCGATTACACGGACAAACTGACCGCAATTCTGGCGAACAATGCGATCAAAAGCCTGACCATTATCCGCATGCAGGTCCCCTGCTGCGGCGGAATCGAGCAGGCCGCCAAGACGGCGCTGCAGCGCAGCGGGAAATTCATCCCGTGGCAGGTGAAAATCGTTTCTACGGACGGGCGCGTGCTGGATGATTGATCTAGTGCCCAAAAATATCAAATATTAAGCCAATCAGTAAAGCATCCAGGCCCTTCTACCCGGTGTGTAACCGAATGGAAGGGCCTGTTCATATTGAAAATGAAAATCATCAAATCATTTGGCGCTAAACACCGGAATCAATCCCTTTGGAAAGGTTTGCCCGCGCCCTGCCACGGCGCTTTGTTACTTTTTCTCCTCTCGCTCGCGGATGACAAACCGTGTCGGCGTTCCCTCCAACCCAAATACCTCGCGGATCTGATTGTCCAAATACCGCTGATAGCTGTAATGGAATAGATCCTTGCGGTTGACAAAGCAGACAAAGGTCGGCGGGCGGGTCGACGCCTGTGTCATATAGTAAATTTTCAAACGCCTGCCCTTATCGGTTGGCGGCTGTACCCGCGCCGTCGCGGCGGCAAGCACATCGTTTAAGCGCCCCGTCGAGATGCGCATGGCGTTCTGCCCGTCCACGTAATGGATGAGCTCAAACAGCCGATCCAGCCTCTGCCCCGTTTTTGCGGAGATGAAGATGATGGGCGCATAGGCCATAAAGGAAAAATCCTGCATCAGCTTCTTGCGGTAGGAATCCATCGTGCGGTCATCTTTCTCAATCGCGTCCCATTTATTGACCGCGATGATGCAGGCCTTGCCCTGCTCGTGCGCAATGCCCGCAACCTTCGAATCCTGCTCGGTAAAGCCCTCCTGCGCGTCAATCATGATCACGCATACGCTCGCGCGCTCCACTGCCATGCGCGCGCGCAGGACGCTGTATTTCTCGATCGCGTCGTCCACGCGGCTCTTGCGCCGCAGGCCAGCCGTATCGATAAAGACGAACTTCCCATGCTGGTTTTCGACAAGCGTATCCGTCGCATCCCGCGTTGTGCCTGCGATATTGGAGACGATGACGCGCTCTTCGCCCGCAATGGCATTGACGAGCGAGGATTTGCCCACATTGGGCTTGCCGATAACAGCCACCTTGATTGTGTCGTCGTCCGTTTCCTCCTCCCGTTCGGGCGGAAGATAGGCGAGCACTGCATCGAGCAGGTCGCCTGTCCCGTGGCCGTGCGCAGCGGAGACGGCGATCGGATCGCCGAGACCGAGATTATAAAATTCATAAAAATCGAGCGGCGGCGCGCCGATGGAATCGCATTTATTCACGCAGAGGACGACGGGCTTGCCGCTTTTCTGCAGCATGGAAGCCACCTCCGCGTCCGTCGCCACCACGCCGGAGCGTAGATCCGTCACCAGGACGATGACGTCCGCGCTCTCGATCGCCAGCTGCGCCTGCCTGCGCATCTGGGAGAGGATCACGTCGTCCGTGCGCGGCTCAATGCCGCCCGTGTCGACGAGCAGCAGATTGTGCCCAAGCCATTCGCAGTCGCCATAAATCCGGTCGCGCGTTACGCCCGGCGTATTGTCAACAATGGAGAGGCGTTTCCCGACCAGCTTATTGAACAGCGTAGACTTGCCGACATTGGGCCGCCCCACGATCGCAACAACAGGTTTCGCCATTTCAATCAATCCTTTCTGAGCTTTGTATGCTCAGGCAATCAGGGGCATCCGTGCCCAGCAGTGCATCCAGAAGTTGCCCGCCGTCATTGGGAACGGGCGTAACCGGAACATGGAGCGCCTGCTCCACGTCTGAGGGAGAAAGGTCGTCCAGAAACAGGTCTCCCTCCCGGCGCAGCATCACCGCCGGAATCAGCAGCTGCTCCCCCAGCTCTTTTCCACCCAGCTGGGCAATCAAATCCGTCCCGGTTAAAAGGCCGGCCACAGTGATCGATTCTCCAAAAAAGTCATTGCGAACCGCAGCGACCTGCACGGACAGCATCGGACATTTTTCACACAGGGCGCGGGCCAGCTCCTCGAGCAGTGGATAGGCTGCCTGCCCCGTTGCAACGGTCACTTTGCGCGGCCGCGTGGGGAAATCCGCTTCATCGAGGGCACGCAGCGCGGCATCAAATTCATCTTTTAAGAGCGCCCAGAGGCCGACGCCGTTTTCCAGTTGTGCGAAATCCTCATACGCATCCGGTGGAGGAATCTCCCGCCCCGCCTTGAGGTAAAACTCATCTGCGGCAAAGGCAAGGCGCGTCCCCTTGAAATAGAGAAAGTGGGCGGCAAAATCCTCGATCATGTCAACCACCGCCGCGGCGCTCTCCTTCGTGTAGGGCGTAAGCTCAGTCAGCCCCTCGCGGTATTTCGTCATTCCCAGCGGAACGGCGGCAATGCTCTGCACTGCCGGATATAGCTTGCCCAGTTCCGTCAAGCTATATAAAAGCTCGTCCCCATCGTTGATCCCAGGGCATAAAACAAGCTGGGTATTCATCTTGATCCCCGCGTCTGCAAAGCGTTTGATTATTTTCAGGGACTCCCCGGCGCGCGGATTTTTCATCATCTTCACGCGCAACTCCGGATTCATGGTATGGACGGAGATATTGACCGGGCTGATATGCATCTGGATGATGCGCTCAACCTCCCGCTCAGAGAGATTGGTCAGCGTCACATAATTGCCGAACAGAAAGGATAGGCGAGAATCGTCATCCTTGAAATAAAGGCTTTCCCGCATCCCCTTTGGCAGTTGGTCAATAAAACAGAATACGCACTTATTCGCGCAGTGGCGCTGCCGGTCCATCAGATAGGTGTCGAACTGGAGCCCCAGGTCCGCATATTCGTCCTTTTTGATTTTGATTTCCCTAGCCTTCCCCTGTGCGTCGCGCAGAGTGAGGATGAGCTTGCGCTCCGTGGCATAAAACTGATAGTCGAGGACATCGAGGATCTCGTGGCCATTGATATGCGTCAAAATCTCCCCGGCCTGCACGCCGCGGCGTGCACAGATGGAATGCGGCTCGACAGCCGCGATGGTCACGGCCATGCGCCGCACCCCTTTCCAAACAAATAACAAAAAACAGGCTTGCAAATGGACAATAGCACTGATTGCCAGATCGCCCTTTTTATGAAAAAGAAAAAAGCAGAGAAGGATACCCCTCCTCTACCTTTCTTCCCGTGTGGCCTGAAGCCCCGCTTCAAAGGGCTCTTACGCGTCCTTTTTCACGATTTCCTTGCCTTTGTAGAAGCCGCAGCTCTGGCAAATCCGGTGCGGTCTTTTATACTCACCGCAGTTCGGGCACTTTACGAGCTCCGGAGCATCCATCTTCCAGACGTTGGAGCGACGCTTATCCCTTCTTGCCTTTGAAACTCTTCTCTTTGGTACCGCCATGTCAGCACCTCCTTAACCTTGCTGTAAAGAACATTTCGTAATTATTGATCCAAAAGCTGCCGCAAAACCTCCAGACGAGGGTCGATCGGTTTTTCGCAGCTACAGGAGCCGTCATTGAGGTTTTTGCCACACATCGGGCAAAGACCTTTGCAATCCTCCCGGCACAAAAACTTCGTCGGCAGAGAAAGCAGGATATCTTCCCACACAAGCGCGGTAAGATCCAGTCGCATTCCCTCCACGATAATGAATTCGCCGGTGTCCTCCTCATCGAGGTGCGTGACCAGCACATGCTCAAGGAAGGTGAGCATGTCCCGCTTTGTATCCGCCGCGCAGCGGTCGCAGGGCGCCTGATAGGTGAAGGCCGCGCGCAGATGCAGGGAAACAATGCCTGCACGATTGCGGATTTCTCCTTTTACCTTTACAGGAGAGACGAAGGGATGTACGCCATTCAGCTCTTCGCCTGAAAAATCAAAGGATTGATCAATCGACAGCTTCTCGCCTTCGTTTTCAAACAGGTTTTCGAGTTCAATAATCATACTCCACCTCAAATATAGCGCACGGATAATTATACCGTTCTGGAAATCGTTTGTCAAGACCTGATTCCGGTAAAATCACGTGAAAACATTCCAGCAATACGGATTTTCCCCACGTATCTTGAAAACCGCCGCCGGCTTTTTGGACCGGTGGCGGTTTTTTAAGCGATAAAAGAAAAACTTACGCCTTTTTGCAGAAATCAAAAATGCGCTTGGGCAGATCTTCCTCGTCTGTGGAAATCGTAAAGACAAATTCCACCTCTGTGAGACCGGAGAGCTTATTCACCTTCTCCAGGAAGTCCGCCAGAGCCTCATAGTCGCGCCCGCAGATGCGGAACGTCGCATCGATCATAATATGGGTGATATCATGGTCGCCGGCACAAATGCCGCTCAAAAAGCCATAAAACGCATCAAAGCCTTCCACGCCGAAGTAATCCGTTGCAACCAGCCGCGCACGGTAATTGACATCATAAGTGAGCTTGGTTTCCTTTTCCACACAGACCACGTTGCCCTTGGAGCTTTCCACGGCCTCATTGACCATCTGGATAAGGCGCTTTGTCTTCCCGGAACCCTTATGCCCAATAATCAGAGATATCATTGTAATCTCCTCCTGTGTATTTAATGTCCGCCAATGGCGGCGATCAACGAAAAATCAGTGGCTTTTCAGGCGCGCTTCCAGCTCGGCGCGCTGCGCTTCATAGCCCGGCTTTCCCAGAAGGGCAAACATATTCTTTTTATAGCTTTCAACGCCTGGCTGATCGAAGGGATTCACCCCGAGAAGATAGCCGGAAATAGCGCAGGCCTTCTCAAGGAAATAGATCAGATAGCCAAGCGTGTGCTCCGTCATATCCTCCGCCTCAAGGACAAGATTCGGAACGCCGCCGTCCGTATGCGCTAGGATCGTGCCTTCAAAGGCCTTGCTGTTAACAAAATCCATCGTCTTGCCTGCGAGGAAGTTCAAGCCGTCAACATTCTCCGCATCCGCTTCAATGGTCAGCTCGGCACGCGGCTTCTGGAAGCGGACAACTGTTTCAAATAGCGCGCGCTCCCCCTGCTGGATATACTGGCCCAAGGAATGCAGATCGGTGGAGAAAATCGCGGAAGCCGGGAAAATGCCCTTACCATCCTTGCCCTCGCTCTCGCCGAAAAGCTGCTTGAACCATTCGTTCATCATCTGATAAGCGGGCTCATAGCTAACCATCATCTCGATCTTTTTCCCTTTGCGGTAAAGCAGGTTGCGCCATGCGGCATAGCGATAGCAGTCGTTTTTCATCAGATCGGATTCCATCAGCGCCTGCTGAGCGTCCCTTGCGCCCGCCATGAGGGACTCGATGTCTGTGCCGCTGACCGCGATGGGGAGCAGCCCCACAGCCGTGAGCACGGAATAACGGCCGCCGACATCGTCCGGCACGACAAAGGTCTCATAACCTGCCTGGTCGGCAAATTCCTTAAGCGTGCCGCGCGCGCGGTCGGTCGTGGCATAAATGCGCTTTGCAGCGCCTTCTTTGCCGTATTTTTTCTCAAGCAACTCGCGAAATACGCGAAATGCAACCGCAGGCTCCGTGGTCGTGCCGGATTTGGAAATGACGTTGACGGAAACATCCTTGCCCTCACACAGCGCCAGCAGTTCACTCAGTGCAGTGGAGCTGATGCTGTTGCCGGTGAAATAGATATCCGGCGTGTCCTTTGCCAGCAGGTTGTAATGCGGGGATTTGATAAATTCCAGTACGGCACGCGCGCCGAGATAGGAGCCGCCGATGCCGATGACGATCAGCACGTCGCTGTTCTCCCGAATGCGCTTTGCAGCGGCCTGAATGCGCCCGAATTCCTCCTTATCGTAATCGGTGGGAAGCGTCAGCCAACCTAAAAAATCGCTGCCGGCGCCCGTACCGCTGTGCAGCTTCTCCTGTGCGGCCTGTACCTCGGCCGCCATTGCAGCCAATTCCCCTGGCTGTGCAAAAGACTGCGCATAACTGTCGTTCAAACGGATACTCATTACAAATTGCCCCTTACTTTGGCCCCCACATCTTGTGGTGCTTTTCACATTTTCTTTAGTATCATTCTACATGATTGACCGTATTATTGCAAGTCCATCCGAAACTTTTCAAAATAAATTCACAGCTTTTTTTAAAGCGCATTTTTCAAGCTGCCATCGCACGCAGTAGGCGAAGAAACGCCTGCCCGAAGGTGAGCCTGCCTATCTCTTCGGCTGCGGTCAGATTGAATTTGCCGAGCTCCTCGTCTCCAAGCTTGAGCGTAACGGTACCGAGCACCTGTCCCTTCTCGACCGGCGCCTCTACATTCGCGGCCAGCTCCACCTTCTGCGTGATTTCCGCTTCCTTCCCCTTTGGAATCAGAACCGGCTGCGCGGCGGGGACAACGGGCTTGACGGTATTCTGCAGGCCGTGCAGGATCGTGACGTCCGCGATGGTGGAAGTGTCCACCTTGGGCGTGACGACCGCCCAATTTGCAAAGCCCCAGTTGAGCATGGCCTTCGCGGCCTCAAAGCG
Source organism: Ruminococcaceae bacterium UBA1691 (assembly GCA_002320555.1). Taxonomy (GTDB): domain Bacteria; phylum Bacillota; class Clostridia; order Oscillospirales; family Acutalibacteraceae; genus Fimivicinus. The sequence continues at coordinate 1,930 of DCJV01000085.1, read as the reverse complement.
CAGCGCGCCCGTATCGCTGCCAAGCACAACGGCGATCAGGTGCGTGCCGTCGCGCTTTGCTGTGGCGGCCAGGCAATGGCCGGCCTTGCTGGTCGTACCGGTTTTCAGACCTGTTGTCCCCTTGAAAAAGCGCACCAGCTTATTGGTATTGACCAGCTCTGTTTTGCCGTCGCGCAGGCTGTCCATCCAGATCGTCGTATAATTCTGGATACGCTCGTGCTTTAAGAGCTCCGCGCTCATCAGGGCGATGTCGTAGGCGGAGCTCACATGGTTCTGGGCGGAGTCGTCGAGGCCCGTGCAGTTTTCAAAATTTGTGTCCTTCATCCCGAGCTGGGCTGCGCGTTCATTGCACATGGATACAAATACCTCTTCACTGCCCGCCAAAAGCTCTGCAAGCGCCACACAGGCGTCGTTCGCGGAACCCACGGCGGTCGCCTTCAAAAGCTCGTCGACCGTCATCGTTTCCCCTTCCTTGAGCCAGATTTGCGAACCGCCCTTGCCCGCCGCCGTAGCGCTGGCGGTGACCTTGTCTGTCAGGGCAATTTTCCCCGCGTCGAGCGCCTCCATCACGAGCAGAAGCGTCATGATTTTTGTAACGCTCGCAGGCGGCAGTTTTTCATGCTCATGATAGGCCATGAGCACTTTTTTCGTGGAAGCGTCCATGAGGACGGCAGCCTTCGCATTGATGGATACGGGGAGATTGCCGTCCTTGACCATCTGCGGCTCCTTGGGGACGGCATCCTGCGGCTGCGCCGCCGCGAGGAGCTCCTCCTCCGATACAACGCGCTGCGGGATTTCAATCGGCGTTTCGGCGGCAAAGGCCGGAATAGATAGGGAAAAAAGAAGGAGCATTGTCATCAGCAGGGTAAACATTCTGTTTGGTTTCATGCGGATACCATTCCTTTCTTACAGTGAGCTGCGGGATATGCGGTTTCGTCAAATCTGAGATAAGGCGCTTTTCATGAAACGTGCGGCTCTCCCTCAAAATACTCTGTTCCAAATCTATGCGCCGAAAAGGTTGGTTACGACACATCATTCCGTCCTGTAGAGATGCGATTCAAGCAGAAAAACAGCAGGAGCTGCCGCAAAAGCATGCAGCAGCCCCCTTTGTTGGCCGTGAAAATAAGAGCACTGAGATCTGTATTTCCACCATGATTGACTTTTACTGGGATGAGGCGCCTGGTAAACCTTAACTTCGCGCACCTACTTCCTGATTGTCTGCAGATATTGATTCGCAATTTCTTTCATTCCATCATCCAGCCTGACGAGCTTGAGTAACGTCCGGACGCGGAATGGCTTAACAATCGTAAGCAGAATGGAAGGCGCCTTGCGCGAGCCGAGAAACGTTTGGATGAGCGCCATGACATCCTTATTCTTCAGGAGTACGCCAACCTTGTCGTCAATAGAGAAATAATCGGGATTGGGTTTCCCGTCATGGTTTACAAACCAGTTCTTCATGAAGGATCCAGAATTCTCCGGCATCCGATAGGCGGGATTTTCCGTCTCGACGCCGCAAATCCGGATGGAATGCGTGCAATCGCCCGCTGTGGCAGTGACGGCAATCTCGCCCTCTGTTAAGGGAACCTCCTCAAAATAAACAATTCTGTCGCAGGGCTTTGTCACGCTTTCGCCGTTCACGGTTAATGTAACCTCCGGCTGATTGCTGTAAATCAAACATATTCCAAAAATAACTCCCCCAAAGCCAGTCCCGCTCGGAGATGGCACGGGCATAGTGCTCATGGAAACGCGCCTGATAACTTTCACTGTAGTCGCCATGCACACCCTGGTCGGTCTGGTATTGGAGGATACCCTCCGCACCGTATTCGGAAAGGCACAGCTTGATATCGGGATACTCTGCGTGAAAGTTATCCAACCATTGGTCGATCGGATAATAGGTCTGCATATACCAGCCGAAATAGAGGTTGTAGCC
>DCJV01000069.1 GCA_002320555.1 Ruminococcaceae bacterium UBA1691 | reverse complement strand
TACTTCGCGGGGAAGTTACTACAAATTATAAGCGATTTCTATGCAAACTTATTTGTGCAGTTTTTTCTGCCGAATAGGTTTGTCTACAGTCTGAAAGGAATCCGGCGGAACCGGCCGGATTCCTTTTTTGTGAGTGGATTTTTATTCACCTTTGCCCAACAGCATAGCGAGCAATTGTGCACAATCAAGATATCCCTGCCTGTACAATGCCTGCTCGAGGATCGCAGCGGTGGTAAAGTCGTTTTCAAAATACTCGCAGAAGTCCATGCAGTCGCCCGCGGTAATGTTGAGCTCTCCACGTCGCTGAATAATCGGTTCAATGTTTTGATACAGCATTTTCTTTTTTTCCATGGCCAGCGCATAGTCACCGTTTGTTTTGCAGAGGTTTTGCATAACGTACTCAATCCGGCCATTCAAGAAATCGGATACAAATAAACTCATGGCTTTTTCCTTTCTAAGTCGTTTTCCAACAAACGCCACAGCCGTTTTTCAAAGGCTTGAAAGGAATTGCCGCGCATGGTATAATATTTACGCTGCAATTCGCCTTCTGGCGGTTGTCGGTACTGGAAGTGGCTTCTGCTTTGACGAGTTGCGGGCCGCTTCCTTTCATTTTTTGAGGTCGTCCTTCAACTTTTTAATTCCCCGGCGAATCGCCTCTGTCCTCGGCACTTGTGTTTGTTTGCAGTATGCATCAAGAATTGTATTGCATTCGGCGTCAAGTCGGACGTGTGTGGAAATACCTTTGGGATTGTCAGTGGGACGCCCCATTTTCTTTTTTTCGGGCAATCATTTCACCTCACTTTCGTAGCCCAAATCTATCTTATCATTTTGTGGCACGAAAGTCAAGAAACTTTTAATATTTTTATTCAATGAGATATGTGATGGTTCTCGCTGGTGTGACTTTATTTCGTTGGTCATCTTAAATCACGGATCGGGAAATCGGTACGCGCTCAGGCCGCGCGGGCCCACGCCTTTTCCCTCGTTGGAAAAGGGTGCAAAACGGCCCCTTTTGCTTCCTTTTCCGGCCGANNGGCCGAACGGAAAAGGGAGGGCCCGCGCGGCACGAGCGCAAACAACTTGATCACGCAGAAATTTAAAATAGGTCAAAAAAATGAACTCGTCTCATCGTGCCCCTGTACAAAGCTGCCATATCCTGCAGCCCGCGTGGTAAGAGCACAAGAGCACATTTTAATTTTAAGCACAAAAGCCCGCCCTCACATTTTAGGCCTGCGGGCTTGCATTGCATTTCAAAAATCTTGTTTAATCAGCAAGCAGCTGCTGTATTTTCTCCCTTATCGCATCAACAACCGCCTCTGGCGCAAGCTCCTCCTTGAACGACTTATCCCGCGCGGAAAATTCTACAATCCCCTTCGCGCAGGTCTTGGGGCTCACCACAATCCGCAGCGGCACGCCCAATAAATCCGCATCCGAGAACATCACGCCCGCGCTCACCGGACGGTCGTCAAAGAGCACCTCCACACCTGCCTTGTTCAGCTCCTCATAGAGCGTTTCCGCCGTCTCTTTTACCTGCGGATCGACTGCTTTGAGCGCGCAAATGTGCACCTGCCAGGGCGCGATCGCCATCGGCCAGATCGGGCCGTAATTGTCATGCCGCACCTCACATACGGCGGCGGCAAGCCTGCCCACGCCGATGCCGTAGCAGCCCATGATCGGGTATTGCAGCTTGCCGTCCCGGTCGAGATACTGCATCCCCATGGAACGGGTGTATTTATCCCCAAGCTGGAAGATATTTCCCACCTCGATACCGCGGCTGATGCGCAGATGCGGCTTGCCGCAGACCGGGCAGATGCCGCCCTCGAATGCCTTTGCCACGTCGAAGAATTCCGGCTTCTGTTTGAGGTCGCGCTCGAGCGAAACGCCGGTGAGGTGGTAACCATCCTCATTTGCACCGCATACCGTACACCGGATGCCCTCCATGGAGCGGTCAAAGACCGCCTGTATCTTATCGTTCAGGCCCACCGCGCCGATGGAGCCGGGGACAAGCCCGCTGTCCTCCGCGATCTGCGCGGCCGGATGAATTTCCGTTTTCAGGAGATTGCGCAGCTTGGTTTCATTGACCTCCAGATCGCCCCGGATAAACACGACGACATAACTGTCATCGGTGTTTTTCTGATATACTACGGCCTTGCAGGTCTGCTCCGGCCGAAGATGGAGGAAGGCGCAGAGGTCTTCGATCGTTTTCACGCCGGGGGTGGAGACTTTTTTCAGCTGAGCCTGCTCTGTCACCGGATTCTTGACAATGCATTGTGCGGCCTCCATGTTGGAGCGGTAGCCGCAGCTGTCACACAGGACAATGGAATCCTCGCCGATTTCCGTCAGCAGCATGAATTCATGGGCGATGCTTCCACCCATCATACCGGAGTCGGACTTGACCGCTACCACCTCCGGCACGCCAACGCGGGCGAAAATGCGCCGATAGGCCTCATAGCATTTTTCATAATAGCGCTCCAGGTCCTCCTGCGAGGTGTGGAAGGAGTAGGCATCCTTCATCGTGAATTCCCGCACGCGGATCAGCCCGCCACGGCAGCGCGGCTCGTCGCGGAATTTCGTTTGGATCTGATAGATCATGAAGGGATAATTGGCGTGGGATTTTGCCGCGCCGCGTGCGAGCTGTACGGCCGCCTCCTCATGCGTCATACCGAGGACAACGTCGCTCCCGCTGCGATCCTGAAAGCGGGCCATCTCGCTGCCGATGCTCTCATAACGGCCGGATTCCTGCCAGAGGGAGGCGGGCATGACCACGGGGAACAGCACTTCCTGCCCGCCGATCGCATCCATCTCCTCGCGGATGATCTGCTCGATCTTGCGGGTGATCCGGCGCGCAGGAGGATAGAGCGAATAGATACCGTTGCATAGCTGGCGCATATAACCGCCGCGCATCATGAGGGCGTGGCTTGCAATCTGACAGTCGGAGGGCGTTTCTTTAAACCGCTCTCCCAAAAGATGACTCATTTTCATCACATGCGCTCCTTTCATGTTTGAAACATAAATTGTTTTATAGTATACCACAGGTTCCTTTTACTGTCCAAGGAGAAAAGAGCAGAGCCGCGAGAAATGAGGAAATTTTGGTTGAAGGTAGGTCGTAGGTCTAATACAATAAAACAGAAAATTCTATTTTTCCCTTGTATCAAAAGCCAGGAAACGAATTTTGGGAATACCTATCACATGGTTGCGATGCGGACTTTGATCAGGACCATCTGATCGTTATCATCAAAAAGAGCCGTCCGAAGCCGGACGGCCTTCCATTACACATTTACAATTTCATGGCTGTTTCCATGCGGGGCGGAGCTTTTTTGGAAGCCTGCTCTTCTTCCTTAGGTGGTTCCAGATAAACGGTTTTGCTGTGTATATCGAGCCGGTCATAATATTGCTTGAACCGGACAGTATGCTGCAGGGGCCGCTTGCAGTGCGGACAAAAAAATTTGGCACGAAAGGCCCTGCAGGTAAAGATCCAATCGCTTTTCTGCTGCGCTTCTCGGCCGCACTGATCGCAGAAGCAGCGCATTCTCTCCGGGTCTACATTTGGGTTGTGGATATCGCTGATGATATATGCCTTAAAACGCAGCCGTTCGTAAAATTCTTCGCCGCACGGCAATGTGAGTTGCTCTACCAGATTTTCAGAAAAGACGCGGCGCAGACATTCTGCCGAGAGAAGGCTGTCATCCAGCGCACGATGCAGGGAGAGCCCATCCTCGCCAATTCCCAGCATGGCGGCAGCAGCGCTCAGGCCCGTCTGCTGCGTCGTGGAGAGATGCAACGCCGCTTGTACTATTTTTTGCAAATCGGCATAATACGTAAGAAAGGGCAGCGTATCAAAGCCATTGAATAATTTGAAATTTTCGATCAGAACGCGAATATCCGTATCGCCCCAAGTCAATACCGTAACCGGGCCGTTGCCAATCCATTTTCGAAATTGCGCCATGGTCTGGGTAAAGGGCGTGCCGCTTTGTAGGTCCTCATTGGTCAAATGGGTCAATGCCCTAACGTGTCCGCGTAGCCGTTTGCCAATTTGCGATTTGATCAGATGAGAAAACGTGTCGATTTCACGAAGCTGCTCGTCCAGACGGACGGCACCAATTTCAATGACTTCGTTCATGAATCCGCTGCGTTTGATGCTGTATACGTTATTCCATTCGAGATCCATAACGACATATTGCATATTAATGGTAACCCCACTTATTTTAGTATTCATTCATACGCATTCGGGAGGGTGGATTATTCCGGTCTGCTTGTCCTGTTTTTGACCGATATCTGCAGGCCCTCCATGACATCAAGCGCTTTTTCATGGAGACTTGGGTCTGCGCTCCCGGTGCAGGCCGCATCCACGATAATCTCCGCCTCCGGCAGAGCGGCCTTGGCCAGAACAGCATTGGAAATGACGCAGATATTGGAGACCAGGCCGACCAATTCAATCCTGTCAAATCCAGCGCGGCGGAGATATTCGGCAAGCTCAAGAGAACCGAATCCGGGCTTTTCAATGAGGACATCTCCCGGCCGGCATAAATCCGCAGCATGGCCATAGAGCTTCCAGCCGGGTGAATCCTTTAGGCAATGCATCACAGGGAGCTTTTTTCCTTCCTGCGTCTGCAGATAATTTTCCGAATGTGTATCAAAAGTAAAAATAACAGTCTGATTTTGCTCGTGATATGCATTGATTTTGGCGCAGATTGCACGCTCTAGGGAAGGGGCCTGTTCAAAACCGAGACTGCCGTCCACAAAATCTGTTTGAAAATCCACTACCACCAAGGCCTGCCGCATTCTCAATTTCCCCCTATTACCATATGAGCGTGAAGAACGCCCAGGAAGCACAAAAACGTTTTATACGCGATTCCCGAACAAAACAACAACAGCTCCATCATAGCATAAGCCGACATGCCGGTCAAGCGTGACGAGATGCAACACATAAAATTGGAAACAATTCTATAAAGGAGGAAATCATATCTTGCGAATCGAAAAGAAAGGAGAAAAGAGCGCGGGGACATTTGTCATGATTTTATAACAGCGTTTTGCAAATAGCAGGATCCATCTTCTGCCTTTTCCGATCAGCATCCAATTGCCATCAGGTAAAAAGCATGCCTGATGGCAATTTTTTTGTGGTCAATCCAAAAGTTACAAGTCCATTACAAATGCATTACGTTTCAAAAAGGAAGTTGACGTTACCATTTTTTTGTGTTATTCTTCTAAGTGTGATATGCGTGCTATCACGCATATCGCTATATTACGTGCAGAGGAGGGCTTGTGTTGATTGATATCATCAATGTAACGAAGCGGTTCGGGAAATTCACCGCCCTGAGTGGACTGACCTTTTCCGTGGGGCGTTCTTCCATCTACGGATTGGTGGGCTACAATGGGGCAGGTAAAACCACGCTTCTGAAGACGATTTCCGGCGTGTATAAGCCGGAAGGGGGAGAGGTACGGATCGACGGCGAGCATATTTTTGACAATGCCAAGATGAAGCAGCGCTTATTTTATGTGCCGGATGATCTCTACTTCCAACCCTATGCGAGTATGGAAAAAATGGCCCGTTTCTATAAAGGCTATTATCCGAAATTCAGCGAAAAAACGTTTCAGAATCTGACGAAGGTATTTGGCCTGGAGGCGACTAAGCGTATCAATGGATTTTCCAAGGGCATGCAGCGGCAGGCGGAGCTGGTGCTGGGCATGTCGGCGCATCCCGATGTTTTGCTGCTGGACGAGTCCTTCGACGGCCTTGATCCTGCAAAGCGGAGTCTGACCAAGCAGCTTCTGGCGGAATACATGGCGGAGAAAGAGGTTTCCATCATCGTCTCTTCGCATAATCTGCACGAGGTGGAGGACCTTTGCGACCATGTGGGCCTGATCAATGGACAAAAGCTCGCGATGAACTGCTCCATCGAAGAAATTAGCCAAAACCGCTGTAAATTCCGTCTGGCGTTTGACCGTGATATGACGGAAAAGGATTTCCCGGAACTGGAAATCAAGCGATTCCGAGAGGACGGCAGCCTCATCACCTTAACAGCAGTGGGAGAAAAAGAGGCGGTCGAGGCGAAGCTTCGGGCAATGCATCCGCTGGTGCTGGAGCACATGCCGCTTTCACTGGAGGAAATATTCCTGGATGAAATGGAGGGAACCGATTATGACTTCTCAGAAATCTTCAGCTAATCCACGCCTTTATACATTCCGGACGGCTCTCAGTTCCAATTTTTTGCCACCGCTTCTGAACGCCCTGGTGCTGACCTTTGTGATCCCTGTGCTCAATCTGGTTAAATTTACGACATTTAACGATTCTGCTTCTATGGAACAGGGGAAAGCTGCCGCTACGCTGAAAGAGACCTACAAGTATGCGATGCTTATGGGAGGGGCGGAATATTCCATCTTGGCAATTCTGGCCACTGTCGTCTGTTCCGTTCTGCTGGGGGTTATGATTTTCCGCTTTATCGCAAGTAAAAAAACGGTTAATGTTTTCTATAGTCTCGGCATTACGCGAAAATCTCTTTTTGTTTCTAAATATCTGGCCGGTATTCTGATGCTGGTCGTTTCCGTCGCTTTGCCACTGTTGTTTAACCTGATCTTGAATTTCTCCTATTTGGGCTCCTCCTGGCAGCTTTGGAGCGCAACGGCCTATTATTTCTGGAGCTTTTCCATCTTGGCCTGCTTTGCCTTCACGGTGACGGCGGCTGTGTTCAGCTGCGTTGGCACGGTGGCGGAGGGGTGCTTCTTCCCGTTTGTGATTCTGGGCTCTCCGATGATCATCCTGTACTGTTTGCAATACCTGATGGAGACGCTTTATGGCAATCCTTATGGCCACTATTTCACGGGCTACAACGCGGTAGACCTGCCAACCACTTTTAAGTCATTCAATCCCCTTCTGTTTCTCTATGACGGCATTTCCAATCTCTCCGCGCTTGATGCAGAGGGAAAGCTGGTGCCAAGCACGTATGGCGAGGGGACTCCCTGGGCAAAGCCGGATTTCCTTCCGCTGGTTTTCTGGACGGTCGCAATTATCGCCGTTATGTTCCTGGGAATGTATCTGTTCCGTAGGCGCAAAGCGGAAATCTGCGGGTTCCTTGGCGTCAACCCGGTATTGAATTTCCTGATCACATTCCTGCTGGGCTTCTTCGGATTTGGGCTTGTGATCCATTTTGCGGCGGAAAAACTCTCTATGGCGCTCGCCATCCTGATTGGCCTGCTTGTATTCACCGTAATTTATTGTATTGTCGATTTCGCACTGATCCGCAACGGGAAGGAGTTTCTGCGCGGCTTAGTAAAGCTGCCGGTCCATCTGGGCATAACGCTAATCATAGGCGTCATTTTTGCGACGGGCCTGTTTGGATTCAGTAGCCGGATTCCGGAGCTTTCCGAGATCAAAAGCGTTGCAGTTACAGTTCCGGTAAATACCTTTAATGGCCTGCAGGGCAATAGCGCTTCCAGAGGCGATTCCAATTATAGATGGGGCGCGATGGGTGGAATACTGGAGGGCATCACTGGGGAAGAGAATATCGGCTTTGTTCGGAATCTTCACGAGCAAATTGTCAAAAAGGGTAAGCAGGAAATTACAGCTGACAAAGCGGGCGTAGCTCGTAACGACCAGATTGTCAGAAATACGGTTCAAGTGGTTTATGAGCTAAAGAATGGGAAAAAGCTGATGCGCTTTTATGATAATGTTCAGATGGAAGTAGTCAATCAACTCCTTAACGTTGAGGATACCCAGGCAGGCCGTGAATGCATTCGGAGTTTACTGACAAAGCCGGTTGATCAAGGTAACTTGTCCTATCCGTTGGCAAAATTAATTCAGGAAGATGGAGCGATTGCTCTTGTGAGCCCTTATATGGAGAAGGAAACGCCCGTTACACTATCTCAATCGCAACGCAAGGCGCTTTTGCAGTGTGTAGCGGATGATCTGACGGCACAAAAAGCAGCACAGCGGTATTTCCCCACAGAACCGCTTATTGGCCTGATTAATATTCAAAATAGCGAGATGATGGCCTATATGGGCGGAGATGATTCAACCCGTTCTCCTTATGCCGAAATGTATGAAGGCTATACGATCTTCTTAACCAAGGATATGAAGAAGACGATACAGTTCCTTCAATTACACGGGCTGTATGACTCCATCGGCCAGCCTGTGCAGGTGGAAAGTTTAGAAGTGGTACGTGCGAAAGAAAACGCTGGCGATCCAGACTCCTATGGACGTAGCAACAGGGGAATTAACTATAATTCGTGGTTCTACCTTGGCACTTGGCAGTCTGAAAAGTCATTTGAAATGGAGCAGAAGCGCAGTGCCGAAAATGAGTATTCATCGCCTGCATTTTCAGACGCAGTGAAGATCGAAGACGCCAAGCAGGCGCAGGAAGTGGTCTCCCTCTCCCATATTGCCTATTTCTATGGGGTGGACGGCTATTTCGTCCGGGCAAAGCTGGCGGATGGCAAGGGATACACCTGCATGTTCCTGCCCGAGTCCGTTGCGCCGCAGTATGTCAAAGACGCAGTCAAGTAAATAACCTTGGCAATCGTTTTCAGGTATCAGACGCCTGAATTCGCTTTGCAGCCCGTCCCGCCGGATGCGATCAGCCACCAGCGGGAGCGGGCTTTTCGGACTTTGATATGGAGGGAGGGAAACCGCCGTGATCAACATCGACCTGCGAAGCCGCACGCCGATCTATGAGCAGATTAAGGAACAGATCATGCGCTTGATTCAGCTCGGTGTGTTCCGCCCGCATGAGCAGCTGCCGTCCATCCGTACGCTTTCCCGTGAGCTGAATCTGAATATCAATACGGTGAAACACGCCTTTATGGATCTGGAAGCAGACGGCGTGATTTATTCCATGCCAGGCAAAGGCAGCTATGTCAACGAAAATGCATTTGCCAATACGCGGATCAAGGAAAAGGCGCTGGAGGAAATACGCACCGCGATCTCTTCCGGGCAGTCCAAAGGGGTTACACAGGAGGAAATCATTGATTTGGTAAAAGAAATTTACGCAAGGGGGAATGGCAGATGATCGATGTGATTGACGTAACAAAAAAATTTGGCCGCTTTACCGCCATCAGCGATCTTTCCTTGACGGTCCATCAGGCGTCAATCTACGGCCTTGTGGGATTTAACGGAGCGGGCAAAACGACCCTGCTCAAAACAATTGCGGGCATTTACCGCCCAGAAAAGGGAATTGTGCGTGTGAATGCGGAAAATATTTTTGACAATGCCAAAATGAAACAACATCTTTTTTATATGCCGGACGAGCTCTATTTTCAGGCCTATGCAACGCTCAGGCGCATGGCGCATTTTTATAAAAGCTACTATCCCAATTTTAGGGAAAAGACCTTTCAGGAGCTGACGAAGATTTTCGCTCTGGATCCCAATAAGAAGATCAACAGCTTTTCCAAGGGAATGCGGCGACAGGCGGAGCTGGTGCTCTGTCTCTCCACGCATCCGGACTTTCTCCTGCTGGATGAGTCCTTCGACGGGCTTGATCCTGCTAAACGGAATGTTGCCAAAAAGCTGCTGATCGAATATGTTGCGGAATGCGGCGCATCCGTGATCATTTCCTCACACAATCTGCACGAGCTGGAGGATCTGTGTGATCATGTCGGCCTTTTGGACGGGCGTAAGCTCATGCTGGACTGTGCTGTGGACGACATCAGCGCGAGCCGCTGCAAATTCCGCGTGGCGTTTGACCGTGAAATGAACCGTGCTGATTTCAGTGGTTTTACTTTCAAGCGCTTTATCAAGGATGGCCGTCTGATTACCTTTACGGCGCAAGGGGATATTCAGGAGCAGGAAGAGCGGCTGCGCGCCATGAATCCGATCCTGCTCGAAAGCTTCCCGCTCTCACTGGAGGAAATTTTTATGGATGAGATGGAGGGCGAAGAGCACGACTATTCCGAGATTTTTCAATGAATCATTCTGGGGTTTTATGAAAAAGGGGATGTAGAGATATGAAGAGAAAGGCGCAGCCTGCTTCCTTGGCGGCTACTTCGTTTAGGCGGGCGTTGGTTTCCGCCCTACCGGCGGCTTTGCCTTATTTTATTTCAATCCTGCTGTTGTTCACCCTATCAACGTTTATCGATATTCTTGGTTATGACAGCAGAATCGCGCAAAATGCGCAGCAGTATATCAGCGCGGGAGAGCCAGTCCCGACTTTACAGTCGCTGTACCGCTATATTCTGTTCAATACGGAGATGGGGTTTCTTCCGCTCCAGCTTTTTGCGATTTTAATGCCGGTTCTCCTGGGATTCGTCCTGTTCCGCTTTATGGCAAACAAGCGAACCGTCAACGTTTTTTACAGCCTGGGGCTAACAAGGCGCTCGCTTTTTATGACCCGGTATCTGGCCGGCCAACTTTTGTTGCTGCTTGCCTCCCTGCTTCCGGTGGCGGCGAATCTGATTTTAAACCTTGCCTTTTTCGGCTCCTGTAGAGAGCTGTGGATTTCGGCTGCCGCTATTTTGGCAGCCTTGATTGTTATGTCTTCCCTGAGCTTTGCCGTAACGGCGGCGGTGTTCAGCTGCGTGGGCACGGTGAGCGAAGGCGTCGTCTATTCCGTCCTTTCGCTTTTTTCGCCCTCCATCCTGCTCGCCGGGGCGGACGGGCTGATGAGCCGCGTCTGGGGCAGCCCGTTTGGCACTACCTTTGAAACAATGGATTTTGGAAGAAGAATATATTCTCTGCTTCTCAATTTTCAGCAAGTTCAGCCGGTCTTTTTGCTGAAAGCAAGCTGCGGCCAGGTCTGCCAGCTGCCTATGAATGAGAAGTGGACGGCGCCCAACGGCTCCTCGCTGCTGCTTTGGGCGTTGCTCACCGTTGGGATCGTAGCGCTGGGGGCATTCCTGTTCCAGCGGAGAAAAGCGGAAATCTGCGGCTTTTTGGGTAAAAACAGGGTGCTCAATGTGTTGGGGGTTGTGTCAGCCGGCTTTTTGTGCTTTGGCGCGGTTTTTAAGGTGAGCGCACCGCTGCCCGATTTTGTCGCCGTGATTCTGGGCATCTTGGCGTATGCCGCCGTTTATTGCGTTTTTTATCTGGCGCTGACGCGAGATGGGAAGCGCTTTCGTAAAAAGCTGCGCTTCCTGCCGGTGCATCTGAGCGCGGCGGCCCTGCTGGGCGTTTTGGCGGTGACCGGGTTTTGCGGCTTCAGCAGCTATGTCCCTGCAATATCTGAGGTGCAGAGCGCGGATGTGGTGATGCCGAACCAGAGCATCAAGTTGAGCGGCTACAGCGGGACGCGAGGAATCGACAATCAGGTTTTTTCGGAACAGGGGGACCTTGTGCACGGCTTTTCCTCCGAACGCGATCTTCAGTTGATTACCAGGCTACACCGCCAACTGGCGGAAGGCGGGCGCCGGGAGCTGAAGAAAGAGGGGCCGCTTAAGGATCGAACCGTCCGGACGGGGATCCAGTTCGTATACACGCTTAAAGACGGCAGGCAGGTAAGGCGGCATTACGAGCGGATTCCCATCTCCTTGCTGACGCAGTTCCTCCAGCTGGAGGACAGTGACCGCTACCACGCGCTGATCCGGGAGGTTTTAACAACCGAACCGGAGCCTGAAGCATACGACAGGCTAAATTATATGAAAGAGCAAGTACAGGCGATCAATACGGTGTTGCTTGATAGCAAGTGGCTGGCAAAGGAACGGGAAATACCCCTGAGTGAGCTTCAACGCCGGGAATTGCTGCGATGCATCAGTGACGATTTATGCGCACAGCCTGCGCAGGAGAGATACCATCCCTCTGCCCCTGCGCTTGGCGCGATTGCATTTATTCACCGGGACGGGGAGTCAGAGCGGGAA
>DCJV01000082.1 GCA_002320555.1 Ruminococcaceae bacterium UBA1691 | reverse complement strand
GGGCCCGCGCGGCCTGAGCGCGGTTCAATTTCTTCTTTCCTTGTCATCGGAATTAGTAAAGCCCAAGGATATCGCACAGCTCCCGCAAGGCAGCCTCGCCTTTGCTAAAATTCTTGATATCCGCTCCTACAGTAGACTGCGCATCGTCCAAATTGAATTTTCTCGCTACCTCGATCCCCTTCCCGTCTTGATCATAGCTTGGATAAGTCCATCCGACCGAGCCGCTGTTGTCAATCATGGCAAGGATCACAGAAGCATAAGCACGCATTTTTTCATCAAAGCTACCGCATTCGGCAGGCGCGACCGGATCTTTGAAATGTAGGGTGATCCCATAGGGTTCGCTGGAAGTTGTAAGCTGAATAGTATAGGGACCTAGCATCTCCCCGATCCGCATCACACCGAGAAGCCTCATATCATCGGGAGCCGAACCGATATATTGCACCTTTTGAAGATAGATTTCCTTTACCAGCGCATCGGAACCGAAGTCTTCTAGATTTTCCATATTCCTGATCTGTGCCTGCGTTTTTGCGTCCGCATCCGCAACCGGCTCTTCCGCATCCCAGATCCTTAACTCTGTCGAGGTGACGCCGTTTTGCTCCACATAACAAATTCGCTTGATTCCCGTGTCCTGTGTATTGAAAATCCATCCGCTTGCAGAATTGTTTGAAGAGGAAAAGAACGGAATCCGCGTCGTTGTAGCCGTAATATAAACTGTTGCATCAACCTCATAATGGCTGACCTCCCGGATGCCTGAGCCATCCGCCGCCTCCAAAACAAAAGCCAGGTCGCCATTTTCCAGTCTCGACAGCGAGGAAACAGTGATCTCACCTGCCGGAACTGCTTTTTTACTGTATCCGTAAAAAAAGAATCCCATCAGCAACACAATCACCAAGACAATCGATATCCCCTTCCACAGGGTCGCCCGCTTGCTTTTTTTCCATCTCTTTGAAAGCCCGGTGAGCATCGCCTTCTCTTTGGAATCGAATAAAAACTCCCGCTGCGATAGCTTTTCATATTCCGCTTTGCAGGCGGGACAGGCTCGGAGATGCCCCTCCACCAGCGCATTGCTGTCCGTGCTGCAAACCTGGTCTATATAGAGCGGGAGTAGGTCCAGAATGGTATCACATGTGATCTGATTCACTTTGCTTCACCTCGAATAAGTCCAGTATTTTATGTTTGGCTCTAAAATAGGTAACCCGCGCCCAGCTCTCGGACTTTTCAAATAAACCGGCAATTTCGGAAAAAGAGAGCTCTCCGAATACCCGCAGTGAAAAGACCTCTTTGTAGGGCTCCTCCAGTGTGTGCAGCAGCTTATGCAAATGATACGCTTCTTCCCTGCTGAGCACACGGCTAAAGACATCCTCGCTGCATGAGGAGGGAGCCTGCTGCAAGCCGACGTCCGTATCCCGCCTTTTGCGCTGTATGGTAACAAACGTATTCTTCGCAATCTGACAGAGCCAGACGCTGATTTTGCACGTACCCCGGAACCGGTCAATATTCTTCAGCGCCTTAAAAAAGGTCTCCTGCGTGACCTCCTCCGTAAGCTCCCTGCTGCCGCACAAGGAAAAAACATAAGCATAGACCTGCTTAAAGCAAGTGGCATAGACCTCTTCAAAATCGACATCGGTCACTTTTTCACCTCCCTGCTAATATGACGCACAGCAAAGCAATTCGTTACAAATATTTTTTTAATTTTATCATACTGCAGATCATATAAAAAGCTTGAGATGCAGAGCATTGCGTATTTCATTGCCAAATTGCTAAAATTAAAAATAAATGATCGATTCTTTTAGAAAAGATTGACAATCCATCTTTTTTCGATTACTATGAATCTAAGTATAAATTATTTTGAAAGGAGGATCGTAAACGCACGATCTTAGATCCCGCCCAAAACGGCGGATTTTGAAAGGAGAAGTGATTGTCTTATGAAAAAACAAGTATTTCGGCTCTCAGCACTGCTGTTATGCCTGATTTTGGTTTTTACGCTGGGCGCCTGTAAGGGGAAAACGGAAGAAGAAAGCTCAAACCTCGACGTTGCGAACTCGGCTGATCCTGAGAACATACTGCCCTCTGATGAAAGTACGCCTCCTGCCTCCGAGATGGGGACACAGGGCGAGGAGAACACAGATGCAAATCCGTCTGAAACAGCCGGGCAAAACGGCACTACAGCCGCCCAAAAGGACAATGGCAAAACAACGGAGCCCACTATAAAGGCCCAGCAGGATAGTCAGCCAAAGACAACGGCTGAAATCGTCGCCTATTACAACAAGGCCGCAAATAAGCTCAAGACGGATAAGCCGGGGTATACCAAAAAATATACGATGCATCCAATTCCCGGGCTCACAGGCCACGCTCGGAAAAGCAACTGTCCCCAGCTGGTTGGTTAAGCTGATCAGCAAAAATGAAACAACAACTGTTAAGAAAGGAAGCAGCAGTAACGATACTTATCCGGCGGCAGGATTTAACTGGGCCAGCAAACTCACTGCGCAATATGTCCAGAGCGCAACCTGCAAAAAGAGCGGTTCTACCTACCAGATCAAAATTGTTTT
Organism: Ruminococcaceae bacterium UBA1691; assembly: GCA_002320555.1. Taxonomy (GTDB): domain Bacteria; phylum Bacillota; class Clostridia; order Oscillospirales; family Acutalibacteraceae; genus Fimivicinus. The sequence goes on along the minus strand of DCJV01000082.1, from coordinate 2,830 downwards.
AAAAGATGAGACCAATCCGCAACGTGGAAAGGGTGGGTACGGTACCTGCATGTCTGTGATTGATAAAGCCGGCGCACAAGAGATGGTTCCTCTCACCATTACATCGATCACCATGAAATATCACAATGGCTATATCACTGCTACAGTGGATATTAATACCGGGCGTATCACCGCCGCCGAGCTTTCTGCATCCTGTAAAATGGAGAACATGGAGACAAGTATCGGCACCATCAATGCCGATATCCAAAGCACTGAAACGTTCACGAACTTCCAGTGGTAAAAGCCATTTACTTTTAACTGAAACTTCGTAATGGGGCTGTGCCATACAGCCCCATTGTTTATTGCATTTGAAGGAGTAAATCTTTCAAGTAGACTACCAACCTGATGAAAGGACGGCCCTATAACAATGAAACAAATTAGACTCGGCGGCACTGGCCCCGCAGTATCTGAAATCGCCTTAGGCTGTATGCGCCTTTGCAATCTCGATTCCAAAGAGGCAGAAGCTCTGATCCGCACCGCGATGGAGCAGGGCATCAACTTCTTTGACCACGCCGATATTTACGGAAAAGGCGGTTCAGAATCGCTTTTCGCATCCGCCGTCGGCATGACCCCTTCCCTGCGCGAAGAGATGGTGCTCCAGACAAAATGCGCGATTCACGACGGGATGTACGACTTTTCCAAAAAACACATTCTTCAAAGTGTGGATGGAAGCCTCAAGCGGCTGCAAACGGACTATATCGACGTATTGCTCCTGCATCGCCCGGATACGCTGATGGAGCCGGAGGAGGTAGCTGAGGCCTTTGCGGCGCTCCGGCAGAGCGGAAAGGTTCACTATTTCGGCGTCAGCAATCAAAACGCTGCGCAAATGGCGCTGCTCCAGAGCGCACTCGGCGAAAAGCTGATTGTCAATCAGTTGCAGTTCAGCCTTGCGCATACGGGCATCATCGACGCGGGCGTTCATGTGAATATGAAAGATGAGGCCGGGATCATGCGGGACGGCGGTATTCTTGAATACTGCCGCCTGAACGGGATTACCATTCAGGCGTGGTCGCCGCTGCAATACGGCTTTTTTGGAGGTATCTTTCTCGACAGCCCGGCGTATCCGGAGCTCAACAGCGCGCTTGAAAAGATTGCCCGAGAAAAACAGGTTTCCAAAAGCGCGGTTGCCATCAGCTGGATTCTGCGCCACCCGGCGAAAATCCAGCCGGTCCTCGGCACAACTAGCAGAGCGCATCTAACTGAGATGTGCCGCGCCGCCGACTTTACGCTTACCCGGGCGGAGTGGTATGCGCTCTATCGCGCCGCCGGCAACCGGCTGCCGTAGAAGCAGCGCTTGTGATGATTTTGCATGTGCAAACAGATTGCAAAACCGTCGCTTTACCATTTTCAGCGAGCTAGCACCTAACGTCTCTGCCATTTGACTTTTCCTGATTATTTCAGGTATAATGGAAGTATATTTTTTGGATGGGTCATGCAGAAAACGATTGAAACAAAACGTTTTTTGAAGGAGATTGTTATGGAACTGAAAATGATTTTATCCGCCATTGACCATACAGCGCTCAGTCAAACGGTCACCTGGCCGGAAATTCAGGCTCTATGCGATGAAGGCATCGAGTATGGCGTTGCTTCCGTCTGCATTCCCCCCTGCTATGTGCGCAAGGCGGCGCAATACGTACAGGGGAAATTAAAAATCTGTACTGTGGTCGGTTTTCCAAATGGATATGAGACAACGCAGACCAAATGCATCGAGACAACCGAGGCCGTTCGAAGCGGCGCTTCAGAAATCGACATGGTCATCAATCTCGGCCTTTTGCATGCGGGCGATGATGAAGGCGTGCTGTCGGAAATCCGCTCCATCCGCGTTGCCTCCCGCGGAAAAATTCTAAAGGTCATTGTGGAGACCTGCCTTTTGACACAGGAAGAAAAAATCCGCGCCTGCGATATCGTATCCCGCTCCGGCGCGGATTTTATTAAAACATCAACCGGCTTTTCCACCGGCGGCGCAACAGAAGAGGATATTCTTCTGTTCAAAGAGCACATCGCGCCGCATCTGAAAATCAAGGCTTCCGGTGGCATCCGTACCATCGAGCAGGCAGAGCGTTTTCTGGAACTGGGTGCCTCCCGCATCGGTTCGAGCGCGATTGTCCCACTGATTCACAAACAGCTTACAGGCCAAATCAAATAAGGAGGCGATCTTCGAGATGACTGTCCCCACCCCTCATATTGAAGCAAAGGCCGGCGATTTTGCAAAAACCGTTTTGATGCCGGGAGATCCACTGCGTGCACAATTTATTGCACAGACCTATCTGGAGCACTCCGTCCTCGTGAATAACATACGCGGGATACAGGGCTATACCGGCTTCTATCAGGGCACACGGATTTCGGTGATGGCCAGCGGCATGGGCATGCCGTCCATTGGCATTTATGCTTATGAACTTTATCAATTCTATGGAGTGGAATCGATCATCCGTATCGGCTCTGCCGGCGCGGTTAGTCCCCAGCTCCAGGTGCGCGATATTGTCGCCGGGATCGGCGCGTGCACCAATTCTGATTTTGCACGCCAGTATGAGCTGCCTGGTACCTTCGCTCCCACGGCGGATTACGGCCTCCTGTGTACGGCAGACCGGATTGCCCGGGAAATTGGAATCGAACTGAAAGTCGGAACCCTTTTTTCCTCCGACACCTTTTATGACGACGCGGAGAGCCTTGAAAAATGGCGGAAGATGGGCGTACTCGCGGTTGAGATGGAGGCCGCCGCCCTTTATATGACCGCCGCGCGGGCTGGAAGAAAGGCGCTCGCCCTGTGCACAATTTCCGACTGCCCCTTCAC
>DCJV01000005.1:1926-9115 GCA_002320555.1 Ruminococcaceae bacterium UBA1691 | reverse complement strand
AGGGCCCGCGCGGCCTGAGCGCAAAAGTACAGAAACATAGCAGAACATATACAATCAGATTTCACTCACGTGCAGAGAAATCATTCTAACAACTAAATTCATTTTTCAACTTTGATCTCACCGTTCTGTGCCTCAAATTCTTCTATACACTTTTGAGCCAAATATTCCATTTGAGAGTTAAATGAACGGCAGTTTTGTTTGGCTATGTAAGTAATCTTTGTTAAAATATCCGGCGCAAATCGTACACCAGTCTGAATTCTATCTGTTGCCATGATAACAACCTCCTAACAATTTGATATCATTTTAATAAAAAGATGCTTGACTGTATACCATCATAGTGTTATCGTAATGTTATCTTATAAATGCAGGAGGTTATTTTCATGTCTCATTTTCTCCACAAACCTTATCAAAAAACCCCCACCACCATCCGCCTCCAAAACGAAACCCTCGCAGCCATCGACCGCAAAAGCTACCTGCTCAATATGAGTCGCAACAAATTCATCTGCCAATGTATCGATTTCGCCATGCAGCACGGGGACTTTCCTTTGCAACAGGGTGATACGAACCCTTCCCATCCAAAATGAAGCGCGTTTGCTCCTGCGTTATACGGCAAACCGGGCTTTACAGTTTCCACTGCAAAGCCCGGTTTATCATGGATAATTTTACTCCGCGTACTTCCATTTTACGCCCTGCGGCGTATCCTCCAGAATAATATTGCGTTCTTTCAGTTCGTCGCGGATGCGATCCGCCTCTGCCCAGTTCTTCGCCTTGCGCGCCAAGTTCCGCTGCTCAATGAGCGCTTCAACCTCCGTATCCAGGTTCTTATCCGCCGCGCGGTTGTATACAAGGCCCAGGATACCGCACAGCGTATCGAACAAATCCGATGCGTGTTCGCACAATTTGCGGGAGTGGACACCGGTGGTCACACGCGTATTGATATCGCGCACCAGCTCATACACAGCCGCGAGCGCATCCGCCGTGTTGAGATCGTCGTCCATCGCGTCCTCAAACTGTTTGCGGCGCTCTTCGAGCTTCTCGATCACTGCATCATCGTCCGCGCCTGCTTCTTCCACGGCGTTTTTCAGCGCGAAATCGAGGCTGTCACGGCAGCTGTAAAGCCGGGAAAGAGCCGCCTTGCACTGCTCAATGATATCAATGCTGTAATTGATCGGGCTGCGGTACTGCGAGGAAATCATCAGGTAGCGGATCGGCTCATAGCCGTATTCCTTCGCGACATCGCGCACCGTGAAGAAATTGCCCAGGGATTTGGACATCTTTTGGTTGTCGACATTGATAAAGCCGTTGTGCATCCAGTAATGTGCGAAAGGTACGCCATTGCAGCATTCGCTCTGCGCAATCTCATTTTCATGGTGCGGGAAGATCAGGTCCTGCCCGCCGCAATGGATATCGATCGTCTCTCCCAGATAGCGGCGCACCATGGCTGAGCACTCGATATGCCAGCCCGGGCGGCCCTGCCCCCACGGGGATTCCCAGCTCGGCTCGCCCGGCTTTGCGGCCTTCCAGAGCGCAAAATCCATCGGCTCCTTTTTGACTTCGCCAATATTGATGCGCGCGCCCGCCTCGAGCTCCTCCAGCGGCTGGTGAGAGAGCTTGCCGTATTCTGCGAACTTGGCGGGGCTAAAGTACACATCGCCCTGCGCCTCATACGCATAGCCTTTTTCAACCAGCGCGGAGATGATGGCAATGATCTCGTCGATATTTTCCGTCGCCTTTGGATGGATAGTCGCCTCGCGGATATTCATCCCCTTGGCGTCCACCCAGAACTCCTTGATATATTTCTCCGACACCTCGGAGAAGGTGAGGCCCTCCTCATTGGCGCGGCGGATGATCTTATCGTCAATATCCGTAAAATTCTGCACAAAACACACCTTGTAGCCCCGATATTCAAGATAACGGCGCAGCACGTCGAAAACGCACAGCGGCCGGGCATTGCCGATGTGGATATAGTTATAAACAGTTGGGCCACAGGCATAGATTTTGACCTCGCCTGGAGTGATGGGGTTGAGCTCCTCTTTTCGCCTGGTCAGCGTATTATAAACTTTCATTGACAACCGCTCCTTTTTGATTGTACTGTCATTTTATAGGATTCCGTCCTTTTTTACAAGAGAAAAAGGGCGCCAACAGTTTACTTTTCTTCCTGCAGCTCTCGTTCCATCGCCGCGTTTTCGCGTTCAAGCTGTTCAATTCTGAGCTTCATACAGCAAAGCTCCTGCGCCACCGGATCGGGCACGTGCACCTGGTCAAGATTGTCCACACGCACGCCATTCAGCTTTACAACCCGCGCGGGTACGCCCACCGCCGTGGAATTCGGTGGAATTTCCTCGAGCACCACCGCGCCGGCGGCAATATTGCTGTTTTCCCCCACCTTGAACGGCCCGAGCACCTTCGCGCCCGCGCCGATCATCACATTGTTGCCGATCGTCGGATGGCGCTTGCCGGTATCCTTCCCCGTGCCGCCGAGCGTCACGCCCTGATAGAGCGTCACGTCGTCGCCGATCTCTGCCGTCTCACCGATGACCACGCCCGTGCCGTGGTCGATAAAGAAGCGGCGGCCAATCTGTGCGGCGGGATGGATTTCGATTCCGGTCTTATGCGCAGCGCGCTGGGAAATCCATCGCGCGCAGAAAAACAGCTTGTGACGGTAACACCAGTTGGCCCGGCGGTGCATACGGATCGCCTTCAGGCCAGGATATAAAAACAGCACCTCCAGAGCGCTGCGCGCTGCGGGGTCACGCTCGCGCACACATGCGATATCCTCCTTCAGCTGACGAAACATAAAAATAATCTCCTCCTTGCGGCAAAATTTGCGCAAACAAAAAACCGCCCGCGCGGCCCAAAACGGGCATTCAGCGCAGGCGGATCAACTCTTTCCGCGGTTCCACTGCGATTTCTCTCTCAACGGGTCCGCAAACCCTTTGGCGGTAACGGCGCCTTCCGCACGGGGATACTCGGCTTCCTTTCCCCCCGCGTGCTGACGGGTGCATTTCACATCGGGCGCGCACAAAGGACGCTTGCAGCGAGTGCGTCCTCTCTCTGATGCCGCTTTCCCGGCTACTTCTCCCGGTAAACGCATTTGAAAATCAATGGATTACTACTATTATATATCAGCAGGTGAAAAAATTCCACCTTTTATTTTTGAAGAAAGAGCGGCACAAATCGCCCGCCCGTCTGTCTACTTTGTGAAGGTTACGACCTTTGTGCTTCTCATCAGGTAAATCACGCCTGATATGACGGTCAGCGCGGCGGTAATCCACAAAAGGATATTGGAAACGAGCGAAAGCGGGAACGACGCGGCTAGAACGCCCATCTCCTGCACCGCTGCCAGCACCATGATGAGGATCGTAAAGGTCATCTGGCTGACGGTTTTCAGCTTTCCCCAGATATTCGCCGGAATCACTACGCCTTCTGCCGAAGCGATCAATCGAACACTCGTCACAGCGAATTCGCGGGTGAGCACGATCATAACGATCCAAATATTACAAAGGCCGAACTGCATAAAGCCGAGCAGCGCGGCCGTGGTCAGCATCTTATCCGCCACGGGATCGAGAAGCTTGCCAAAAACGGTAATCTGACCGTTTTTGCGCGCGAGCCTGCCGTCGATTGCGTCTGTGATGGCCGCTACGCTGAACACGAGCACCGCCCACCAGAAATGATAGGGCAGCCTTTCTGCCAGCAGAACCGCCAGGAACACCGGCGCCAGGATCATGCGCAGGACAGTCAGTTTGTTCGGGGTATTCATGCGGTCAGTCGTCCCTCCAAGCTTAAACGACTTCGCCGATCAGATCATAATCGGAAACGTCGAAAATCTCCACATCAACAAAGTCGCCGTCGTCGAGCGCATAGCCGCAGGTAAAGCGTACCGTGCCGTCAATCTCGGGCGCGTCCATCCAGGTACGGCCCGTATAGCTGTCGGTATAGGCGTCGTAATCCTCCACGACGGCTCGGTAGGTTTTCCCAATGCGCGCGCGGTTATTGGTTTCTACTATATCATACTGATCCTGCAGAATCAACTCCGCACGGTGCTTTTTTATCTCCTCGTCCACCTGGTCCGGAAGCGCGGCGGCAGCCGTTCCCTCCTCCTGCGAATAGGCAAAGCACCCGAGCCGGTCAAATCGAATCTCCTTTGCAAACTCTGCAAGAGAGGTAAACGCCGCTTCATCCTCGCCGGGGAAGCCGGTCATCACAGTCGTGCGCAAAACAATATCCGGGATTCTTTCGCGGATTTTTTCAATCAACGCCGTCAAGCTCTCCCGCGAGCCCGTGCGATTCATTCGTTCCAAAATTTGTGCGTCGCAGTGCTGCAACGGGATGTCGAGATAATGTAGCACCTTCGGCTGGCGCACCATCGTGTCCAGAAGCTCGTCTGTAATGCGGTCCGGGTAGCAGTAGAGCAGCCGGAGCCATTCGATCCCCTCAATCTCACACAGCCGGTCAAGCAGCGTGGGCAGCATGAGCGAGCCATAGAGATCCTCGCCGTAGCGCGTCGTATCCTGCGCGATGAGGATCAGCTCCTTGACGCCGGAATCCGCCAGCTCGCGCGCCTCCTCCACGATGCTGTCCATCTCGCGGCTGCGGAACGCCCCGCGGATACCGGGGATCGCACAGTAGGTGCAGCAGTTCGAGCAGCCATCCGCGATCTTTAAGTAGGCCCAGTGGGCAGGCGTGGTCAGTATGCGGCGGCCCTCCAGCGGCATATTCTCGCGCGGCGGGAAGGAGGGTTGTGCAGCCCCCTCCAGCGCATCCTCGCAGACTTTGACGATATCGCTGTTTGCGCCGATGCCAATGAGCGCGTCAATCTCCGGGATTTCGTCGAGCACCTCCTGCTGATAGCGCTGAGCAAGACAGCCCGTGACGACAAGGCTTTTCAGCGTCCCATCCTTTTTTAGCTCCGCCATCTCAAGGATGCTGTCGATGGCCTCACGCTTCGCATCCTCAATGAATCCGCAGGTATTGACGATGACGAGATCCGCGTCGTACGGATCGTCCGCGAGCAGGAAGCCCGCGTCCTCGAGCTTCGCCAGCATGATTTCGGCATCCACCTGATTCTTTGGGCAGCCGAGGGATACCATTCCGATTTTATAGGCCATTTTACGGTCAGTCCTTTCGGAAAATATAGCATCGGCGAACAGGGGCAACAACGTTTTTGAGGGCGATGCCGGGGACCTCTGCCGGCGTTATCCTCCTCGCCTTCCGGCAAGGAAGGCGTCGTCGTCTGCCTTGCCAAAGGCCCGGCATTGCTCCAAAACTCCAAAGGACCGCTCCGGCACCGCAGGGGCAGGTTTGCAAGGCCACAGGGCGAAGGCTGGCTGCCGCCAGCCGAGGCCGAAAACGCGGCAAATGTGGCTTTGCGGTTGCCGGGCGGCGCTGTTTCCCTTTGTTTACCGATGCTAAGGTTGATTACGTCCCTTATCATAACAGAAAACAAAAAAATTGAAAAGGCTTCGCGGAAAAAAGCGGGGAGGGGATGGACGAAACCGTTTCTATTTCCGCTTGCCGTGAAATTGCTTGCGCTCATGCCGCGCGGGCATTTAGACAGACTGCGGCCCCGCTGTCCATGGAAAATCCAATCGACGGCGGGGCCTTTCTCCCTCTCCAGTTTCAAGCGGCCTATTTTAAAGAATGATACAGATCAATCCGCTGCAGCCCTCGTTGATCACCTTCTCGATCGTCTCCTGCAGCTTCATGCGGGCATCCGCCGGCATGCGGTAGAGCTTGTTGTGCAGCCCTTCGTTGACCAGCTGGTGCAGCGACGTGCCAAAAATATTCGACTCCCAGATTTTTTCCGGGCTGTCCTCGAACTCCTTGAGCAGATACATCACCAGCTCCTCAGACTGCGATTCCGATCCCACGATCGGCGCGACCTCGGTGGTGATATTCGCCCGCATCATATGGATGGATGGCGCGCTCGCCCGCAGCCGCACGCCGTAGCGCCCGCCCTGCTTCATGATCTCCGGCTCCTCAAGGGACAATTCCTCAAGCGTCGGCATGACGATGCCGTAGCCGGTGGCTTCTACCTCATCGAGCGCATTTTTGACACGGTCGTAGGATTTTTTGACCTGCGCGAGCTCCATCATGCAATTCATCAGGCCCTGCTCGTTGTCAATCTCCAGCCCCGTTGCCTCAGCCAGGATCTTATAAAACAGCTCCTGATCCATCATCACATTGACGCGCGCGCTGCCCTCTGCCAGATTCATATGGGAAATCTGCGCGGCCTCGATATATTCGCATTCTGTCAGCTTCGCAACCAATCCGTTGACATCCCGCACGTGCGATACCTCAGCCGCCGCCTCCTGCACGGCGCCATAGGTTGCCTTGCGCAGCCAGTGCTCCGGGTCGAGCGAGGTCATCCAGCGCGGCATGTCGAGGGAAATTTCCCTGACCGGGAATTCAAAGAGCACCTGCGAGAGAATCTGGCGGATCTCTTCTTCCTCCAGCTCCAGGCAATTGACGGGCAGCACCGGCACGCCGTATTTCTCCGTCATCTGGGAGGCGAGCGCGCGGGCGTTATTCGTCTGTGGGTACATGCAGTTGAGCAGCACGATAAAGGGCTTGTTGAGCTCCTTGAGCTCGTTGACGACGCGCTCCTCCGCCTCTTCATACTCAGCGCGCGGAATGTCGCTGATGCTGCCGTCCGTCGTGATGACGAGGCCGATGGTCGAATGCTCGGAAATGACCTTGCGCGTGCCGATCTCCGCCGCCATATTGAAGGGGATTTCGTGATCATACCACGGCGTTTTCACCATGCGCGGCTGGTCGCCCTCGATATAGCCCAGCGAGCTCGGCACAATATAACCCACGCAGTCGATCATGCGCACCTTGAAATGCGCCTGATCCGGCAAAGCGATCTCCACCGCGTCCTCCGGGATGAATTTCGGCTCGGTCGTCATGATCGTCCGGCCGGCTGCGGACTGCGGCAGTTCATCCGTCGCCCGCTCGCGCTGATAGTCGCCCGTGATATTGGGCAGCACCAGCGTATCCATAAACCGCTTGATAAAGGTCGATTTGCCCGTGCGTACTGGTCCAACCACGCCAATATAGATATCCCCCTGCGTGCGCTCGGCGATATCCTGATAGATATTACGGTCTTCCATTCGCTTATCCTCCTTACTGTCCGCGTTCTTTATATACCCGGAATGAGCAGCATGCACTTCTCCGGAACCTGTTCGCT
>DCJV01000005.1:0-1869 GCA_002320555.1 Ruminococcaceae bacterium UBA1691 | reverse complement strand
CCCGCATCCGAGAAATAGATCGTCAGGGCAGCGGAGGTGGAGCGCTTGAGCTGTTCCTCATTGGGCCTAATCTCCGTAATCAGCCGCATGCTGGTGGAGCAGAAGACGGAGGAGGTGATATTCAGTTCGATGCGAACCTCCATCTGGTCGCTTGCATTGAGCACATAATCCAGGGCCGTGACCTGCACGGTTGGGTCGCAGCGGATTGTCTGCGCATCGGATTTGAGCGCGCGTTTGTATTCAAAATCCACCGGCCGTTCGAGATAATTCGGCTGTGCGTCATGGTCGAGCACAAGCATGCAGACCGTCACCGTGCCGGAGATGGTCAGCGTCCCGTCGGCAAAGGCGGAATTGGCAGTCACATCCAGGCACCAGAGGTCGAGCACCTTTGTCACGCTCGTGCCGGAAAGGCTGATCGTATTTTTGCACAGAGACGTTTCATTGAAAATCTCGATGAGCTGGTCAAGATCCACGCCCTTTTGCTCCACTGTCAGCTCATACTGCGTGGAATACGCATCCGTTACCACGGGCACCTCTACCTCGCGGTAGGCCCGGATGCAGGCGCACACGCGCACATTCATATCGAGCAGCCTGAGCTCCCCGGAGGAATCGGATTTCGGCGTGACCTCCAGCCCCATGACCTCCAGGCGGATATCGCTGCCGCAGTCCTCGTCGATGCCGTCCACCTCGACGATCTGGCTGATGGGCATCGTATGTTCGATCGTTTCGAGCTCGTTTTCATTGGTATCCGCGCAGTAAAGCGTCTTGACGACCAGCTCACCCTTGATCAGGCATTTGTTCTGAATCACTTTGATATCCTGCGCGAGTGCAATGGCATTGCAGCGGATGATCTGACCGACCGGCGCCTTGCTCTGCCCGATTTCCAGCACCTCCGTCAGAGGGAACATCCGCTCCACCAGACCCACGGCGCTGCTGGCCATCTGTTTTTTCTTCTGCAGCTCAACACCACAGCCCTCCACGGCGGAAATCAAATTTTCCTCGCGCCGGACGGTGACGGAGATGTTCACGGAAATCGTCCCATGGATGTCCGCGCGCCGCTGGCTGACCGCGCGGCAATTCACGTATTCCGCCTTCAGCCGCACACTGACGCAGGGGCCATCCGGCAGATTTTTCACCTCAACATATTTGGAAAACGGCAGGTTTTGCTCAAAGCATCGTACCCGCGCATCCTCCCCAACATAGATGAGCCTGATGAGTACCGTTCCGTCCACTGTGATGCGTTCGCCTGAAACCTGCGTCCCCGTCATCCGCGGCGTGACGGTGCATTTTAAGATCCGCAAAATGTCAGGGCAGTAATCCGGCAGGGTGAGGTCGCTGTCGACGGACTGTTCCACACTGCCTTCATATATCAACTCGTTGACACAAACGGCTTGCCTGAGCACCTCGAAATCCATAAGGTCTACCTCTCCTTCTCGGAAACAGCCGTGTGCCGGCCTTTCCTTGGTATTCGTTTCTATCCATCTATATTCACATCATGTCCTGCGTATGAATGGCAGAATGAAAAATCCCGCCATGGCTTGATGAAATGATCATTTGAAGCCGGATCAATTACTTTTTCGCTCAAACAGACAAAAAAAATCAAAAAAATGATTGACAAAATCCGCGTGTCCAGCTATAATAATGACTGTCGCGCGAGAGTGGCGGAATCGGCAGACGCGCACGTTTGAGGGGCGTGTGGTAATCCCGTACGGGTTCAAGTCCCGTCTCTCGCACCATCCCAAAGGGCGGTGGAGTTTTCAAAAAGCTTCATCGCTTTTATATGCAGCTGTGGCGGAATTGGCAGACGCGCTAGATTCAGGTTCTAGTGAAAGCAATTTCATAAGGGTTCAAGTCCCTTCAGCTGCACCA
>DCJV01000097.1 GCA_002320555.1 Ruminococcaceae bacterium UBA1691 | reverse complement strand
GGTTTGCAAGGCCACAGGGCGAAGGCTGGCTGCCGCCAGCCGAGGCCGAGAACGCAGCAAACGTGGCTTTGCGGCTGCCGGGCGGCGCAGTTTCCCCTTGTTTACCGATGCTATACCCAAAATTGAATCATACTTGAAACCGTATGATAAAATGTGGAATTCCCATTGGCAATCGGCGTCCCACCTGGTGAAAAGTAAAGAAGGATATCATAAAGAAGACTCAGCACGCAAAAAGCCACGAAGACTGTCAGAAGCCCTCTTCTCATCTCCTTGGAAGTCCATTTTTCAAACATGGCCATCACCACAATGGAAGCCACCAGTGCAAACAGCCAGGTAAAGTCGGTGATATACCGCTGCAACAGGCCTGCCATTTCCGTATCGGCCACAGCGATAATCACTCCCGATACAAGCGCCAGAACAGAAAATGCATACAGCTTTTTTTCCTGGAGATTTTTCCGGACTCGTCCGAGGAACAGGCCAAAGAGCAGGATCAGGTTGGTAGAAAAAATGCCGCCAAAGAAGGTTTCCACAATTGTCCTGCCCATATAGCTCGTTTCAATCGATACATCCTTCAAATAAGGGAACTGCGAAGAGATCGCAGGAGGTTGAATAAAATAGGTGAACAAGCCAATCGGAATACGCCCCAATACAATCCCCCGTTTGGTCATGTCATTCGTTGTCAGATTATAATTGGCGCCGAAATCCAACACGGAGCCAAACCGTGCCGCATTATAATACATCACGCCCGCCGCTACTGCCAGAAACGGAACGGCCAGACAAACGGTTGCCCCCAAGCCCTTTTTGGAAAGCAGCGTCCTTTTTTTGAATACCTCATCCCAGAACAGGGCGACCGCAGGAAGGCAGACGAGCAAAAACTGCGGCCTGCTGGCTGCGGTAAGCGCCGCGCATAAGGCGCCTGCGAGCAGATATCCCTTGGAAAGCCTTTCCCCGTCCAAAGCGGACAGCCAGAAATACAGCGCCCACACGGCTAATACAGCTGCCATCAATATCGGAAGGCAATAGAAGCTAGGCGATTGGGCGATATAGAGAAGACCACCTCCATTTATAAAGGACATGCAAAGCAAAAGATAGACCATCAAAGGCGTTTTGGGAAAGTATTTCTTTGTTATCATGCCCAAAAGAAGCGCGACACCCATCACCCAAAATGCCTCGCAAATAATAATTCCCCAGACCGTCTGAAAATCCTGCCCGGTCAGCAGGTAAAAAGGCAAATAAAATGTTAATACGGGGAGTACGCCGAAATAAACGTAATACTTTCCCTCATAATAAGCGGTATCCCATCGATATGTTTCATGGCTCTCCGCCTTGACCTCCTGATTGCGAAGCTGTGTGTCATAGGGATTTTCCATGGATTGGAGCGATTGAGCCGGCTGATCGTCAATATAAAATTTTCCATTTACCATTGCACGGGCCAGTTCCTGATATTGAGAATGGTGGGCATAATTCTGCTGTGCGTTCACCATGGGGCCATTTTGCACCGTCAAGCCTGCAAGAAGCACGAACTGAAGCGCTACATAGCCGAAAATCAGCGCTTTCTGCCAAGGAAGATTCCAATGGAGCCGATAGCGGTAAAGCGGCGATTTGGGTCGAATTAAGAACAAAAAGGCTGCCGCGGCAAAAACAACAACAATCCGCCAGAAGGAGAGGCGATACGGAACCTGTGTATTGAACCGTACATCCACGGTGGCCTCCCCGCCTTTGAAATCCTCCAAGACGATCTTGATCTTTTCAGAACGGCCGCTGAGATACATGCGAAAATATTGCGTCCGCTCTACAGCAGATGATATCTTTTTTAAGGGAAGAGAATAGTAGAGCTCGTTTGCCTCATCCGTAGCGAAAATGCGCACCTTCGTCACAGAGGATCCCTTTTCTCCTGTGCGAACGCGGAGATACATATTCTGAATTTTCTGGTTGATATCCAACAATTCGATGGTTTGACCGCTTGTGCGGATATGACTGGTCCCGTCCTCCTCCTGCGTCATCCGGATATTTTCGCCGGATATAGAATAGCCGGTGATCGGCTCGAACCAACGGGATTCAATCGCACGAAAATTGAATACTGTCGTCTCCAGCAGAACAGTGATCAAAAGCAGGGCGCACACAACATACAATTCCCTTCGAAGCGGGTGTTCCTTATTTTTAAGCACCGTCCGCCGGGCCTGGATCAGTCCGTAAAGCAAATTCACCATCAGAACAAACAGCAGCATCAGGCGAAATGCAGTGGTGCTCCACGCCAAGGGGGACTGTCCGGATACAAAAAAGCAAATAACTGCCGCAGCGCTTACGATTCCTGCCGTACATGCCAGACGGATCAAATATTGCTTTGCACAAAATCCAAACAGCTTTCCGCTGCACAGGAAGCCCTGCAATCGTTCCAATAAAAAAGGAACCGCAACGATTGCAAGCAGCAAAATTAAAATCTGCTTCATTTCATAGATTCCTCCAATGGCCCTCCGTTCATCCGTATGGGCCCTTCTTTCTCTCCTTCTATCTTAGCCACCGCAAAAAGAGCCGCAGCAAGAGCGCCCGCCGTGGGCACCTCTGTGTCCCAATAAAATCCAGGTCTCAAGGATTCCGGCTGTGCAAAGTCAACCAAGCCGTTCTTTCTTGTGCGCATTCTCAAATTCTCCATTGTGCGCCGGACACAGTTCAGATACTTTTCATCCTGTGTTTTATGATAGGCATCCCACAAAAAAACGGCGAGCACCGCAGACGCTTCCGTATCCAAAAGCGAAGAGGAGGGAAGGCGAGGAAAACTTCCGTCGTTCCCCCACAATACGCACAAGCGGTCTGCAAACAGGCGGCTGTGGATCGACAGCTTCACTCTGCGCGCATCTTCCCTGGGGAGATGGCGGTAGGTTTCCATCATGCCGAATGCGACCGCCGCACAAGCGCCGCTCCAGCCAAACGCCCCGATGGGGAGTCCGCTGTTCCGGTCAAATCCCTGCGCCGGAAGCCCCTGAACCGGATGCATACCGTTCAAAAGATACTCATTGATCTGCCGCATGGCGAGATTCAAATAGAAAGGCTCACCATAAGCCGCAGCATAGGCGGACAAAAATGGACATACGTCTCCAACCGTCTGGGCAAGGCGAATATCGGGATTCCGACTGTCTGAGGGTATCGTATCCCCTTCTCCTGCAAGCGACTGTAACAGACGCGCGGTTTGCTCCATCGCCGGACGCACGAGATACAAATCCGTTCCGGGAAAGGATAAAACAGCATAGGCGAGCAGCGCGTCATCCGTATGTTCCAGCGGAATTTTCCACTCCCCGTTCTGTGTTAAAAGAGAAGCAATATATTCCCTTCCTGCATCAAACAGGGCTGGATTCCGATCAGCATAAAGGCCCGCCGCCAACAAAAGCTTTGCCGCACGCCTGCGCAGCATTTTTTCATGGTCCACACCATTGCGCTCCAGCGTAAAGAAAAAAGCTGGCATGTCCTCCTCCGGGAAAACCGGCATATGGTGCAGCAAGGCTGCTGCTTTTCGCTCCATTGCGCCGCGCCAGCTGGCAGCGTCCGAAAAGGCGCCAATGGTTCTGCGGCCAATCCATCTGCGCGCGGCAGGAAGAGCAAGCGCCTCGCCTGCCAATAAGCAAAAAACAAGCAAAAGAATCAGGACGGCAATCAACAGCTGTTGTTCGTGCAAACCGATTCCCCCAATCATCATTTTACCGCTTCTAATCGTCATAAAGAGGTAACGCCAATCAAGCTATGGAAATCAACAATTCCTTCCCCGTGAAAGGACCGGACCCCTTCAAGAACAAAAAATGAACAGGCGGAGGGAGCCCCCGCCTGCCCTATTCCTATCTTTTGGAAGATTGACAGCGGCTTAAATCCTTATGCCTCGCCGCTCTTCTTTTTCAGCACAACCGCTGCGCCGAGCGCAAGCATGCTCCCGCCTGCCAGAACACCGAGTGCAATCACACCGCTGTCTCCAGTCTCCGGGATCTCCGCATTTTCAGCCATTGCGGGATCGTCCGGCTGCGCGAGTGTCGCTTCATCAGTCGTCTTCTGGACCGCCGGCGCCGCCTGCGTCGGCGTTACGCTGACCTGAACGTCATCCGTGGTCGGCGTATCGTTTGCAGCGTCCTTAATCTCCGCCTGTACCTTTGCGCCCCAAGTAAAGGTTACGCGAAGGCCGCTGATGGCATAGGTGCCGTCCGTCGCGCCGTCGCCCTTCTTGAAGCCCTGTTTGATCATTGACTGTTCAAATGCTTTGAGCATGTCAGCGTCCTTCATATCGATCTTGCAGGACATGGTCAGCGCTGACGGCGGCGTAGCCATCAGGACGACAAAGCCGGTCTGCCACCAATGCTTCTGCATTTTCCTGGTGAAGAGCTCGCCGACATCCTTCTTAGAAAGCGTAAAGCCCATGTTCAGCATATCTTCGTCTGAGGCACAATCATAGAATTCCGTCTCTCGGTTGGTCGGCTTGGTGTAAACGCCGAGCTCGCCGCCGGTGGTGATGCCATACTGGCCCTTCCACACCTGAATCAGCCAGTTCTCGCCCGCATAGTCAAACTTAAAGCGGACGGTATTGTAGAACATACCGGTAAACGGAGCCGCAGCGTCATACAGCTCGCAGAAGCCGAAATTACGCTGCCAGGGGTTGATCGGCGTGTAGAAAATTTTCTGCGCCACGTCGAAGTCAAAGCCGATGCCCAGAAGGCCGGCATTATTGGCGCCATAGAAAATCTCCTGCGCGGGATCATAGAAGAGCCCCATCGGAACTTCCTTATCGCCGACATACATGACGATCTGGGAAATACCAGTCTGTGGATCCTTCGATACGCCGAACCCGCTCTTCTTCGCGTCTTTCTCATTGTCGCTGAGCGTCTGCACGCCTTGCTCAAGCAGATCCTGGGCATTGACCAGCGCTTCCTCGTACTGGTCGGCCGCAGGAGCCGCCTGCGTTACCTGTGCCTGAGATTCGTCCGCCGCCTGCGCAGGCATTGCAAACAGCATTCCGCACAGCAGGGTCAACGTCATCAGAGCGGCAATAAGTCTTGCGGCATTCTTGTGCTCTTTCATAGAATTGACTGCCTCCTAAATTTTTCTGTTTTCCCTGTTCCTCCTCTGCAAGGAGCAAAGGAAGAACAATATCATCAAAGCGGCGCTGCATGCTGATTCCCCCGGTGTAATGCAGCACTGCCTTTCTGCGGATTTCAGGACATATGTCCTTTGCGATTATCGTTATTATATCAGAAAAAAATCCCTCAGGCAATACTTCTCATCCATAGAATGCACATTTTGTATATTATTTATTCACAAAATTTTAATTACGCTTTGGATGTTCCATATAAAAACAACAAAAATAGTTCTATTTTTTCCTTTTCTAGCTCGGTAATCGAGGGGAAACAGCGTCGCCCTGTGGCCTTGCAAACCTGCCCCTGCGGGTGCTGGAGCGGTCCTTTGGAGGTTTGGAGCAATATCGTTGTTGCCTCTGTTCACCGATGCTAACATCGATAAACAGCTGTTTCTTTTTCACTGCGTCAATGCTATAATATAATGGCAAATTGACTGAGAAAGGGAACGATTCGATGAAGAAACGGCTTTATGACAAGCTGGCGCGCAGTCCTGTCATTGCCGCCGTAAAGGATGCGGATGCGCTGGAGGCTGCGCTCGAATGCCCAAGTGAAATCATCTTCCTGCTGTGCGGCAATATTTTTAATTTGCAAGAAATCGTTGAGCGGGCTCATCGGTGCGGCAAGGATATTTTCATCCATGTCGATCTGATCGAAGGGTTTTCCCGGGATGCGGTTTCCCTCCGTTATATCGCAGAGCATATTCGCCCCACCGGCATCATTTCCACAAAAAGCAGTCAGATCAAGATTGCAAAGGAGCTCGGTCTTACTGCAATCCAGCGGCTTTTTATCATCGACTCCCTCTCCATGCGCACCGCTGCAAAGACGACGGGCCTGCTCGCGCCGGAAGCGCTTGAGATCATGCCCGGCATCATGCCCAAGATCCTGCGCGAGCTGAGCCGCCAGCTGGAAACGCCCCTGATTGCCGGCGGCCTGATTACGGAAAAGGAAGACGTCATCAGCGCGCTCAATGCGGGCGCGCTGGGCGTTTCCACCACCAATCCTAGCGTGTGGACGCTGTGAAAAGGAGCCCCTCTTATGAACGCAATCATTGAACAATTCGGCGCGCTGGTGGGCAAAATGGCAGCCTCCCGCCCGGCAAGCGCCCGCCGGCTTCTGGCGCTTGCCTTCCACGCCTCCAACCTGCAGGCAAAACACTTTCCCTCCAGACAGCTGCCAAAAGCACGCGCCTATATCGCACCTGTGAGCATGGATGCCATGCTCCATCCGTTGATGCATCCGGAGCGCTCGGCGATTGTGAATATTTTTCTGCCCTGCGAAATCCTGCACGCTATGCGCATCGAGCCACAGATCGCGGAGGGGCTCTCCTGTTATTTTTCCGCCGCAGGCAGCGAGCAATATTTTATCGAATGTGCCCGGCAAGCGGGTATTCCGGATACCCTGTGCTCCTATCACAGGATTCTGACGGGAATCGCCCTGTCCGGCGTGCTGCCAAAGCCACGCTTTATCGCCAATACCACGCTCGCCTGCGACGCCAATACCAATACTTTCCGCCGTCTGGCAGAGCACTATGGTGTGCCGCATTTTACTGTGGACACGCCCTGCACAGAAGACGGAGATGCCATACAGTATGTGGCAGACCAGCTGCGGGAGCTTGTCCGCTTGATGGAAGATGTGATGCATGAGTACCGTGATGAGGAGGCTTTGCGCGCCGTGCTTACATGCGAGCAGCGCTCT
>DCJV01000112.1 GCA_002320555.1 Ruminococcaceae bacterium UBA1691 | reverse complement strand
TTTTGGGGACGGCTTTTTTGATCTTTTCAGCCCGGCAGGGCTTCACATAGGGCGGCGAGCTCCTCCATTGACAGCTGCTCCGCCCGGATGTTCGCCAATAGGCCTGCCCTCTCGAGCGCTGATGCTACATCGGCCTTCTGCAGCGCCATTCCGGCGCTGATCGCATTGAGCGCCGTTTTGCGGCGCTGCCCAAAGGCCGCTTTCACCATGCGAAAAAATTTTCTCTCGTCCGCCACTGCTACCGCCGGTGTTTCACGAATCTGAAGGCGGATGACCGCGCTGTCCACATTCGGCGCCGGCAGGAATGATCCGCGCGACACGGAGAAAAGCTTCTCCGCCCGTGCGTAATACTGTACCGCTACGGTCACAGCGCCCGCCTCCCGGCTACCGACCGGGGCGCACAGGCGGTCGGCCGCTTCTTTCTGAACCATTACCGTAATGGAGCAAAAGGGAAGGCGCTCTTCCAGCAGCCGCATGATCACAGGCGAGGTGATATAATAGGGAAGGTTTGCGCAAACACATACCTCCATCCCCGCAAAATGCTCCTCCAAAAGCGCGCGCAAATCCACTTTCAACACGTCATCATTGACAATTGTCACATTGTCAAAGTCTGCAAGGGTTTCCGCAAGCACCGGCAGAAGCCTTTTATCGAGTTCTAGCGAAACGACTTTCTGCGCTCGCTTGGCAAGCTCCGCCGTCAACACGCCGATCCCGGGCCCAATTTCCAGCACGCCCTGCCCATCCGCGCCACAACACTCTGCCATCTGCGGGCAGACGGATGGATTGATCAGGAAATTTTGCCCCAGCGCTTTCGAAAAGGTAAAGCCGTGCCGGAAAAGCACATCCCGCACAACGCTGATATCCGTTAAATTCTGCATAGAAGCATCCTTCCCGCTCGCATTAAAGAAGCCTGGAATTGTTGATCAGCAATTCGAATTTCAGGCCCAGGTAATCCGCTGACTTCTTGCACAGCATCATGCGGTCAAGAAAGATTTCA
The DNA here is from genome assembly GCA_002320555.1 of Ruminococcaceae bacterium UBA1691. GTDB lineage: Bacteria > Bacillota > Clostridia > Oscillospirales > Acutalibacteraceae > Fimivicinus. The sequence continues at coordinate 11,233 of DCJV01000112.1, read as the reverse complement.
AAATAATCCATCACCGCACAGATTTCCGTATCGATCTTGATCTTCAAAATGATCGTCTTTTCTTCTGTGTTGATCTTCAGCTCTGCCTTCTGCACAGCGAAATTCACGCGGTCGTGGATGTCGGAGCTCACCGTCTCCTTGCTGCGCACGCGCGAGCGGCGCACGTCGCTCTTATCCGCCAGGATCAGCGCCGCCGCAATCGGGCTGACCGCCGCCGCCGTCTTCTCATCGTGATGCCCGATGGCGGAGACGACCTGTGCGGTCTCGTCCGGCGAAAAGCCCAAACGCGTCAAAATATTGAAGGCGAGGCACGCGCCGTTCTGCGCGTGGTAATGGCGGTTGACGAGATTTCCGATATCGTGCATATAGCCTGCGATCTGCGCGAGCTCACAGGTACGCGCATCGTAATCTAGCTCCCGCAGAATGCGCGAGGCGATATCCGAGGTGCGCAGTGCATGGGGGAAACCGTGCTCCGTGAAGCCCACCGCTCCCAGCACCTCGTTGCTGCGCTCGATATACGTTTTGATTTCAGGATTTTTCCTAATTTCTTCAAATGTCAGCATGTTTTTTCCTCTCATGATTTGATAAACTCCCTCTTGGTTTTCCCGGATTCCTGCGCTATAATAAAAATGGAAGGGAAGCGGGAAAGCGCGCCCTATCTTCAAAACCTGAGGAGGAGTTTACCATGACGATTCTTGTCACCGGCGGCGCCGGCTATATCGGCAGCCACACCTGCATTGAGCTGCTCAAGGCGGGCTATGAAGTTATTATACTCGATAACTTTTACAACAGCAAGAGGGAAGTCCTGCGCCGCATCGGCGAACTCAGCGGAAAGGAATTCGGCTTTTATGAGTGCGATATCCGCGACCGCGAGGCCCTCGACCGCATCTTCCAGAAGGAAAAAATCGACGCAGTCATCCACTTTGCCGGCCTGAAAGCAGTCGGTGAGTCCTGCGTCAAGCCGCTGGAATACTATGAGAACAATGTCGGCGGTACGGTCACGCTGTGCGAAGCGATGCGCGACGCGGGCGTCAAGAAAATGGTATTCAGCTCCTCCGCCACTGTCTACGGCATGAATAATCCCTCCCCCCTGCGTGAAGACATGCCCACGGGCGGCACGACGAATCCTTACGGCACCACGAAGCTCATGATCGAGCAAATTCTGCAGGACCTTTACAAGGCCGATCATGATTGGAGCGTCATCCTGCTGCGCTACTTCAACCCCATCGGAGCGCATAAGAGCGGCCGCATCGGCGAGGACCCCAATGGGATTCCAAACAACCTCATGCCTTATATCACGCAGGTTGCCATCGGCAAGCGAACACAGCTTCAGGTTTATGGCAACGACTACGACACACCGGACGGAACGGGCGTGCGCGATTACATCCATGTTGTCGACCTTGCGCTCGGCCATGTGAAAGCGGTCGAAAAGTGTACACAAAAAAGCGGTGTTGATATCTACAATCTCGGCACCGGCATCGGCTACAGTGTGCTCGATGTGGTGCATGCCTTTGAAAAGGCCTCCGGCGTTAAGATCAACTATCAGGTGGTAGACCGCCGCCCGGGCGACATTGCCACCTGCTATTCCGATCCTTCGAAGGCGGCGAAGGAGCTCGGCTGGACAGCTGCGCGCGGCATTGAAGAGATGTGCGAGGACAGCTGGCGCTGGCAAAAGCAAAATCCAAACGGATATCCCGACGAGGACTAAAACGAGAAGAGCACTGAAAAATGGAGATGCCAAAAACGCATCTCCATTTTTTCATTTCTCCTCTTGACTCTCACACTGTGATATCGTTTATTCTAATCCTGAGCTCAAAAACACATATGTGGAGATGACAAAATGCTAAAAATCGGCGACTTCTCAAAACTGACGCAGATTAGCATCCGGATGCTGCGCCATTATGACGAACTCGGCCTGCTGACCCCGGAGCATGTGAACGCCTTCACCGGTTACCGGTACTACAGCGAAGCACAGCTTCCGGTAGCCGTGCGGATCACCGCGCTCAAGGATATGGGCTTTCGCCTGGCGGCAATTCCGGAAATCCTGCGCCGCTACGACGACACGGAGGCGCTCTCCGCATTCCTGATGCAAAAGCAAATGGAGCTGAGGGCCGAGGCTGAAGAGATAGTCTACCGGCTCAAACTGCTAGAGACCGCGATAGAGCGGCTCGGAAAGGATGATGGAACGATGAACTATGATGTCACTTTAAAACAAATGCCCGAACGGCAGGTCGCAAGCGTGCGGCAGGTGATCCCCCGCTTCGATCAGGAGCAGATCCTCTGGAACACATTGCAGCGGGAAACCGCGCACCTGCATCTCCAGGTGTCGGACCCGTGCTACAGCCTCGCCGTCTATCATGACGAAGGCTATAAAGAGAGCGACGTGGATGTGGAGATCCAGATCGCAGTAACGGGCAGCTATCAGGATACGGAGCATGTCCGGTTCAAAATAGTCCCCGCGATCCAGATTGCTTCAGCAACCTATCAGGGCAGCTATGAAAAAATCACGGAGGCGAACGAAGCGGTAGCCTGCTGGGTGCGGGATAACGGATACGAATTTGACGGTGCGGCATTCAGCATCTATCATGTCAGCCCCGCGCAGACGCAGAATCCGGAGGAACTGGTCACAGAGGTATGCTATCCTGTGAAAAAGGAAACCTTCTGAAAAACACTATAGAACAATCGGAATGAGGGGTTCTCCCAAAAAGATCGCCTGCCGATCCCGGACCGGGATCGGCAGGCGTTTTATAGCAGTCACATCGTTTAGCAACCATTGCCGAATGGCAGATTTTCCCTTTTACACCTTCACCAGATAGCCATCCTTGCGCTTTGCCGCCTGCGGCGTCTCCCCGGCCGGATAGCCCAGCGCAATGGCGCCAACGCCGATCAAATGCTCCGCAAGACCCCATTGCTTCATCAGCGCCTTGCCCTGCTCCGTTTCAAACATCTGACGTTCCCGGTGAATCCAGCAGGAGCCGAGCCCGAGCGCATGGGCGGCGAGCATCATATTCTCCAATACGCAGCTCCCATCCTCTACGCAGGTGTTACGGGAAGCGTCTGCAAAGACGAGCACGACGGTGGGCGCGCCGTAATACGGGTCGGAATCCGTCCCCATCACGCGCGCGTTCATCGCGGAGAGCGTCCGGAGCGTCTCCGGATCCTGAACGGATACAATCACAGGAGACTGCGCGCCCCGGCCCGTCGGTGCATAAGTCCCTGCCTCCAGCACAAGGTCAAGCTTTTCATCCTCTATCTGTTTCGCCAAATAGGTTCGGATACTGCGGCGGCCCCTGATATTGGCCAACACATCATTTGAAAGCATTCAGATCACCCTTTCCAGTTCTTTCTCTGCCCTTATGATACCACGCTCGTCAAGCTATGGAAAAGAGGCCCTCCCCGGCGAAACAAAAATTCCGCGCGGGGAGGGCCCCTTTTCTTCTATATAATTCTCTCTCTTTTTGCGTTATACTCTCGTCAGCAGTGATTGCAGGGTGGCCTGCGCATCGCCAAGCAGTAAGGTCACGCCCTGCCTATGATACAGCGGATTGTCCACGCCGGCATAGCCGGGCTTTAAATCATAATTGCAGATGATCACATGCTTTGCCTGATCGACGCTTAAAACCGGCATCCCATAGATCGGCGTGCCCTCTGCCGTATTGGCCGCGGGATTCACCACGTCGTTCGCGCCAATGACCATCGCCACATCGCATTCCTTGAATTCACTGTCGATCGCGTCCATCTCATAAAGCTGTTCATACGGAACGTCCGCCTCGCACAACAGCACGTTCATGTGCCCCGGCATTCTTCCGGCCACCGGATGGATCGCAAATTTCACCTGCGTCCCCTGCCGCTCCAGCTTATCCGCAAGCTGTTTCACGAGCTTTTGTGCCTGCGCAAGCGCCATGCCATAGCCAGGGACGATAATCACCTCTTTCGCCTCGTGCAGCCACTCGCCCGCATCCTCCTCCGGCGTTTCCGCTGTTTCTTCCACGCCGTGTGACATATCCGACACAGCAGGATCGCCTACGTCAAGTGCGCGGCAGAGCGTCTGGAGCGTATCTTTTGCATCGCCCAGCAGCAGGCTCACGCCCTCTCCCCTTTGGTAAAGCGGATTCTCCACGCCGGCATAGCCGGGCTTCCAATCATAATTGCAGATGATCACATGCTTTGCATCCGCCACATTGAGCACAGGCATGCCATAAATCGGCGTCCCCTCCGCCGTATTCGCCGCAGGATTGACCACATCATTTGCACCGATGACGAGGGATACGTCGCAGTCCTTGAAATCGCCGTTGATCGCTTCCATCTCATAGAGTTGCTCGTACGGAACGTTCGCCTCGCACAGCAATACATTCATGTGCCCGGGCATTCGCCCTGCCACCGGGTGAATGGCAAAGCGCACCTGCGCGCCGCGGGATTCCAACAGATCCGCAAGCTGCTTGACGGCCTGCTGCGCCTGGGCCAGCGCCATACCATAACCGGGAACGATGATCACATCCTTCGCCTGACGGAGAATCTCTGCAGGAGAAGTCTCCGCACAGGCCGCTTCCCGTGCCGGCTGCGCAGCTGGTTCCTCTGCAGTTACAGCCGCCGGCGCCGCCTGTTCCTTTTTCGCGGGCGCGGACGTTTTGCCCAGCAGGATATCGCCCAAATGGCGGTTCATCGCGCGGCACATGATCTGTGTGAGCAGGAGCCCCGAAGCGCCCACCACGCCGCCGATGGCGACCAGCAGCGGGTCTCCGATCGCCATGCCAGCGATTGCGCCTGCCACACCGGAGAGCGAATTGAGCAGGGAGATCGTAATCGGCATGTCAGCTCCGCCGACGCGGATGGCAAACGCCACGCCAAAGAAACCGCTGCATACCGCACACAGCAGGATTGATACGAACACAGGCACCATCGGGACGGCCGTCAGGATCACGGTTGCCAATGTAAGCACAATGGAGCTCCCCACAATCACAGAGTGACCCTTCCAAACGACCGGGCGCTGGGAGATCAGCTTCTGGAGCTTTCCGGCGGCAATGAGGCTGCCCGTCAGCGTAATCATGCCAACTGCGAGCGCAAGGCCCGCCGTGACCAGCGAAAAAATTCCCCTGAGCCCTTCCACCAGGGAAACCGCGGCCACCAGCGCCGAAGCCGCGCCGCCAAACCCATTGAGCAGGGCAACTGTCTGCGGCATCTGGATCATCTTGACGCGATAAGCGCCAACCAGGCCCACTGCAAGACCCAGCGCCAAACAGATCCAAAGCCCGGCCTGTGTGAGCAGGTGGTATTTGTAAAGTGTTACGAAGATGGCGGCAGCCGTGCAGACGGCGCTGAGCGCATTGCCCGCCACAGCGGTTTTCACCCGGCTCATCATGGCAATACCGCCTAATACGCCAGCCACAAGCGCACCGCAGATGATGTAATAGGCGAGGTTACTCATTGCGTATGCCCTCCTTTTCTCCCTTATGGCGGAACATGCGCAGCATCCGGTGTGTCACACCGAAGCCGCCCGCTACGTTGAGCATCGCCAGAAAAATGGCGAGAAAACCAAGCGTTTTGCTGCCAGTGGACACAGCGGCCCCCGTCGCCGCCAGCGCGCCGAGCACCGTAATGCCGGACAGGGCGTTCATGCCGGACATCAGCGGCGTGTGCAGAAGGCTCGGAACATTCTTAATCAGCAAATATCCCACAATGGTGGCCACAATAAAGATCAGCACCAATAAAATCGGATGCATTCTAATCCTCCTTTTCAAAAAGGCGATAACGTTTTTACGCGCTATCGCCCCTTTCGCTCTTCTCAATAAACCTTCGGTCAGATTCCCATGGCCTCCCTGGCGCCGGCGTGGACGATCTCGCCGTCGATCGTCGTCAACGTCTTCGCGACGATCTCGTCGCCGCGCTGCAGGGCAATCTGCCCATCCTTGGTTAGGTATTTCACCAGATGATAAATATTGTTTGCAAACATCCAGGTGGAGCTCGTCGGCAGCATACCGGGGATATTCTTGATCCCTTCGATCGTCACATGATGTTTGACCGCCGTCTCACCGGGCGTGGTGATCGCGCAGTTGCCGCCCTGATCGATGGAGATATCCACGATCACAGCGCCGGGCTGCATGGAGGCAACCATTTCCTCCGTCAACAGCACAGGCGCGATGCGGCTGGGCACCAGCGCGCTGCAGAAGACGATATCCATATCCGGCACAACGCCTGCCAGCACCTCACGCTCATGGAGCAGCCATTCCTCCGGCAGCTCATTGGCGTATCCGCCCTCGCCCACCGCGATTTCTGCGGGAACACCTGTGTCCACAATTTTCGCGCCGAGGCTCTTTGCCTGCTCCACCGCGTCGGGCCGGATATCCGCCGCATACACGACGGCACCCAGCCGCTTGGCCGTGGCGATGGCCTGCAGGCCGCCGACGCCTGTACCAATGACCAGCGCGTTGATCGGCTTGATCATGCCAACCGCGCAGAAAATCTGCGGGACAAATTTGGCGAGATCGTTCGCCGCAATCAGCATTCCCTTATAGCCGGCGCATGTGCTCATGGAGGTGAGCGCATCCATATTCTGTGCGCGGGAAATGCGAGGAACGCCGTCGAGCGTCAGGCTGATGACACCCTTTGCCGCCATCGACTTCACCATTTCGTGGTTGACGGGGGAAGCCGGATGGATAAAGGTAATTAAATACTGCCCTTTGTGCATCATGTCGATTTCAGAGCAATTTTTTTCCTCGTTAAACAGCGGTTCTTTGACCTTCAGGATCAATTCCGCCTGCCCATACAGCTTCGCCACATCATCCACGATCTGGGCGCCCGCCGCGACATACTGGTCGTCGTGGAAAAAGGCACCTTCCCCTGCGCCCTTTTCCACCAGAATGGTATGCCCGTCGTTTTTCAGCTTTAGAACCGTTTCCGGGATGGCCGCCACACGGCGCTCCCCATGCATAATCTCCTTTGGAATACCGATGATCATAAAAAACCTTCCTCTCTCTCATTCTCTGTCAGAATTTATTTGCAAAGCCCATACCATCTTCGTCCCTTATGGGCTTTCTGCACTTATTTGATTGGATTGGGCAACACGGAATACTCGTTCTTCATCGTCGAAAGCACCACCAGTGTCTTGGTCAGGGACACGCCGTGGATGCACTTGATTTCATTGAGCACTGCCTCCAGCTCCTGCGTGGAGCCGGTGATCACCTTGAGCAGGAAGTCAAAATCGCCGGTGATATAATGGCATTCTGTGATCTGAGGGTTTTGCTTGACATTCTCGATAAAGCCCTCGTTATATTTCGGATGCTCCAGGCTGACGGAAATAAATGCTGAAATATCCTGGCCGATCTTTTTGGTATCCAGCAACAGGGTATACTGCTGAATGATCCCGCTGTTTTCCAGCTTCTTGATCCGCTCGATCACCGCGGATACAGACATGTTGACATATTCTCCGATGGCCGAAGCGTTCTGCCGGGCATTTTCTCTCAGGCAGCTCAAAATCTTTACATCAATACTGTCCAAATCTCTTCCCTCCGGTCTTCTTTTTGTTCATCATAACCTGATTGCAAGAAATAGTAAATATGAATAGAATTTTTACCTAAAAATTTTTATAAGTGTGTTGTATCACAAAAAATAATTAGTTTTTTAAATTCATTAGCGAAACAATTCCAAAAATATTTTGCCGATAAATCTATCGGAGAAAAGAATCTATTCCATTTATAGATAATATCCGAAAAATTTATTGTGTCAACCTCATTTTCTAACTTCCACATACAATATCTATGCAATAATTTCTATAAAAAAACAAATGATAAAAATATCGCCAAATTTTTTCGGTTTGCAGGAAAAGACAGTAAAAATTTCATTTTGCAAAAAATCCTATCGATACGCAAAAAGCCGCTGCAAGTTTCCTCACAGCGGCTGGCCAATGCTTTGGTTTTGTTGTATTTATTCACCTGCTGTCAGCTTTGCTACCAGATCTCCCATCTCTCCTGTAGAGACAACTGGGATGCCATCCTCTTTGATATCCGGCGTGCGAGCCCTGCGCAGCGCCTCGTCTACTGCGGCCTCGATCGCGTCGGCGGCTTCTGCTTCATCAAAGGAATAGCGCAGCATCATCGCAACGGACAGGATCGTCGCCAGCGGGTTCGCAATCCCCTGCCCTGCGATATCCGGCGCGGAGCCGTGAATCGGCTCATAGAGCCCTAAACTGCTGCCCGCAAGGCTTGCGGAAGCCAGCATGCCGATGGAGCCGCTGATCATGGAGGCTTCGTCCGAGAGGATATCGCCGAACATATTGGAGGTGACGATCACATCAAATTGCGCGGGATTGCGCACGAGCTGCATCGCGCAGTTATCCACATACATATGGTTGAGCTCGACCTCCGGATACTCTTTCGAAATGCGGATCACCGTCTCCCGCCACAGGCGGGAGGATTCGAGCACATTCGCTTTATCCACGCTCGTCAGTTTTTTGCCGCGTTTCATCGCCATATCAAAGGCCACGCGCGCGATGCGCTCGATCTCCGGCACGGAATAGCTCTCCGTATCGTAGGCGGCAGGGGCGCCGTTTTTCTCACAGCGCCCGCGCTCGCCGAAATAGATGCCGCCCGTCAGCTCGCGCACAACAAGGATATCGAGCTGGTCGCCGATGATGCTGTCCTTAATCGGGGAAGCACTTTTCAGCGGCTCAAAAATCTTCGCCGGCCGTAGGTTGGCATACAGCCCCAGCGCGCTGCGGATGCCCAGCAGGCCCGCCTCCGGGCGCTTGCTTCCGGGCAAGGTATCCCATTTCCAGCCACCGACCGCACCGAGCAGGACGGAATCCGCCTGTTTACAGGCATCAATGGTCTGCTGGGGCAGCGGCTCGCCCGTTGCATCGATCGCACAGCCACCCATGAGCTGCTCATCATAGGTAAATTGGAAGCCAAATCTTTCTCCCGCCGCGTCGAGCACCTTGATGGCCTCCGCCACGATCTCCGGGCCGATCCCGTCGCCGCGCAGGACGACAATGTTATAATTTTTCAAAACCGTCACCTCATTCAATTTTTCATCCAGGTTTTCAGCCATTATTCTGCTTTCTGCGCCCGCATGGAGCGGTTGATCGCGCACAGTACGCCACGGATGGATGCATAGTAGATATTGTGCGAAATACCTACGCCGAAGATATTTTTGCCCTGCGCATCGGTCAAATGGATATAGGAGACCGCCTTCGCATCCGATCCAATGGAGATCGCGTGCTCGGAATAATCCTCAAAGTGATAGCCGCTGATGCCGACCTGCTGAAGCGCATTGAAGAACGCGTCGATCGGGCCGTTGCCCTCGCCGGTAATCTCCGCAGGCTTGAAGCCGTTATTTTTGATGAGCCCCATAAAGCGGCCGTGGGAGGAAGAGCCATCCTCCGCGCCCTCATCGAAATATTTCATCTTCAGGATCTGGTACGGGCCGTCCACATCGATATATTCCTTCTGAAACAGATCGAATACCTGCTGCGGCGTGATCTCTGTGCCCGCCGCATCGCAGGCGGCCTTGACCGCCTTGCCGAATTCAGGATGCATCGCCTTAGGCAGCTCGTAGCCGAAATTGTTGCTCATGATAAATGCCGCGCCGCCCTTGCCGGACTGGCTGTTAATGCGGATGATCGGCTCATATTCGCGCCCGACGTCCGCCGGGTCGATCGGCAGGTAAGGCACCTCCCAATACGGCGTGCCGCTCGTCTTCATATACTGCTCGCCCTTGTTGATCGCATCCTGATGGGAGCCGGAGAAGGCGGTGAATACCAGCGCGCCCGCATAGGGCTGGCGCTCGCCCACGCGCATCTTCGTCGTGCGCTCATAGACCTCGCGGACATGGTTGATATCATGGAAATCGAGCTGAGGATCGACACCTTGTGTATACATATTCAGCGCGAGCGTGACCATATCGACATTGCCGGTGCGCTCGCCATTGCCGAAGAGCGTGCCCTCAATGCGGTCCGCGCCAGCCATCAGGCCCAGCTCCGCCGCCGCAACGCCTGTGCCCCGATCATTGTGCGGATGCAGGGAGATGATCGCGCTCTCGCGGTTTTTCAGATGCTTGCAGAAGTATTCGATCTGATCGGCGTAGCCGTTGGGCGTACTCCCCTCGACGGTGGAGGGTAGGTTCAGGATCACCTTGTTTTCAGGTGTTGCGTCGAGCAGTTCCATCACGCGCTCACAGATGGCGACGGCATTATCCATCTCCGTGCCGGTAAAACTCTCCGGAGAGTATTCATAGCGAATGTTGATATCCGGGTGCTTCTGGAGCATCTCGTCCGTGAGCTCCTTGATGAGCTTCGCACCGTTTGCCGCAATCTCAATGATCCCGGCCATATCCTTTTTGAAGACGACCTTGCGCTGTAAAGTAGAAGTAGAATTGTAAAAATGGACGATCACGTTTTTCGCGCCCTCGATCGCCTCGAAGGTTTTGCGGATCAGATGCTCGCGTGCCTGCACCAGCACCTGAATGGTGACGTCATCCGGGATGTCGTTTTTTTCAATCAGCGTGCGCAGGATCTCATACTCCGTTTCGCTCGCAGACGGAAAGCCGACCTCAATCTCCTTCACGCCGATGTTGACGAGGAGCTGGAACATCTCCAGCTTTTCCTCCAGATTCATGGGGTTGACAAGGGCCTGGTTGCCATCACGCAGGTCGACGCTGCACCAGACAGGCGCGCGGTCGATCACCTTGTCGGGCCATTCGCGGCGTTCCATTTTGATCGGGGTGAACGGGATGTACTTTTTGCAGCCTTCATACATGGAAAAAACCTCCTTGGTTTTCCGCCGGTCTACCGGGAAGCGATTGAATGTGATGGAGGGCGGGTTTTTGCCAAAAAGACGACAAAAAGCCCCGCTCCCTAAAGCATAGGGGCGAGGAGAAATCTCCACGCGGTACCACCCTATTTCAGCCGCCTGACGGCAGCCCTCATCAGCCTCAATCAAGGCCTTGACCTGTAACGGGGTCCATCGTCCCGCCCTATGATTTCAGGCGGGCGGCTCCGGAATGAGTTATGCACATAAACCGCGGTACCGGGCTTGCAGCGAACGCCGGCTCTCTGAGACGCGCGAGGTTATGTCTTGTTTCCTTCACAGCCTTTTGGGTAAACCAAAGCAGAATGTTAAATTATGTTGTTATTATAAAGAGAAAAAAAGCAGTTGTCAACCGGTGAGGAGAATTTTTTCACTCCAAACCATATATGCCTCTTTAAAAAGCGGATTTCTAATAAAGGCAGCACGTTCCAAAG
>DCJV01000098.1:19092-24520 GCA_002320555.1 Ruminococcaceae bacterium UBA1691 | reverse complement strand
CATCTGACGCAGAGGAGTGCGGCGATTGGGCGCAGCCAGATTGCACGGCGCACCGTTCGGGTCGGCACAGGCCGCATTCACAGGTACAGTCACATATCCGTAAGGAGGAATCAGTCAATGCTCAAAAAAGTCAGCAGTATCCCCTTTCGCGGCACCGCTGAGCAGGAAGCGCAGCTCAAGGCCGTGATTGAGGAAAACAAGCATGACAAAAGCATGCTCATGCATGTCATGCAGCAGGCGCAGCAGATCTACGGCTACCTGCCCTTTGAGGTGCAGGTTATGATCGCAGACGGCATGGGCCTGCCGCTCGAAAAGGTGTATGGCGTGTCCACCTTTTATGCGCAGTTTGCGCTCTCCCCGAAGGGCACCTACCACATTTCCGTTTGCCTGGGTACCGCTTGCTATGTAAAGGGCGCGCAGGAAGTGCTCGACAAGGTGTGCGAAATCCTCAACTGCGGCCCTGAGGAGTGCACGGAAGACGGCCGCTTCTCTGTGACCGCCTGCCGCTGCATCGGTGCATGCGGCCTTGCCCCCGTCATGATGATCAACGACGACGTTTACGGCAAGCTCACCGCCGATGAAATCCCCGGCATCCTGCAGAAATATATGGATTAAGCGATGCGTGAACTTTCTCTCAACGTGCTGGATATTGCGCAGAATTCCATTGCAGCCGGCGCAACGCTCATTGCAATCGAAATTGATGAGAATACGGCAGAAAAGCTTCTGACCATCCGGATTGCAGACGATGGCTGCGGCATGACGCCGGAAAAGCTCAAAAGTGTCTCTGACCCTTTCTATACCACCCGCACGACCCGCAAGGTCGGCATGGGCATCCCACTGTTTCGCATGGCGGCGGAAATGACGGGCGGAGGCTTCGAGATCACCTCCGAGTCCGGCAAGGGGACGACCGTCACGGCGCTGTTTCATACAGACCATGTGGATTTTATCCCTCTGGGGGATATCTGCTCCACCGTTACCATGCTCATCTGTATGAATACGGACCGCAATTTCTGCTATCGCCGGCAAAAGGACGGGAAGGAATTCACCATCGATACGCGCGAGCTGCGCAAAATCCTCGAAGGGGTACCGCTCGACACGCCTGAGGTACGCGCTTGGATCCAGGATTATCTCACCGAACAGACCCAAATGATATGTGGAGGTGTTACTCAATGAAAACACTCGAAGAATTGATGGCAATAAAGGAAAGGACAAAGGAAAAGATGACCGTCCGTGAGGATCAGAGCGACGTCACCCGCGTCGTAGTCGGCATGGCCACCTGCGGCATTGCCGCGGGCGCGCGCCCGGTCCTCAACGCGTTTATGGACGAGGTGGAGAAGCGCCACCTGCAAAACGTTACCGTGGCTCAGACCGGCTGCATCGGCATGTGTCAGTATGAGCCGATCGTCGAGATTCTGGAGCCGGGCAAGGAGAAGGTCACCTATGTCAAGATGACGGCAGAAAAAGCCGCCCGCGTTGTGACGGACCATTTGGTGAACGGCAACGTCGTCACAGAATATACCGTTGGCGCAATCGCCAAATAAGTAAGGAGGAAAAGCAATGTATCGTTCCCATGTACTGGTTTGCGGCGGTACCGGCTGTACCTCCGCAAACGCGCCCGCGATCATTGAGGCGCTGGAAGCGCAGATCGCGGAGAAGGGCCTTGCCGACGAGATCAAGGTCGTCCAGACCGGCTGCCACGGCCTGTGCGCACTTGGCCCGATTATGATCGTCTATCCGGAGGGGTGCTTCTACAGTGAGGTCAAGGTGGAGGATGTTCCCGAAATTGTGGAAGAGCACCTGCTCAAGGGCCGTATCGTCAAGCGCCTGCTGTATGATGATACCGTCCATCAGGATGTTGTAAAGAGCATTGAATCGACTGATTTTTATAAAAAGCAAAGGCGCGTTGCGCTGCGCAACTGCGGCGTGATCGATCCGGAAAACATCGACGAATATATCGCCTACGACGGCTATCAGGCGCTTGCAAAGTGCCTGACAGAATACACGCCGGAGCAGGTGATCCAAGTGATCAAGGATTCCGGGCTGCGCGGCCGCGGCGGCGGCGGTTTCCCGACCGGCCGCAAGTGGGAGCTGGCCGCCATGAACAAGGCGGATCAGAAATATGTCGTCTGCAACGCGGACGAGGGCGACCCCGGCGCATTTATGGATCGCTCCGTGCTGGAAGGCGATCCGCACTGTATCGTGGAAGCTATGGCAATCTGCGGCTATGCTGTCGGCGCGACGGAAGGCTATATTTATGTGCGCGCGGAGTACCCGATTGCGGTCAACCGCCTGGAAATCGCCATCCAACAGGCCAAGGAATACGGCCTGCTGGGCAAAAACATCTTCGATTCCGGCTTCGATTTTGACCTTCACATCCGCCTTGGCGCAGGCGCGTTCGTCTGCGGTGAGGAAACCGCGCTGATGACCTCCATCGAGGGCAACCGCGGCGAGCCCCGCCCGCGTCCACCTTACCCGGCGGTCAAAGGCCTGTTTGGCAAGCCCACAACGGAGAATAACGTGGAAACCTTTGCCAACGTCCCGCAGATCATTTTGAAGGGCGCGGATTGGTTCGCCTCCATGGGCACTGAGCGCTCCAAGGGCACCAAGGTCTTTGCCCTGGGCGGCAAGATCAAAAACACCGGCCTTGTGGAAATCCCAATGGGCACCACACTGCGCGAGATCGTCGAGGAGATCGGCGGCGGCATCCCCAACGGAAAGAAGTTTAAGGCTGCGCAGACCGGCGGCCCTTCCGGCGGCTGCATCCCCGCTTCCCTGATGGATACGGAGATCGACTATGACAACCTCACCGCCATCGGCTGCATGATGGGCTCCGGCGGGCTGATCGTCATGGATGAAGATAACTGCATGGTCGACATCGCGAAATTCTTCCTGGAATTTACGGTCGACGAATCCTGCGGCAAGTGTTCCCCCTGCCGGATCGGCACCAAGCGCATGATGGAGCTCCTTGAGAAGATCACCTCCGGCAAGGGTACGCTTGAGGATATCGACAAGCTCGAAGAGCTCGCCTACTATATCAAGCAGAATTCCCTGTGCGGCCTGGGCCAGACGGCTCCGAACCCCGTGCTTGCAACACTGAAATTCTTCCGCGATGAATACATCGCGCACGTGGTCGATAAGAAGTGCCCCGCCGGCGTCTGCAAGGCATTGCTCAACTACTACATAGACGCGGACAAGTGCATCGGCTGCGGCCTGTGCGCGCGCACCTGCCCGGTGGGCGCGATCTCCGGCGAAATTCGCAAGCCGCACACCATCGACACCAGCAAGTGCATCAAGTGCGGCGCCTGCGTTGAAAAGTGCAAGAAGATGCAGGCCATCAAGAAGAAATAACGAAAGGAGTGTGCCTGTCAATGGAAATGGTCAATATCAAAATCAACGGCATGCCCTTGAGTGTGCCCAACGGCATTTCTATCCTCGAAGCGGCGCGCTATGCCGGGATCGAGATCCCGACGCTGTGTTACCTCAAGGATATCAATGAAATCGGCGCGTGCCGTATCTGCATGGTGGAGGTCAAGGGCGCGAGAAGCCTTGTCACCGCCTGCGTCTATCCGGTTAACGAAGGCATGGAGGTCTTCACGAATACGGAGAAGGTGCGTTCTTCCCGCAAGATCACCCTCGAACTGATTCTCTCCACGCACGACCGCAAGTGCCTCTCCTGCGTGCGCAGCGGCAACTGCGAGCTCCAGCAGCTCTGCAAGGAGTTCGGCGTGGATAACGAAACGCGCTATGAGGGCGCAAATCCGCACTATGAGTTTGACGACTCCGCCGCGCATATGATCCGCGATAACAACAAGTGTATCCTCTGCCGCCGCTGCGTCGCTGCCTGCGATATGCAGAAGATCTCCGTGATCGGCGCGAACGCCCGCGGCTTCGATACGCATATCAGCTCCGCATTCGATAAGGACCTGGCGGACGTCTCCTGCATCTCCTGCGGGCAGTGCATCGTCAATTGCCCGACCGGCGCTCTGGTGGAAAAGGACGATACCGACAAGGCGCTCGCCGCCATCAACGATCCGGAGAAATATGTGATCGTCCAGACGGCCCCCTCCATCCGCGCCACCCTCGGCGAGTGCTTCGGCATGAGCATCGGCACCAACGTGCAGGGCAAGATGGTGGCGGCGCTCAGGCGCCTCGGCTTCGATAAGGTATTCGATACTGATTTTGCCGCGGACCTGACGATTATGGAGGAAGCGCACGAGTTTATCGAGCGCGTGCAAAACGGCGGCGTGCTGCCGATGATCACCTCCTGCTCCCCCGGCTGGGTCAAATACTGCGAGCATTACTATCCGGATCAGATCCCACATCTCTCCACCTGCAAATCGCCGCAGCAGATGTTCGGCGCGACGATCAAAACCTGGTATGCCAAGAAGATGGGCCTTGATCCGGAGAAGATCGTCGTGGTTGGCATCATGCCCTGCACGGCGAAAAAATTCGAGACCAAGCGCGATGATCAGGCCGCTTCCGGCTATCCGGATGTAGATATCGCGCTGACCACCCGCGAGCTTGCGCGCATGATCGAGAGCGCAGGTATCTACTTCAAGCACCTGCCGGATGAGGAATTCGACAATCCGCTCGGCGAGGGCACCGGCGCGGCCGTCATCTTCGGCACGACGGGCGGCGTAATGGAAGCGGCTCTTCGCACGGCCGTTGAAACACTCACAGGCAAACCCCTTGACAATGTCGATTTTACCGATGTGCGCGGCATGGACGGCGTGAAGGAAGCGGAATATGAGGTGGCGGGCATGAAACTGAAGGTTGCCGTTGCCAGCGGCACGGCCAACGCCCACACCCTCATGGAGCAGATCAAGGCCGGCACTTCCCCCTATCAGTTCGTTGAAATCATGGGCTGCCCCGGCGGCTGCATCAACGGCGGCGGCCAGCCGATCCAGCACGCGGTGGTGCGTAATTTCGTCGACCTGAAGAACCGCCGTGCGGCTGCGCTGTACGATGCGGACCGCAAGCTTCCCGTGCGCAAATCGCATGAGAGTGATGCGATCAAAACGGTCTACACCGAATTCTTCGGCGAGCCGGGCAGCCACCTTGCGCATGAGGTGCTACATACTTCCTATCAGGCCAGACCGAAATATAAATAAAAACGGTTTTCGCAATGCCGCCTCTCTTTGAAAGAGAGGCGGTATTGCTTGTCGATCAAGTCTAAGAGAAGAAAAAAGCACAAAAAAACATGGTTTCTGATCGTTTTCGTAACCGGCGCCGCTGAGCACTGCCTTGGCCTCCAGAGAGCTTTTCACGCTGCAATTTATGTAAGTGAAACCGTAATTTTCTCACAGTGGTCTGTTGCGCAGTCGATCAAATATGACCACTAAACACTTCTCACACCCTGCCTTTGTCAGCGTAACCGCTGACGGAAGGCCGAGGCAGCATAGCACTTTGCTCACTGCGTGGCTCGTGA
>DCJV01000098.1:16328-19044 GCA_002320555.1 Ruminococcaceae bacterium UBA1691 | reverse complement strand
TTTCCGGCCGAGCGGAAAAGGAAGGGCCCGCGCGGCCTGAGCGCGCATAACGGAGGAATTATTGTTCTGGTGCATTTTAATAAAACAATATACCACAGGCAATGCCGCCTCTCTTTCAAGAAAGGCGGCAATTTTCACCTATGATTCCCCCGGTTTCACAGGACGCTTCCGATTGTGATTGAAGCGGTTTCATTTCAGGGTGACATTCCCACTACGTCCTGCATCCCACGGCGCAGGGATATGCGGTCATCACAGAACAAATCCTGCCGCTCTCAAAATGGCTACAGCTTCAGAACCGCCAGCATGATCAGCAGCGCCCCACTGATCCACGACAGGTCAAAGGGTAGCTTTTGCGCCGCCTTGTTGCCGATCCTTCCGCCCAGCCGGACCGCCAGCATTCCAATGACGAGGGAAAGCACCATAACCAAAAAGAAATTCACTTTCATCAACGCCGCGCCAAAGCCGACCGCCAACCCATCGAGGGAGAGCGCAACCGCCAGAGACGCCGCTTCCGCGGGCGAGAGCACCCGCGAGCCATCCCGGTCTGCTTTTTCCGGGTCTGCATAAACGTCTAAGATAAATTTCAGGCGAAAGAGCGAAAAGGAAAGCTTTTTATGTATCTTTTTATGACGGCGGATCAATGTCTTGATCGCGCTGTCACAAAGCTTTGTAACTCCCAAAAGGAAAAGGATCGCAAAGCAAAGCACCTTTGTCGCCATTTGCGGAAGATGCGGCCGCAGCAACGCTCCTAATAGCAGAGAAACGCCGAGCATTGCCGTGCAGATTATACTGATGATTATCACAGAGGAAAAGGGAATTTTAATCCGCTGCGCGCCATAGGCAAAGCTCGCAATAAAGGCATCCAGCGAAAGGGCCACGACCAGCAGAAGCGCCTCCAGCGCCGGATAGAGCAGACTGTTCAAGCCATCCACCCCCTGTTTGATGCGGAGAAATTTTTCAACGGCATTGCCCGAATATATAAAAAACGCTTTCCCCGCTCTCCCATCCTATGCGAAAGGACGAGAGGCGGTGAAAGCGTTTTTTAGATTTCTGTTGATGCGTATAGCAGGCTCTGCTCCCGCAGCTCCACCGGGATGGAGAGCGGCGCGCGCCTCATACTCTAACGCCCACGGTATCAATTCCGTGGGCGTTGGAATATCTGATAGCTGATGTCTGAGGTCTGAACTCTGTCAATACGCCTTGCCCCAGTAGAGCATCTGCCTCGCGGGCTTTCCGCAGCAGACGCAAGTGTCCGCAATCTGCTCCTGCGCAAACGGAATGCAGCGGGAGGTAACGCCCGCCTTCTCCTTGAGCTGTTCCTCACAGGCAAGGTCGCCGCACCACATGGCCCTGATGAAGCCGGGCTTGTGCTCCGCAATGTCGATAAGCTCTTCGAGCGTTTTTGCGCTGTAGGTCATTTCCTCCCGGCGGGTGAGCGCTTTCTCATAAATCCCCTTGCGCACGGCCTCAAGCTGCTCCTCGATGGCCTGCTCCAGATGATCGAGGGAGACAAAGGTCTTTTCGCGGTTGTCGCGCCGCACCAGGACGCACTGGTTGTTGGCGATATCCTTTGGGCCGATCTCCAGCCGCAGCGGAACACCTTTCATCTCATACTCCGCGAATTTCCAGCCCGCGGAGTTGTCACTGTCGTCCACCTTGACGCGGAAAGTCTTTGCAAGGCGGTTTTTCAGCTCCATCGCCTTGTCGAGCACGCCCTCCTTATGCATCGCGATCGGCAGGATGACAACCTGGATGGGCGCGACGGCGGGCGGCAAAACAAGGCCGTTGTTATCGCCGTGCGTCATGATGATTGCGCCGATGATACGGCTGGACATGCCCCAGGAGGTCTGATATGGATACTGGAGGGTATTGTCCCGGCCGGTGAACTGGATCCCGAACGCGCGGGCGAATCCGTCGCCGAAATAGTGGCTCGTGCCGCTCTGGAGTGCCTTTCCGTCGTGCATAAGCGCTTCGATCGTATAGGTTGCCTGCGCGCCGGCGAATTTTTCCTTATCCGTCTTCCTGCCCTTGACGACGGGGATAGCAAGGTCGTGCTCGCAGAAATCCGCATAGACGTTGAGCATGCGCTCCGTCTCTTCCACGGCCTCTTCTGCGGTCTCATGCATCGTATGGCCCTCCTGCCAGAAGAATTCCATCGTGCGTAGAAACGGGCGTGTCGTCTTCTCCCAGCGCACTACGGAGCACCACTGGTTATAAAGCTTGGGCAGGTCGCGGTAGGAGTGGATCACCTGCGCATAGTGGTCGCAGAAGAGCGTTTCGCTCGTCGGCCGCACACAGAGCCGTTCGGGCAGCTTTTCCGTGCCGCCGTAAGTTACCCACGCCACCTCCGGCGCAAAGCCCTCGACATGATCCTTCTCCTTCTGCAGCAGGCTTTCCGGGATAAACAGGGGCATCATCACATTCTCGTGCCCCAGCGCTTTGAAGCGCCCGTCGAGGTTATCGCGGATATTCTCCCACAGCGCCGTGCCGTAAGGGCGCACCACCATGCAGCCGCGCACGCAGGAGTAGGAGGCAAGCTCCGCCTTTTTGACCACGTCCGTGTACCACTTGGCGAAATCCTCCTCCATGGAGGTGATTTCCTCCACCATTTTCTTTTGCTCTGCCATCTCAAAAAACCGCCTTTCCGGGGATTGATTTACAGATACTCGTGCATTTTATTATAGTAATCCCCAGCGGATTTTTCAAGTTTTTTTAA
>DCJV01000098.1:0-16272 GCA_002320555.1 Ruminococcaceae bacterium UBA1691 | reverse complement strand
CATTATGATCCTGAAGCTCGATATGGCAAGCGAAACCCCCATCTACGTCCAGCTGCGCAACCAAATCGTGCTCGGCATCGGCCGCGGAGAGCTCAAATTGGGGGAAGGGCTTCCCACCATCCGCCAGCTTGCACAGGACGTCGGTGTCAATACGATGACGGTCAACAAGGCCTATACCGCACTTAAAAATGAAGGATATATCGAAATTGACCGCCGTCATGGCGCGAGGGTGAGCCCTTCCGTCCGGCTTGACGGGGAATTCCAGGAGAAGCTGGAAGGGGAGCTTGCGCTCCTGATCGCAGAATCCGGCCTCAAGGGGATGGAGAAGCAGGATTTCCTGACACTGTGCGGGCAAATTTTTGATCAGATGAGCGGGCTGCACCCCACCGCTCAGGGTGTCTGATAGAGGTTTCTTCCGTGTAGAAAGGTTGTGAGGTTCATGATCGGGTTTTTGATCTGCCTGATTTTCGCCGGGTTGCTGGCAGTTTCCGCTTTTTTGGAAACCAAGCCCAATAAAAACATTCTCATCGGCGTGAAGCTTCCACTTGCCCACCAAAAGGACGAACCAGTGCTGGCGATCGTAAAAAAATATCAAAGTCAACTGCTGCTCCTGTGGGGGATCGCCGTGCTGCTGGCCCTGCCGCTGATCTGGCTTCCTAATTATATGTCTCTGCTTAGCTTTTACATCGCGGTGTGGATGATGGGCTGTATCGCCGCCTATACGAAGCTCTGCGCCGCGCGCATGCAGGAGCTCTATGCGCTCAAGCAGGAGAACGAGTGGTTCGTCGGCGGCGTGTGCACCGTCAATATCGACACGGAGGTCAGCCGAGAGAAGGATAAAATGCCCGTTTCCGTCCTTTGGTTCCTGCCCGCCTTCCTGATCGCATCCGCCGCGCCACTGTATCTCTGGCTGAGCAAAAACACCGTGGTTCCGCTGTGGTCCTCCCTGCTCGCATTCGTTTTCCCTGCGATCGGGCTGTTTATGTATTGGCTCTATCTGTCGCGCCCCACAGAGGTATTCTGTGAATCCACTGAGGTAAATCTCGCCTGCAACCGTGTCTGGCGCAGGCGCTGGTCAATCTGCTGCGTGATGATTGGCAACGTATGCGCGGCACTGAGCCTGCCTGCGATTCTGATCCCCGCGAGGAATCCGGGGGCGTCTCTCGCCTCCTTCCTCTTGATGATCAGCATCCTAATCGTCGTGCTCTGCGCCGTCTTTTTCACCTACCAGAGCGTGCGCGACACGCAGAACCGCTACCTTGCCCTTGCCGACCGCCCCATGCTCGCAGATGACGACGTCTATTGGCTGCACGGCTTTTATAACAACCCAAACGATCCGCGCATTAATGTGGAAAAGCGTTTCGGCATCGGCTTCACCATCAATTTGGGCAACCCGAAGGGAAAGGTAATCGCCGTGGTCACCACCGCCCTGGTCGTGGCAATGCTCATCGGCATGTTTGCGATCTTCCTTGCCTTTGACACCGCGACCTTTCCGCCTGTGATCGAAAACGGAATTGTCACGATCAACGCCCCACTCTACAGCGACGCCTTTGCGCTCGACGAGATTCAGGAGATTGAGGAAATCCAGAATATCCCCACAGGCACGCGCACCAATGGTTTGGGGAGCAGCAGCCTGCTCGTCGGCCACTTTTCCCTCAGCGGCTATGGGAACAGCATGCTCTTCGTCTATAACGGCAAGCCGCCCTATCTCGCCATCCAGTTAAAAGACCGCGTCGTGATTCTCAACGGCAAAACGCCGGAGGAAACGCGCCAATATCACCGCCTGCTCACCCAGGCTGCTACTGAAAACAGAGAGGAGTGAAGCGCCATGACAGAGATTTTACAATATCTTCCCCTTTTGATTCCCATCCTGCTCATCGAATGGGGCCTTGCCATTGCGGCCCTCGTCCATATCCTGCGGCATAAAACGTACCGCTGCGGAAACCGGACACTGTGGATCATTGTTTCCCTCTTTGTGGGAATCATTGGGCCGATTCTCTATTTTACCATCGGAAAGGAGAAGGAAGCATGAGCATCCTCACCCTCACGGGTATTTCCAAAAGCTTTGGGGGCTAAAAAGTGCTCGACGGCCTCACCATGACGGTGCAGGAGCACTCCGTCTACGGCTTTCTCGGCAAAAACGGCGCGGGGAAAACCACGACGATGAAACTGATCGCGGGCTTCCTCCGGCCGGACGATGGAACGATCACGGTATGCGGGAAACCTGTCCGATTCGGGTCGAGCCCGAAAAGCCTCTCGGTCGGCTACCTGCCCGATGTGCCGGAATTCTACCCTTATATGACGCCAAAGGAATACCTGCGCCTGTGCGGGCAATTAAGCAGCCTGACCCGGCCGGAGATCGAGGCGCAAACCGCCGAACTGCTCGCACTCGTCGGCCTCGACGGTGTGAACCGCCGCATTCGTGGGTTTTCCCGCGGGATGAAGCAGCGCCTCGGTATCGCGCAGGCGCTGCTCGGAAAGCCGCGCCTGCTGCTGTGCGATGAGCCGACCAGCGCGCTCGATCCATCCGGACGGCGTGAGGTGCTGGAAATTTTAAAAAGCATCTCAAAGGATACGACCGTCCTGTTTTCCACCCATATTCTTTCCGACGTGGAACGCATCTGCGATCAGATCGGCATTCTGGATGGCGGACGCCTTGTTTTAGAGGGTGCGTTGGAAGAGGTACGCGGCTCATATCGGGCGGACTGCCTGCTGGTCGTCCCACAGGAGACCGCCAGCCTTGCCGCACTGGCGCAGGGGCTCGGCGTACTGCCGGAGGTACAGAAGGCGGAGGTGGCGGATGGCGGCGTGATCCTGACTGTCGGCAATCCGGAAACCGCCGGGCGTGAAATTCTCCGCTATCTTTCGGCCTATGATATCCCGATTGCAAAATACGAGCTGCTGGAGCCTAATCTTGAGCAGGTATTTCTGGAGGCGATTCATCCATGAAACAGACGATCCTTTTTACCGGCAAGGAGCTCAAAGAGCTCTGGAAAACCTATAAATTCCTGATCCTATGCGCCGTACTCCTGCTTTTCGGCATGTCGAGCCCTTTGCTCGCAAAGCTCACGCCGGAGCTATTTTCCCAGATTGACCTGGGGCTGGGCGCACCGCTTCAATTGCCGGACGCTACTTTTCTGGACGCCTACGTGCAATTTTTTAAAAACATGACACAGATCTGCCTGATCGTCCTGGTGCTGGTGCTCAGCGGTACGATCCCGCACGAGTTGAAAAGCGGCACGGCTATGCTCATGCTCAGCAAAGGGCTCTCACGGCGTGGCTTTATTCTGTCGAAATACGCGGCCTCGCTGCTCTGCTGGTCGGTTGGCTATGCCCTCTCCGCAGCAGTATGCTTTGGATACACACAGTTTTTGTTTCCGGAACAATCGCCAAAATCGCTGGGAATGGCGCTATTCGCCCTGTGGCTGTTCGGTGCATTTCTGCTTGCCTGCGTTGCCTTTGGCGGCGTCCTGTTTTCGCAAGCTTACGCGGGAGCCCTGCTTACCGGAGGAGCGGTTGTTGTGTGCTATCTTGCCGGCCTGATCCCCGGTGTGAAGCGTTTTTCCCCCACCTTTCTCATAAGCTGCAATCTGGAGCTGATCTCAGGGGCCCGCGCCGCGCAGGAGATTTTCCCCGCCCTGCTGGTCACTGCCGCGCTTTGCATCATGCTGCTGGCAGGGAGTATCTTGACTTTCCGCAAAAAGCAGCTTTGAGAAAACGCCGCCCCCGATGTCGTTTTTTACAATACAAATGGCTTCACCGGCGGTAAAATAGCAGCCATTCATGCAAGGAGGCTTTTCGGATGAGCAAGCAACCAGAGCTTTGTCAAGCATGATCTCCAGGTGATTCTGGAGCATGAGCTCGCCGCGCGCAGCCGCGGCTGATTGAGTAAAATAAAAAGCCGGGCCGCGGAAACGGCCCGGCTTTAAAAAATTACTGGTTGTCTTCAATGAATTTGACAACGTCGGCGACGGTCTTCATCTTCTCGATCTCCTCGTCAGGCACTTCCATCTCAAATTCATCCTCAATCGACATGATCAGATCGACCACGTCCAGGCTGTCCGCCCCAAGGTCGTCGAGCAGATTGGTCTCCAAAGTTACCTTATCCTCGTCCAGCTCCAGCTGTTCACAAATAATCTTTCTCAGCTTCTCAAAAACCATTCTCATTTTCCCTCCTTCTCTACTTGTAATCACGTTTACGCACGCAAATAGACAAACAACGCGGAATGTGCTACACTACTTGCAAAACATTACCGCACTGCTGCTGTTATCAGAAAGATTAACTATAAGAGATATTAGTAAGATTTTTCCCCTTTGTCAACCCCTAGGAGCGAAAACTTTGCGTTTATTTACAGATGCTTAAAAACTTCTGTGAGGGAAACGGAAATTTCGTCTTTTTTCGCCTTTAACACAAGTTTGGAAGGGAGTTTTCACGATGGCGATTTCCCGCTATGCCGTGCTCGGCTATCCCCTTGGACATACCATGTCCCCTTTTATCCATGAAAAACTGTTCGCCATACATGGCGTGAGCGCCGCTTATGAAAAAAAGGAGCTTCCACCGCAGGAGCTCCCGCAGGCACTGCCTGCATTGCGCAAGCTGGATGGCTTCAATCTCACCATCCCGCACAAAAGCGCGATCCTGCCTTTTTTGGACCGGCTGGATGACCGCGCGGCGCTCTACGGCGCGGTGAACACCGTGAAATGCAACGATTCTCTCATCGGATATAACACGGATTATATCGGCTTTTTGCGCGCGCTGGAGGATGGGGGCGTCTCGCTCTCTGGTTCCGTCCTGCTCTGCGGGGCGGGCGGGGCCGCGCATATGATGGCGTTTGAAGCAGCTTCGGCGGGCTGCTCGCTCACAATCGCCGCGAGGCCATCAGGGCTTCCACGCGCGCGGGGGCTCGCGGAGGAGATCCGCCAAAAGATACCGGGCGCGGCGGTAAGCGTGTGCACATACGATGCCATCGAGGGCGATTTCGATCTTCTGCTCAACGCAACGCCCGCCGGCATGTATCCGCATCCGGAGGCGATGCCGGTGAATGAGCGAACCGTGTGCCGCTGCAGAGCGGTTTTCGATGCAATCTACAACCCGCGTGAGACGATGCTGCTGCGTACAGCGCGCTTGAACGGCTCAAAATGCGCCTATGGGATGCCGATGCTCGTCTGGCAGGCCGCCGCCGCGCAGGAAATCTGGAACGGTCTCCCCTTCACTGCAGGTCAGGTTGCTCCCGTGATAGAGGAGGCCAACTGGGAAATGGAGCGTGTATTCCGGTGAATCAGAAAAAAGAAGTCCAAAATCTTGTCCTGTGCGGTTTTATGGGCTGTGGAAAAAGCACGGTGGGGCGCGAGCTCGCCACACGCACCGGCCTTTTCTTTGTCGACATGGACGATTACATTGCAGAAAAGGCGGGCCTCTCCATCGAAAAAATTTTTTCCTGTCATGGAGAGCCCTATTTTCGCATGCTGGAGTCGCAGGCCTGTCAGGAGCTCTCGCAAAGGGGCGGCCAGGTAATCGCTACAGGCGGGGGAGCTCTGACCTTCCCCCAAAATGCCGCCGCTTTGCGGCAAAACGGCCTCGTCATTCTGCTTGACGTTGCTCTGCCCGTCCTATGCGCCCGGCTCGACCAGGATCCCACACCACGTCCAGTCCTCCAAAAAGCCAGGGAAACCGGCATGCTCGAAGCGCTGCACGCAGAGCGGATGCGCCTGTACCAGCAGGCAGCGGATCTGACGGTTTCGCTTCGCTCGGAGCAGCCTGCCAGTGATACGGCCTGCGCAATCCTGCACAAAATTGACACGTGGGGCGGGAAAAGCATGCACTCATTCGCCAAAATCAAGGAAAAGGGTTGACAATTACCTTTTTAGAGTATTATATTGGATTCAAACCATTTGGAGGGAATTGGGATGCTCATCAGCACCGCAAAAAGGAACTTTTTCTTTATGAGCACTCTCGGCTACTTTTTTAGCAGGGAGTTTTTTGTCGTGCCAAAATTAGAGTTGTGAGCTTTCCCGCCGTCCAACGAGGGGTATGAAACAGGGACATAGACGGAGCTCATGACGATGAGCTCCGTTTTTTTGTTTTTCCACAGATTATAAATGGAGGTATGTATTTATGATCATCGTATTGAAGCAGGGCACCACCAAGGACCAGATCAGCACCTTTTCCAATGAGCTCAATCAGACCTACGGCGTAACGGTTAATGCGTGGTACGGCGAGCATTCCACCGTACTGGGCCTGTTGGGCGATACAGCGAAGATCGACATCGAATATATCCAGGCGCAGTCAATTGTGGAAAGCGTCAAGCGTGTCCAGGAGCCGTATAAAAAGGCCAATCGGAAATTTCACCCGGATAATACGGTCATCAAGGTCGGCCCCAATACGATCGGAGACGGCTCCCTCACCCTGATCGCAGGGCCCTGCTCCGTGGAGTCCTCCGAGCAGATGAAGGTCATCTCCGAACGGGTCAAAAAGGCAGGCGCGAGCATCCTGCGCGGCGGCGCCTTCAAGCCCCGCACCTCCCCTTACGCGTTTCAGGGCCTGCGGGCAGAGGGCCTCTACCTTCTGCTCGAGGCCAAGCGCAAAAGCGGCCTGCCGATCATCACGGAGATCATGAGCCCCTCCCATCTCCCGCTCTTCGAGGATGTGGATATCATCCAGGTCGGTGCGCGCAATATGCAGAATTTCGAGCTGCTCAAGGAGCTCGGCCACTGTAAGAAGCCGATCCTATTAAAGCGCGGCCTGGCCAACACGATTGAAGAAACGCTCATGAGCGCGGAATACATCATGGCGAGCGGCAATGAAAACGTGATCCTCTGCGAGCGCGGCGTCCGCACCTTTGAAAGCTTCACGCGCAACACGCTCGACATCTCCGCCATTCCGGTCTTCAAAAAGCTCTCCCACCTTCCGGTCGTGGTCGATCCGAGCCATGCGGCGGGTATTCCCTGGCTGGTGGAACCGCTGTCGCTTGCGGCCGTTGCAGCGGGTGCGGATGGTCTGATCATCGAGGTGCACAATAATCCGGAAAAAGCGCTCTCCGACGGCGCACAGTCCCTGACTCCGGATGCGTTCGACGAGGTCTCAGCCCACGTAACTAAGCTGGCCGAATCCATGGGCCGCAAGGTCAATCGCTTGGGCACAGAGTCCTGATCAAATCTCTTGTAGTCTCAGCGGAAAGGTTGGTCATTCTCATGATGAAAACACTGCATGTTCAGACGGGCAGGCCCTATGAGATTCTGATCGAACGCGGTTGTTTGGAAAGCTGTGGCGCGCTCATCCGCCGCGTTTCCAAAGCACAGAAGGCAGCTGTGATCACGGATTCCAATGTCGGCCCGCTCTATGCCGAAGCCGTTGCCGCCTCGCTCGCGGAGGCCGGCTTCCAGGTATTCACGCATACCTTTCCCGCGGGTGAGGGCAGCAAGGTTTTAGGCAGTATCGGCATCATGCTGTCCTTCCTTGCAGACAACGCCTTTACGCGCGGCGACCTTGTCGTTGCGCTCGGCGGCGGCGTGACGGGCGATATGGCCGGCTTTGCCGCCTCCATCTATATGCGCGGGATCGATTATATTCAGATTCCAACCTCCCTGCTGGCTCAGATCGACTCTTCCGTCGGCGGCAAAACGGCGGTTGACCTGCCGCAGGGAAAAAACCTGTGCGGCGCCTTCTGGCAGCCTCGGCTTGTTCTCATCGATCCGGCGCTTCTCTCCACCCTGCCGCCCCGCTTTTTCGCGGACGGCATGGCGGAGGCGATCAAATACGGCTGTATCGACAACGCTCCCCTGTTTGAGCGGCTCGAACGCGAGGATGCCAGAGCATTTCTGGGAGATATGATTTTCTCCTGCGTCGACAGCAAGCGCCGTATCGTCGAAGAGGACGAACGGGAAAGCGGCAGGCGGATGCTTCTGAATTTTGGTCATACGCTCGGCCATGCGATTGAAAAGTACGGCCATTTTGAAGGCTTTTCTCATGGGGAGGCTGTCGGCGTCGGGATGCTCCTGGTCTGTGCGGCAGGGGAACAGAATGGGCTGACACAGGAAGGTACCAGCCGGCGCATCCAAAACCTGCTGCAAAAATACGGCCTTCCCGTCTCCTGTGAAGCGCCGCTCGAAACGCTGCTGGAGCTGGCGGCCAGTGATAAAAAGCGCGCAGGGGACGCAATTCGTTTCGTCCTGCTGCGGCAAATTGGAGATAGCTTTATCTTGCCGCTCGAAATGAATCGGCTTCCATCTTTTTTCGGCATCAATAAATAAATAATTTTTACAAAAAATTCCTGTTTTCGCGGAAAAATCAACTGCCTTTTTATATTTTTGTAACATTTCTCCTATATAATGGGCTAAAAGAATGCTTAGTCCATTTTTCGGCATATCCGAAAGAACTTCCGAAAGGAGCCGCTCCTCATGAAAAAGGTCATCCTGTCACCGGCAACGCCGCATGGAGAAATCCGCATCCCGCCCTCCAAGAGCTCGGCCCATCGCGCAATCCTTTGCGCCGCCCTCAGCCGCGGCAGAAGCGTTGTCGATTATATCGATCTTTCCGCCGATATCCTGGCCACGTTGCGCGCCGCGGATGCACTGGGCGCTTCTGTGCGCCCTCATCCCGGCGGTGTCATCATCGATGGTACGCATATCTTCCAGGCTGAGCATGCGGAAATCCATTGTGGAGAGTCAGGCTCTACCCTGCGGTTTCTCGTGCCCATTGCAGCAGCAGGCGGGCTCACCTGCACCTTTACCGGCAGCGGCCGTCTGCCGGAGCGGCCGATTGATACGCTGCTCCAGCTTTTGCGTGAACATGGGGTTACCTGCGAAACAGACGGCGTGCACAGCCTTCCCCTGACCATCAGCGGCAAGCTCAGGGGCGGTGCTTTCCATCTGCCGGGCGATATCAGCTCGCAGTACATCACGGGCCTACTGCTTGCCCTGCCATTGTGTGAGGAGGACAGCGAGATCATCCTCACATCCCCCCTGCAGTCCGCCGGCTATGTCGATCTGACGCTCCAGATGCTCAGCAGCTTCAGCATACACGTAGAAAAAATACAGAGTGGCTGGAAAATCCGGGGGGGACAGGCCTTTCGTGCGCACAATTTGATGGTGGAGGGCGATTGGTCTGCCGCGGCCTTTTTCCTGACGGCGGGCGCACTGGGCGGCGAAGTCACCGTGCGTGGTCTCAACCGCCGGTCTATGCAGGGAGACCGCGCCTGCAAAGCGATCCTTTCCCAGTGCGGCTCCCATTTACGCTGGTCGGGCGATACGCTCACCAGCAAGGGCTTTGCGCTCGAGGCGATGGATATCGACGCGGGCCAGATTCCGGATCTGGTTCCGATCCTTGCGGTTTTGGGCGCCTATTGCAAGGGTGATATGCGGATTTATAACGCGGCGCGCCTGCGGCTTAAGGAGAGTGACCGGCTCCAGAGCACGGCCGCCGGCCTGCAGGCGCTGGGCATTCCCGTCACACAAACGGCTGACAGCCTCACAATTCATGGCGGGCATCCGGTACATGGCGGTTGCGTCGATGGCTGCAACGACCACCGTATCGTCATGGCCTTTTCCATTGCCGCGATGCGCGCTGACGACAATGTGATCATCAGCGACGCACTGAGCATCAATAAATCCTATCCATCCTTCTTTGAGGACTATATGAAAATTGGAGGCATTGCGAATGTCGTCGACATGGGGTAACGTATTGAAGCTGTCCATCTTTGGCGAAAGCCATGGGCCCGCTATCGGAATGGTGCTCGATGGGCTGCCCGCCGGAGAGGCAATCGACCTTGACGCCGTGCAGGTACAGATGGACCGCCGCGCGCCGGGGCTCACGGCAGGATCGACGCCGCGCCGTGAAGCGGATCTTCCACATTTCGTCTCCGGTATGCTGGACGGAAAGCTGACCGGCGCCCCCCTGTGCGCCGTGATTGAAAACACCAATGTCAAATCACACGACTATACCAATATCCTGCATCTGCCACGGCCCTCCCACGCAGATTATACGGGCAGCGTACGATACGGTGGCCACAATGATATCCGCGGCGGAGGGCATTTCTCCGGCAGGCTAACCGCCCCCCTCACCGCCGCCGGAGCCGTGTGCCGCCAGATCCTCGAAAAACGCGGGATCGTGATCGGCTCGCATGTATTCATGATACACAATATCTATGATACGCCCTTTGACGCTGTCTCTCTGACCGCAGAGGAGCTCAATGCCTTAAACAAAGAGCCCTTTACAGCGCTCGATCTGCAGAAAAAGCGGGAAATGTATGCAGAAATTGCCCGGGCACAGGCGGAAAAGGATAGCGTGGGCGGCATCATCGAATGCGCGGCGGTTGGCCTACCCGCCGGTATCGGCTCCCCGATGTTTGATTCCCTGGAGAGCCGAATCGCCTCTCTCCTATACGGTGTGCCAGCCGTCAAGGGCATTTCCTTTGGCGATGGCTTTGGAATTTCCGGCCTTTGCGGCAGCGAGGCAAACGATCCGATGTACTATGCTTCTGACGGCAGCGTCAAAACCCGCACCAACCATAACGGCGGCATCCTTGGCGGCATTTCCACTGGCATGCCGCTTCTCCTGCGCGTGGCATTCAAGCCGACCGCTTCCATCGCAAAGGAGCAGCAGACCATCGACTGCGTATCCCATGAAAACGCCAGCTTGGTCATCAAGGGCCGTCACGACGCGTGCATTGCCGTGCGTGCGCAGCCGGTGGTAGAGGCGGCAGTTGCGGTTGCGCTACTGGATGCAATGCTAATTCAGGGGGAGATGACTAGTTATGGATCATCCAAAGCTCAATGAAATTCGGGCAGAGATAAACGCCATTGATGATCAGCTTCTACCGCTTCTGATGCGCCGTATGGATGCTGCCGGCAAGGTGGCTCAAATCAAGCGCGAAGCCGGTATCCCTGTGCTTGATGCAAAGCGGGAGCAGCAGATTCTCGACCGTATCCGGGACCGCGGCGGCACATATGGAAATGCCCTGCAGGGCGTTTATGCAGCGATGATGGAGGCGAGCCGCGCATTGCAGCACGATGTGCTCGGCGGCGGGCAGGCTTTGCGCGAGCAGGTAGAAAAAGCTTTACACGCCGGGCAGGAATGGATGCAAACACCTCGAATCGCGTGTTCCGGTGTCAGCGGCGCTTATTCCGACGCGGCTTCCCGTTTACTTTTCCCGGAGGGCAGCGTCGTTTTTTATCACGGATTCGAGGATGTATTTGCGGCTGTTGCTGAAGGGAAGGTCGATTTCGGCGTTGTCCCCATTGAAAATTCCTATGCGGGCTCCGTCCACGAGACCTTTGATCTGATGTTGCGCTATCGCCTTTCCATCTCGGTGGCAGCGGATTTATCCATTCATCACTGCCTGATGGCGCTGCCCGGGGTACAGCCTGGCAGCCTGAAGCGGGTATACTCCCATCCGCAGGGGCTCGCTCAGTGTGCCGAATACCTGGAGGCGCACGGCCTCTCCCCGGTCCCTTGCTCCAATACTGCAGCGGCAGCCAAGCGGCTCTCCGAATCTGGGGAGCGGGACGCGGCCGCGATTGCCTCAGCGGATGCCGCCCGTAATTTTGGCCTTCAGATTCTAGAAGCTGACATCCAGACGAGCAAAAATAACGCTACGCGTTTCATCGCGATCTCCCGCGAGATGCGTATCACACCGCAGGCGGATAAAATCAGCTTGATTTTTACCCTGCCGCATACCACCGGCTCCCTACATGGCGTATTGTCCCGTTTTGCCCGCTGCGGGCTGAATCTCACCAAAATCGAATCTCGTCCAATTCCGGATAGCAACTTCCAGTATTATTTTTATCTCGATTTTACAGGCAGCGTACGGGATGAGCCTACCCTCCATCTGCTCTGCGCTCTGCAGGATGAGCTTCCCGCATTTACGCTTCTCGGTAACTATCATGAGATGATGGGCACATAAAATAAGGAAACCGGAAGGCAGGAAGAAAAGCGCCCGCCTTCCGGTTATTTCATCCGGAGCCGCCTGTTTTCAGGCCGGAAATCACCTACACTGTTCCTGTCTTGCTCCAACTGCGTTATCATTTTGATTGATACTCATACAGCTGTGATACAGTCGCAAACTGAAAGCCTCTCTTCTTGAGCTCCAGAATTATTTTTTCCAGTGCCTTGACTGTTTGCGCGTTGTCATCATGGAAAACGATAATATCCCCATTCTGTATCTTACCGATAAGGGCAGTGTAGATATTTTCTGCATTCGGAGCTTCCCAATCACCGCTGTCGATGGTCCATAATACAAGAGGAAGGCCGATTGCCTTTTGGACATCTTCCGTATATCTTCCATAAGGCGGGCGAACATACTTCATCGGATAGTCCGGCAGGATTTTTTTCAGTTTTTCTTCTGTCTGCTGGATTTCCCATTGTATTTTCCGGCTGTCCAATTTAGTGAGGTCCGGGTGGGAGAAGGTATGGTTCCCGATTTCATGCCCACTTGCCGCTATCTCCCGAATCAGCAGCTCGTTTCCGGTAAACTTTTCGCCTATCAGAAAGAAGGTAGCCGGAACCTGCTGTTCATACAAAATATCCAGCACCTGCGGGGTATAATGGGCGTTTGGACCATCGTCAAAGGTCAGCGCAACGACAGGCTGCCCGGGATTGATTTGCGCCGTGATGGCATCCCGTTTTAAACGATGGCAGATTCCCGCAAGCAGCCCAATAACGACCAATACAATCACAACGCAGATAAGGGTGCCGAATAATACATTTTTCCGTTTCACTTCCATTCTCCCTTTCTATGCAGCAGCCGGATCAGGTAGCCGTGTAATGCCGCCGTACTCTGAATGGCCTGAAAAAACAAGAGAAAACACAGGAAGCCCAAAACACTGTTTTGAAATGGAATCCCCAATTTCTTCTGATAGAGATACATACTTAGAAAGAGTAGAATGCAAACGGCTACTGTCAATAAGGTGAGAAATCCAGCGAAATAATAAAATCCAAAAAATGCGAGTATCATTCCTGGGATGAGTCCAAATAGAAAGGCAAGATCAAGGTAAATATATAGAAAGATTCACGAAAGTAAAATAGCGGGAATATCCCGTCCCCTGTTTCCAAGGCGGAACAGAGGATAATCCCTCCAACATACCGATTGCCCACCGTTTGCGTTGATTGTACAGGCCATTGAATGTTTCGGGAACCGTTGTATAACCGACCGCCCCAGGCTCATAAGTGGACGGAAGCTTCTGGCGGAGCAATTGATAAGTCAGTACAATATCTTCCCCCATCACATCCTTCCATCCGCCTATTTGCTGAACCGCCTCGGTTTGATAAGCACTGAAAGCGCCCTGTGCCACCAAGGTAGATTGATAGCTGCCCTGGAACCGTTTGACCGCAGCAATGCTAAGCAGATAGTCATAATTTTGCATTCTTGCAGCCAGGGAAGCTTTGGGATTCTGAACGAACAGATTTCCGGCAACGCACACGCTTTCACAGGATACAATATGGTTCATGATTCTTTGTACTGCTTGTTTTTGCAAGTAGGTGTCCGCATCTACTGTGATAAAATACGGGGTGTGAATCATCGCCAGACCATAATTCAATGCATGAGCCTTTCCCGGCTGGTCACAGTAAACATATTCGATGGAACAGTTTGCAAGAGCAGACGTATGCATGTTCATGATTTGCTGTTTGGTATGATCATTGGACCCATTATCAATAACAATCAGCCGAATATGTCCGGCGTACTGCTGGTTTAAAATCGCTTGAATGGATCGGGCAATATTTTTTTCTTCGTTATGCGCACACATAAGAATCGTTGTGTCTTCCGCGATATCGGGATATCTTTTTAATTGCCAGTGCAATAGATTGGAAAAAAACATGGCGCTCATCAAAAAACCTGGAAGCAGGGCAATTCCGATAATTACCCACCAAACATAAATACCGGGTAAGAAATAAGAAACCTCCTGTGCCCAGCCGATTGCAAAGAATAGAGAAACGGCCAGCCACAGTCCGCCGAAACAAATCGACAGAATAAACTTGAATTTCAAATGATCACCTCTTTCCCTCCAATATATGCTGGTATAAGGAAAGGGGTGTTTTCTGGCTCATGCATTCCCTCTGTAGTCTTCCTCTTGCCATTCTCCCTGAAAAGGGTCCGGCACTGGCACGCTCCCCCTGCTGGGTATTCCTTGTCAGACGGTCATGCGGTTTTCGAGGTACTGTTCCGATCGGATCGTGCGTTATGCTTAACATAAAAAAGCAATCGCTTTGGTATAAGAAAACAAGCGTTTCCCATGGCTGTTTCTTTCCCTGAATATTCAATAAATTCCATTATCATTAGAATGATATATTTCTGCTACTTTCTCTTCCTTTCTGCTACTTTCCCTTGTTTTTTACGGATCAGGGTGCTATGATTAGGACAACAATCGATAAGGGGAGTCCATTTCTATGCGCACAATTATTTGGTTTATCTATTTTTGGGGGTATCTGATCGCCGTGCTCCCCAAAATACACCGCATAAAAAAGCTCACACAGGCTGGAAACATCGAAGAGCGGGACGCGCTCGTCTCGCAAGCGGTCCAGAAATGGTCGCGCAGGCTTTTAAAGCTTGCCGGCGTTAAGGTAACCGTACAGGGCCTTGAGAACATTCCAAAAGGCGCTTGTGTTTTTGTCAGCAATCATCAAGGCCTTTTCGATATTCCCACGCTGCTCGGTTATCTGGACAAACCGCACGGCCTAATTGCCAAAAAAGAGGCGGATAAGATTCCTATGATTCGCACCTGGATGCGCTATCTTGGCTGTATTTTCTTGGATCGGGAAAATGCGCGCAGTGCTATGGGATCTCTGCGTAAGGGAACCGAACTGCTGCAAAAGGGCTATTCGATCACGATCTTTCCGGAGGGAACGCGCAGCCGCGGCGATCAGATGGGAGAATTCAAGAATGGCGCCTTCAAAATGGCCGAAAAAGCAAAGGTACCGCTTGTCCCCGTGCGGATCAGCGGTACCTACAAGGTGATGGAAGCCAACCATATGTGGATCAAGCCTGCAGAGGTTACGCTCACAATTCTGCCTCCTATCCCCACTGCAGGACTGTCCCGCGAAGAGCTAAAAGAACTGGGAGCCACAATCCGCGAGAAAATTGCAGCGGCAGGCTAAGCTGATGGCTGACCAAAAGAGAAAAAGAAAACGTCCCGGAAAACGCGATTATGCGTTTCCGGGACGTTTTCTTCTCCTACCATTCAGCCAAAAATCTTGATGACGATCGACTGCATCCAATCGCCAAATGCCTTGGCGATCGGATCCGAGATGCCGCTGAGCAGGCCCAGGATCACTTCCATGATCGAAATCATCCTAACACTTCCTTTCCTTTTTGATTCATTGGTTCTTCATCAGGAATTTAGCATATAAATATGAACCATATATGAACGAAAGGCCTCATAGAAGCCCGTCGCTTCATAACGTTTTCTCACGGATAAAAATATGCTTGACATGGGAATTCGCCGTATCGCGCGGCTCAATATCAAACCGGTTCATGGACTGGATCAGCTGCGAGAGCTTCTGATAGCCGTAATTGCGGCTATCAAACGACGGCTGCTTTTTCAGCAGAAGATTCCCAACATCTCCCAAAAAGGCCCAGCCGTTTTCGTCCGCAAGATCGTTGACGGAAGCAACAATCATTTCGGCAACCTCATGCGGCAGCCTGCTTCCTTTTTGCCGCACAGAGACCACCGCCGTCTCTGGCTCCTCCAACGCAGGCTGGCCACTTTTTCCCTTCGGCAGGCGCTGCTTTTTCTTTTTCTCATCTGGTAAGATTTCCAGATAAATAAAGCGGTCACAGGCCGAAATAAACGGCGTGGGCGTTTTTTGCTCACCGATACCGATGACCAGCTTGCCCGCTTCGCGCAGGCGGGTGGCCAGCCGTGTAAAGTCGCAGTCGCTCGACACCAGGCAAAACCCATCGACACGGTTGGTATAGAGGATGTCCATTGCATCAATGATCATGGCGGAGTCGGTCGAGTTCTTTCCTGACGTATAGCTATATTGCTGAATAGGCGTCACTGCATTTTCCAGCAGCACCTTTTTCCAGCCGGAAAGCGTCGGCTGCGTCCAATCCCCATAAATCCGCTTGATCGTCGGCGTGCCATAGCGCGCAATCTCCGCAAGCATCGCCTTGACATTTGCATACGGAACATTATCTGCATCAATTAAAACCGCCAGCCGCAGATCCGGCGAGGATTCCTGCATAAACACGCTCCTTTCACCTTTTCAAGTTTTTTTTCAGTATACTGCGTTCCAGCAGCGAAAACAAGCAAAACATGCCGTCAAATTGATTAGCATCG
>DCJV01000161.1 GCA_002320555.1 Ruminococcaceae bacterium UBA1691 | reverse complement strand
TGCACCTTCCCGTTTGTCGCCAGAACATCATTCCTTCTTGTCACATCCAGCGCCTTCCCCTGCCAGTCCGTTACACAGCCCCCCGCTTCCCGCACGAGCAGCAGCCCGGCCGCATAATCCCACGGCTTCAAATGCCGCTCGAAATACGCGTCGATCCGCCCGCAGGCCACATAGCAGAGGTCGAGCGCCGCCGAGCCGGAGCGCCGGATATCCTGGCAGGCGAGGAATACCTTTTGAAATCGCTCAAAATTCTGCGCGGCCTCCTCTTTATAGTACGGGGCCGTGCCAATCGCCGCCAGGCACGATTCGATCGCTTGTGTCCCGGTGCACCGGATCAGCCTGCCATTCAAAAAGGCGCCTTTCCCCTTCTCCGCTGTGAATAGTTCCTCTGTAAACGGATTGTAGACGGCGCCGAATACCACTTCCCGCCCGTCATAAAAGGCCAGTGAGACCGCACTCATGCGGTAATCATGGATCAAATTTGTCGTTCCGTCGATGGGGTCGAGAATCCAGGCTGGCTTGCCGCTATAGTCGGGGTTCTCCTGCTCCTCCGCCAAAAAGCCTGCCTGTGGGGCAAGCGCTAAAAGCCGTTGCTTCAGATACGCCTGCACGCTGAAATCTACCTGCGTGACGTAATCGGCTTTCCCCTTCACAGTGATCCGATGCGCCGCTTCCGGGTCCAGCACAATCGTTTTCGTCTCCCGCACCAATTCGACTGCCTTTTGAAAATCCATCGAAATCCCCCGCCTTGTTTCAGGCCGCCGCAAAATAATTGCGGCGGCCTGACAATCGTGATTTGTCCTTTTTATATTGTATGCTTTTTTCTCATGAGCGTCAATACCGCGGCTGCAGCGGCCACCAAGCCCAAGGGAAGCAGGGCGAACGCCCGCTCTCCGGTATCGGCAATCGCCCCCGCAGGCTCCTCCTGCTGGCGGACTGTGCTTTCAGAAGGCGTAAGCGCGGAGACCGGCCCCTCCGAGAGCGTTTCACCCCGGACGGTTTCCGGCTCCTTCAGCTCTTCTGTAGCAGGCCCCTGCGTATCCGGCTCTTCCGGCTGCTCCGCCTGAATCAGCGACAGCGCCCCGGTTTTGGGATCGACCTGCATAAACTGGCTGTAATCCCCCGCCTCCTGCACAGTACGCTGCGAATCCGAAAGGCAGAGCCAAAGGATGAACTCCATCACCTGCGTATCATAGATATATCCCACATGCTTGAGATCCTTCAAAAACCATGTCTGCTCCGGCAGCAGACAGGTGGAAGCATCGATCATCCGGTCGCCGGATATATGATGATGCGAAGCGTCCCGGCATCTGGTATTCTTCTGCTGATACCCTTCCGGCAGGGTTTCGTCTAACAAAGCGCAGGTCGCATAGCCTGAGGTATATTTCGTGTCGATGACATTGTCGTTTTGCTCCCGATAGGAAGGCGTAAGCGGCACGCCCTGCAGGTTGTAGTGGGAGACAACATTGATCTTCGTTCCCTGCTCCATCGCCGCCCGGAACAGCTCCGGCAGCTTCTCCTGCACCCCATAATGGTAAGCGTCAATCCGGGCGATGAGCTGTGCGTCCTCCTCCGGGTCGAGCAGATACGCTTTGGCATCCTCGTAATCCTCCAGCGCAATCAGATCCCAAATGCCCGGCATCGTCACAAACGTATCCTGAAACACCTCATCATAGACGCGGTCCTTCAAATGCGCCACGAGCTCATCGAGCACCGGCAACAAAACATCGATGATACCCGCCTGATCGAGCGCGTCGAGCAGCACATTGACCGCCTGCTGCCCCGCAACCTCCTTCAGGATGCGGATGAGCGCTTCCTTGTGAAATTCGATCTTCCCGGTGAAGAGATCGCCTACGATCGCCGTGCCCGTGAAGGCGGAGGACAGCATCGTAAAATTATCGATATCCCCGCTGCCGTATTGCGCAAGATAGGAGGCAATGATCGTGCCGCCCATGCTGGATCCGACCAGATTCACCTTGTCATGGCCCGTCTCCTGCTTGGCACGTTCTACATAGGCGCGCAGCTCCTTCGCATGCTCCATGGGATCGAGCCGCCAGTCGTAATTGAAATAGTAGACGTGATCGGCGCCAATTTTCTGTGCGGCAGCGCGTACCAGCGCAGGCTCGTTGGTCAGATAGCCCTCCTCATTGACAAACTCCGGATAGTTCGCCATAGATTCCGGATATACCGTGGTTGTGACGGCATAGCGGCTGCCTCCATCCGGATTGCAGGCAAGCGGCTCGAAGAGCGCATAGACCGCCGGCAGGATATCATCGCCGAGCTTATCATAATCCTTTGTCACGGCAAACTGCGCCACAGGGCCCGCGATTTGTCCGACGAGCTTCAGAATCGCCTGTGTATCGGGCGCAAATACCTGCTTCTCCTGATCCGTACCTGCATTCAATACCAGAGGCCATGCGTTCATGCCGGTGACAACAATCAGCGGAGCCGTCCCACACGCACAGGAATCTGCCGCAAGAGCTGCCGAGGAGCACCCCAGCAGCAGAAGCAGCGTCAGCAGCACACATAGCACACGCTTGCACGTTTGTTTCATAAATCTCTCCCTCTTTCCTACAATCTCTCCTAAAAAAGATTACATGAATTCATCTAAATTGTCAATAAAGACGATAAAAGAATTCACCGCAGTACGCATCTTTTGGCATACCGCGGCGAATCTACCGTAAAATATTTGCATTCCGGGCCGTATGGCCCGCATTTTTGCTATGCATCAAAACAATATAAGCCGTTTTCCCTACCCTTATCCCTTCGTCAAACGCGCGAAATTGGCCATCAGCTTTTTGGTGCCCGCCTTGTCAAAGGCGATCTCCAGCAGCGTATCGTTGCCCATCGGCTGTGCGGACAGCACTACCCCCGTGCCGAAGAGCTTGTGCCCTACCGTATCGCCGACATGATAGGAGCCTGCAGGGGCAGAGGGCTTTTGTACCGCCGGCCCGAAGGAATGGTCAAAGGTTTTTTTCGGCTTTGCAGCGCGCTGTGCCACCGGGGATTTCGGCTGCGGCATCATGACCTTGTGCTTCTCCTCAATGAGCGC
The DNA here is from genome assembly GCA_002320555.1 of Ruminococcaceae bacterium UBA1691. Classification (GTDB taxonomy): domain Bacteria; phylum Bacillota; class Clostridia; order Oscillospirales; family Acutalibacteraceae; genus Fimivicinus. Next base: position 3,122 of record DCJV01000161.1, on the reverse strand, counting down.
CGGCGGAATCTCCTCCAAGAACGGCGAGGGAGCATTGTGGTTTGTGCTACCGTAGAGCATACGAGTGCGCGCATGGGTCAGATACAGCCGCTCCTTGGCGCGGGTAATGCCTACATAGGCAAGCCTACGCTCCTCCTCCATCTCGCTGGCGGCATACAGGGACTGGATACCGGGGAAAATGCCCCGTTCCATGCCCGGGATAAACACCACGGGGAATTCCAGGCCCTTGGCGGAATGCAGCGTCATGAGGACGACGGTGTCCGCCTCCTCGTTATAATTATCGATATCGGTCATCAATGCGACCTCTTCGAGGAAACCGTTTAAGTCTCCATCCTCGTTTTCCTCGCCGTAACGCAGCAGGTTGGAGGAAAGCTCCTGAATATTCTCCAGACGGTCCTGATAGGTCTCCCGGTCCAGCGCCAGGGAATCCAGATAGCCCGTCTCCCGCATCGCGCGCTCAAACAGCTCATTGAGCGGCAGCTCCTCCGCCGCCTCGATCAGGCCATCAATGATCTGAGTAAAAGCCCGCAGGCGCGGTGCCGCCCGCTCGAGCTGCTCATATTCATCCGCATGGGAGATGACCTCATAGATGCTCAGGCCTAACCCCGCCGCGATTTGGGCCGCGTGGTTGATGGTCGTCGCACCAATGCCGCGCTTGGGCTCATTGATGATCCGGCGAAGACGGATATTATCCGCAGGATTGCTGATGACGGAGAGATACGCGAGCGCATCCCGGATTTCCTTGCGCTCATAGAAGCGGTGCCCGCCGATCACGCGGTAGGGCACGCCCATGCGCACGAAGGTGCGCTCAATTGCGTTCGACTGGGCGTTCATCCGGTAAAGCACCGCATGGTCACTCCACTTCTTCCCCCGCTTGACAGAATCCATGATGGTATCCGCGATAAAGGTGCTCTCCTCCTGCTCGTCAAAGGCGTTATCCACGACGATCTTTTCCCCGGCGCCATTGGCTGTCCAGAGATTTTTGCCCTTTCGCTCGGTATTATGGGCGATCACAGCATTGGCTGCGTCCAGAATATTCTGCGTGGAGCGGTAATTCTGTTCGAGACGGATCACCTTTGCCTTTTGATACTGCTGCTCGAAAGAGAGGATATTTTCAATCGTTGCGCCGCGGAAGCGGTAAATACTCTGGTCGTCGTCACCGACCACGCAGAGGTTGCCGCTGCCGCCGGCCAGAAGGCTGGTGAGCCTGTACTGCGCATGGTTGGTATCCTGATACTCGTCGACCATCACATAGCGGAAGCGGTTCTGATAGCGGGCGCGCACCTCCTCATTCTCTTCCAGGAGCTTTACTGTGTTCACGATGATATCGTCGAAGTCCATCGCGTCCGCATCCCGGAGCAGCTTCTCATAGAGCCGGTAGGCTTCACCGATCTTCCGCAGGCGCACGTCGTCGCCTGCATCCTTCAGGTATTCCTCTGGTGAAATCAGGCTGTCCTTCGCATGGCTGATCTCATGCAGGAGCGTCTTATGGGAGAGCATTTTGTCGTCGATCCCCAGCAACCTCTGGCACTCCTTCATGACGCGCTTGGAATCATCCGTATCATAAATCGTAAAATGGCTCGTATAGCCGAGGCTCTCCCCGTCCCGCCGCAGGATACGCGCACAGGCGGAGTGGAAGGTGCTTGCCCATACATCCTGCCCCTCCGGGCCGAGCATCGCCTCCAGCCGCTCCTTGAGCTCGCCAGCGGCCTTATTGGTAAACGTAATCGCAAGGATCTGCCACGGCTTTGCAGGGCGGACAGCCAGAAGGTCCGCAATTTCATAGGTATATTCCCGTGCGCCGTCGCGGTATTCCTCCAGCATCCGGACATCCTCATCCGTCAGGGCTTCCGGAACCTCCTGTGAAAAATATGCGCAGCCGTATTTCACAATATTGGCAATCCGGTTGACAAGCACCGTCGTCTTGCCGCTGCCCGCGCCTGCCAGAATCAGCAGGGGGCCTTCGGTTGTAAAAACGGCCTCCTTTTGCATGGGATTCATGCGTGAAAATTCTTTTTCCATAACCTGCCTGCGCAGGGCCAGCAATTGCTCTTGAGTCATTCTGCACCGCCTAAACTATGTAAAATCTTTTGAAGAATATTAGTGGTTACTTTTTGAGAAAGGTTTCAACCCGATACCGGGGACGCGCCTTGACTTCGCTGTAAATCTTGCCGATATACTCCCCGACCACGCCCGTACAGAAAAGCTGAATTCCCCCGAGCAGCCAAATCGAGCAGACGATTGCCGTCCAGCCGCTGACCGCAACGCCGCAAAGCTTGGAAATCAGCGCATATAGCAGGCCCAGCACGCTCAAACAGCCAATCAGGATACCTGCCACGGAAATCATCCGCAGGGGCCGCACGCTGAAGGAGGTGATTCCATCCATCGCAAAGGAAAGCATCTTGCGCAACGGATACTTCGATTCCCCCGCATAGCGTTCGCTACGGTCGTAATACACATAATCCGTCGAATACCCGATCAAGGGGACGATACCGCGCAAAAAGAGATTCACCTCTTTGTATTCAGAGAGCGCGTCGAGCGCCCGCCTGCTCATCAGGCGGTAGTCCGCATGGTTATAAACGGTCTCCACACCGAGCAGGCGCATCACCTTATAAAAGCCAAGCGCAGTCCTCCGTTTGAAAAAGGTATCTGAATCCCTCTTATTGCGCACGCCGTAAACGATGTCAGTCCCCGCATTAAATTTGTCGATAAATTCCTCCAGGACATGGATATCGTCCTGCAAATCTGCATCCATTGACACCGCGCAGTCACAATAACGACGCGCCTCCATCAGCCCTGCCATCAATGCGTTCTGATGGCCTCGGTTATGTGCAAGCTTTAAGCCGCAGACAAAGGGGTTCGCCTGATGCAACGCCTCGATTTTCTCCCAGGTGGTGTCCCTGCTGCCGTCGTCCACCAGCAAAATCCGGCTCTCGAAAGCGATCTTCGCCTTCTGACGCAAATCCTCCAGAATCGGCGTGAGCTCCTCCACCGTATGTTCAATGACTGCTTCTTCGTTATAGCACGGAATCACCAAATACAGAATTCCCATCCTTTATGACCATCCCTTTCAAATATCGAGAAAGTTCGAGGACTGCAGCAAAGCCGGATTCCGGCCATGC
>DCJV01000103.1 GCA_002320555.1 Ruminococcaceae bacterium UBA1691 | reverse complement strand
CTGAGCGCGTTCCAATTTCTTCTTCCCTTGTCAAGACAAATTAAAAAGGCAATCGTAACGGAAAAATTTTATGAAATTGTTCTTGTTGATTTTGACAAAACGATATATTTTTCGACAAGCTAAGGGGTGCGTTGCAACAAACAACGCACCCCTGATTTTTCATTGCCGGATTTCGCCTCAGAAATCAAGCTTTTTCTCGATAAACGCCGTAAGTTCATCAATCGGCAGGCGAACCTGTTCCATCGTATCACGGTCGCGCACCGTTACGCAGCCGTCCGTCTCACTGTCGAAATCGTAGGTCACGCACATCGGCGTGCCGATCTCATCCTGCCTGCGGTACCGCTTGCCGATGGAGCCTGCGTCGTCATACTCCACCATGAAATGCTTCGCCAGCAAGTCGTGCACCTTCATCGCGCCCTCATTCAGCTTCTTGGAGAGCGGCAGGACCGCCGCCTTCATCGGCGCGAGCGCCGGATGCAGATGCATCACCACACGGGTGTCGTTCTTCTCCGCGTCCACCACTTCCTCGTCATAAGCATCGCAAAGGAAGGCGAGCGCCACACGATCCGCGCCGAGTGATGGCTCGATGACGTAGGGCAGGTATTTCTCATTGGTGGTCTGGTCAAAATATTCAAGGCTCTTGCCGGAGGTGTTCTGATGCTGCGTCAGGTCGAAATCCGTGCGGCTTGCAACGCCCCACAATTCGCCCCAGCCGAAGGGGAAGAGATACTCAAAGTCCGTCGTCGCGTTGGAATAATGGGAGAGCTCCTTCTGCTCATGATCGCGCAGGCGGAGGTTTTCATCCCGCATGCCGAGGGAGAGCAGCCACTTGTGGCAGGCATCCTTCCAGTAGGAGAACCATTCGAGCTCCGTGCCGGGCTTGCAGAAGAATTCCAGCTCCATCTGCTCGAATTCGCGCGTGCGGAAGGTGAAGTTGCCGGGCGTGATCTCATTGCGGAAGGATTTTCCAATCTGGCACACGCCGAAGGGAATCTTCCGGCGGGTCGTCCGTTGAATATTCGGGAAGTTGACGAAAATGCCCTGTGCCGTCTCCGGACGGAGGTACAGTTCGTTTTTCGCATCCTCCGTCACACCCTGAAAGGTTTTGAACATGAGGTTGAATTTGCGGATATCGGTAAAGTCGCATGCGCCGCACTCCGGGCAGGCGATCTTATGCTCCTTAATATAATCGGACATCTGTTCAAAGCTCCACCCCGCCGGATTAACGCCCGTGTCCTCAATGAGCTTATCCGCGCGATGGCGCGTCTTGCAGGCCTTGCAATCCATCAGCGGGTCAGAAAAACCGCCCACATGGCCAGAAGCAACCCAGGTCTGCGGGTTCATCAAAATTGCAGAATCAAGGCCGACATTATAGGGGCTCTCCTGCACAAATTTTTTCCACCAGGCGCGCTTGACGTTATTCTTAAATTCCACGCCCAGCGGGCCGTAATCCCAGGTGTTCGACAGGCCGCCGTAAATCTCGCTGCCAGGATAAACAAAGCCCCTCGCCTTACACAGCGCGACAACCTTTTCCATCGTCTTTTCCGTATTTGAAAGCATACTATTGGCCCCTTCCAGATTCTTTCCTGTTCTTCCGTAAAATCATAGCGGAAAGGCCCTGAAATGTCAAGGAAAAACCGCGCCGCAGCACCTCCTAGCCGCCTGGCCGCCCGAAAATGCACAAAGCCTTGACATGCCTTTGACAAGCCCGCCGTTCTGCGATATAATAATACCTCGGTAAACCCGAGTGCGCCGGCTTGACCGGCAATACTTCAAAAATAAAATATAAGGAGTGCTTTCTATGCCATTGGTTACCACCACGGAAATGTTCAAAAAAGCCTATGAGAATGGCTATGCCATCGGCGCCTTCAACGTAAATAACATGGAGATCGTCCAGGGAATCACGAGCGCATGCAAAAAGCTCAACGCGCCCGTCATCCTGCAGGTATCCTCCGGTGCACGCAAGTATGCGCACCATGAATATCTGGTCAAGCTGGTCGAGGCGGCCGTCGACGAGACCGGCCTTCCAATCGCCCTGCATCTGGATCACGGCCCGGATTTTGAAACCTGCAAGAGCTGCATCGACGGCGGCTTTACCTCGGTCATGATCGACGGTTCCTCCAAGCCCTATGAAGAGAATGTGGAGCTGACCCGCAAAGTCGTTGAGTATGCGCATGCGCATGGGGTCGTGGTAGAGGGCGAGCTTGGCAAGCTTGCCGGCATCGAAGACGACGTTAACGTTTCCGACGACGACGCGAACTTCACGCAGCCGGAGGAGGTTGAGGATTTCGTCTCCCGCACAGGCGTCGACTCCCTCGCCATCGCCATCGGCACGAGCCACGGCGCCTATAAATTCAAGCCCGGCCAAAAGCCGCAGCTGCGGTTCGACATCCTCGCCGAGGTTGCGGAGAAGCTGCCCGGCTTCCCGATCGTCCTGCACGGCGCGAGCTCCGTCATGCCGGAATACGTCAAGATGATCAATGAATTCGGCGGCGAGATGCCCGATGCAATCGGCATTCCGGAGGATATGCTGCGCAAGGCTGCGAGCATGGCTGTCTGCAAGATCAATGTCGACTCCGACATCCGCCTTGCCATGACTGCTTCTATCCGCAAGCATTTTGCGGAGTATCCGGGTCATTTCGATCCCCGCCAGTATCTCACCGATGCGCGCAACGCGATCGAGTCGATCGTCGAGCACAAGATCAACACGGTCCTCGGCTGCGCAG
>DCJV01000061.1 GCA_002320555.1 Ruminococcaceae bacterium UBA1691 | reverse complement strand
GCCGACGTGCCGTGCAAAACGGCCCCTTTTGCTTCCTTTTCCGGCCGAACCGAAAAGGAAGGGCCCGCGCGGCCTGAGCGCATTTCAATTCTTCTTCCCTTGTCAAGGCAATCAAAAAAGGTAAGCATAACGGGGAATTTTTACGAAATTATTCTCGTGCATTTTGACGAAACGATATTCCTTTTTCGACAGGCTGGGGCGTGTTGCGAAATGAAAATTTCGCAACACGCCCTTTGCTATGGATTCGTGTTTGAAACAGTTTTTTACCGTGAAGAGGTTGACATTCCATTTTTTGTATTTTATAATGAATCGACTAACAATTAACCGATTTATTATAAATCGATTGATTATGGAAAGGAGGTTTGTCAGGATGCATTCCTATCGGGAAATCGTGGGAAAGCTTATCCAGCTCAATGCGCTCAAACGGATTCAGACCCACCGCGTGGCATCCGAAATCGGCCTGTATGATGGGCAGATGCCGTTGCTGGAGACGCTGGAGCAGGGCGGCTGCCTCACGCAGAAGGCTCTGGCCGATAGGCTGCATGTATCGCCCGCCAGTGTGGCGGTATCAATCAAACGCATGCAGAAGACCGGAGTCGTCGATAAACTGCCGTCAGAAGATGATTTGCGCTATAACCGGATCATGCTCACGGAAAAAGGGCGGGATCTGACCAGGCGTACCAGAGAGCTGTTCGACCGGCTGGATGATGAGATGTTTGCCGGATTCAGCGCGGAAGAATGCGAGCAGCTTTACGGATACCTTTGCCGGATGACACACAATCTTGCGAAAGAGGATCTGGAGGAGGCCGACATGATGATGATGATGGCCAAGGAGCATGAAGAGATTGACCGCCGCAGAAAGGAGGAACGAGGCGTATGATCAAACAGTTTGCACCATGTGTGAAAAAATATTGGTGGGCGACGCTGCTCAGCCCGGTGACCGTTATCATAGAAGTTTTGCTGGAAGTGCGTATCCCGATGCTGATGTCCCAGATCGTGGACATCGGCATCACCAATCAGGATCTGCGCTATGTGGTAAATACAGGCGTTCAGATGGTCGTCTTTGCGCTGTGCTCCCTGGTTGCGGGCGCGCTTTCCGCTTGGTTTGCCTCCATCGCGGGCATGGGGCTCGGCGCAGGCCTGCGGGAAGGAATGTTCGGCCGTGTGCAGGATTTCGCGTTTTCCAATGTGGACCGCTTTTCCACCGCTTCGCTGGTGACGCGTCTGACGACAGACGTCAACCGCGTGCAGATGACCTTTATGATGCTCATTCGCGTATGCGTGCGCGCGCCTGTGATGCTGGTGAGCGCCACTGTCCTCGCATGGCGGCTCAATGGAGAACTGGTCACGGTATTCCTGATCGCCATCCCGGTGTTGGGCGGGTTGCTTGCGCTGATTGCCACACGCGCATTCCCCCGCTTTCAGGTCATGCTGGAGAAATTTGACGGGCTCAATGCCCGCGTGCAGGAAACGCTTATGGCAATCCGCGTGGTGAAGGCCTTTGTCCGCTCAAAATTTGAAAAGGAAAAGTTTGAAGTCACCAATGAAGACCTGAAGCGATCCAGCATTATGGCCGAAAAAATTCTCGTGTGGAATGGCCCGCTGATGACGCTTGCGATGAATGCCTGCATCGTCGCCATCGTCTGGTTCGGCGGAAAGCTGATCGCCTTCGGCTCCATGGAGACAGGCCAATTGATGAGCTTTATCAGCTATGTTACGCAGATTCTCATGTCCCTGATGATGATTACCAATACCTTCGTTATGATCGTGATGTCGAAAGCATCTGCCAACCGGATCTGCGAGGTGCTACGGGATGAGCCGGATATTGGCGACGCGGCAGCGGACCCGGCGCTGACTGTGCCGGACGGTTCGATCGAGATGCGCCACGTTTCCTTCCGCTATCATCAGGATGCAGAGAAGCCGGTGCTCTCCGATATCAGTCTGTCGATCCGCTCCGGCGAGACCATCGGCATCATCGGCGGTACGGGCAGTGCAAAATCGACGCTCGTCCAGATGATCCCGCGGCTGTATGAGGCGCAGGAGGGAGAGGTGCTCGTGGGCGGACATGATGTGAAGGATTATACGCTGGAGCACCTGCGCGGTGCGGTCGCCATGGTGCTGCAGAAAAACGTCCTCTTTTCCGGCACGATCCGGGAAAACCTCCGCTGGGGCAACCCAGAGGCGACGGATGAGGAAATCATTGAGGCATGCAAGGCAGCGCAGGCGCACGATTTCGTCATGTCCTTTCCGGATGGATACGAAACCAATCTCGGCCAGGGCGGCGTGAACGTATCCGGCGGGCAGAAACAGCGGCTGTGCATTGCGCGCGCGCTGCTGAAAAACCCCAAAATCCTGATTTTGGATGACAGCACCTCCGCCGTCGACACCGCGACGGACAGTAAAATCCGCGAAGCGCTGCGCGCGCACCGTAGCGATACGACGACCCTGATCATCGCCCAGCGCGTGACCTCTGTGTGCGAAGCGGACCGGATCATCGTGCTCGATGATGGGAAGATCAACGATATCGGCACGCATGAGGAGCTTTTGGCCCGCAATCAGATTTACAGAGAGGTCTATCATTCGCAGCAGGAAGGGGTGGCATCCTAATGGCGATCAATACAAAAGCGGGCACAGGGGCGGGCAGCCCAATGCGCCACGGCTTCCAGAAGCCGAAAAACGCAAAGCACACCCTGGGCAGGGTGCTTCAGTATTTAGGCCGGCAGAAATGGATCCTACTCCTCGTCTTCTTCTGTGTGATTGTCAGCGCGGGCGCGAGCGTGGCGGGCACCTATTTCCTCAAGCCTTTGATCAATGAATATATCCTGCCGCTGATTGGCACCAATCCGTCGGCCGCCGATTTTCTGCCCCTTGCAAAGGCGCTGGCTGTGCTCGCATGCATTTATCTGACCGGCGTTATCTGCACGTATCTGCAGATGCGGCTGATGATCAGTGTGGCGCAAACAACGCTGACGGATATCCGGCGCGACCTGTTCAACCATATGCAGGATCTGCCGATCTCGTTTTTCGACGCGCATACGCATGGTGAACTGATGAGCCGCTATACCAACGATGTGGATACCCTGCGTGAGGCGCTGAGCAACAGCGTCGTGCAGATGTTGTCCTCCGGGATCACGGTCGTCGGCACCTTTGTTATGATGCTGGTTTTGAGCCCGGTGCTCACCCTTTTGATCGTGGCGATGCTGGTGGTCATGCTGCTGGTCATCAAGGTGATCGGTGGGAAGAGCTCCCGATATTTCAAGCTGCAGCAGAAGGCGGTGGGCGAAGCCAACGGCTATATCGAAGAGCTGATTGAGGGCCAGCGGGAGGTCAAGGTCTTCTGCCACGAGGGTGCATCCAAAGCGGGCTTTGCGCAGCGCAATAAAGCACTGCGTAAAGCAGCGACCAATGCCAACACCTATGCGAACGTTCTCATGCCCATCATGGGCAACCTCTCCTATGTCAACTACGCCTTGACCGCCTGCGTAGGTGCGGTGATGGTCATCGGCGGCAAGCTCGATCTTGGCACGATCGCGGCATTTTTGCAGTATACGCGCTCCTTCTCACAGCCGATTACGCAGATATCTCAGCTCTTCAACGCCGTTCTGGCGGCGCTTGCGGGCGCGGAGCGGATTTTTGAGATTATCGATCTGGAGCCGGAGGCGGACGAGGGCTATGTCACGCTCGTCAATGCAAGGCGGAATGCGGACGGCGCATTGACGGAGTGCACAGAGCACACCGGCCTCTGGGCCTGGAAGCACCCGCATGAGGACGGTACGATTACCTATGAACAGTTAAAAGGCGACGTGCGCTTTTTCGACGTAACCTTCAGCTATGACGGCAGGAAGACCGTCTTGAAGGATGTCTCGCTCTATGCGAAGCCTGGTCAGAAGCTTGCCTTCGTTGGCTCGACGGGCGCGGGCAAGACGACGATCACCAATTTGATCAACCGCTTCTATGAGGTGCCGGACGGCAAAATCCGCTATGACGGCATTAACATCCAGAAGATCAAAAAAGACGACCTGCGCCATTCCCTTGGCATGGTGCTGCAGGATACGCACCTTTTCACCGGCACGGTCTTCGACAATATTCGCTACGGCAAGCTCGACGCCACGCGCGAGGAGGTCGTTGCGGCTGCGAAGCTCGCAAATGCGGATTCCTTCATCACTCGATTGCCGCAGGGCTACGATACAGTGCTGACCTCGGATGGCTCCAACCTCTCGCAGGGCCAGCGGCAGCTGCTCGCCATCGCACGCGCTGCGGTCGCGGCCCCGCCGGTGCTGATCCTCGACGAGGCCACCAGCTCCATTGATACGCGCACCGAGGCGCTTATCGAGAAGGGGATGGACCGGCTCATGGAGGGCCGCACAGTGTTCGTCATCGCGCACAGGCTTTCAACTGTACGCAATGCGGATGCGATCATGGTGCTCGAAAACGGCGAGATCATCGAGCGCGGCAGCCATGACGAGCTGATTGCGCAGAAGGGAAAATATTATCAGCTCTATACGGGGCAGTTTGAGCTGGATTAAAGCCGAATGGCTGAAAAATCCCGGACAGAGGCAGGCTGGCCTGCGGCTGTCCGGGATTGATTTTTTAAACCAGTGCAAAATGATGTAAAATATTGACGATAAAGGATTTATCATATATAATTGACATGCGGCAAAGGCCGCCGGTGGCACTACCAAAGCGGTAGGCAGTTAGCGTCCTTTCTCCCATCGTGAACCAAATGGTTTCGCATAGGAGGGAGGTGGTGCGAATGGAGTACATCATCATTATTTTAACTTTGATTTTGCTGCTCATAATCGCGATAAAAAAAGACTAGCTGCCCCCGTCCAAAGTTGCAGCTAGTCATGGCAATTGAAGGACGCTAACCGCCGAAACGAGTAGTGCCATCGTTCATCTATATTGTAGCGTAGGGATTTCCGGTTGTCAATACCTGTCAATGAAAAAGGACGGTTGCAGCGGGAAGATTCCAATAGAAAAACAGTTTGTTATAACAAGGCCCTGAATGATTTTGTGCATTCAGGGTCGTCTATTTGTCCGTCGAAGGGGTAGCACCCTCGGGCTCGGGTTCACGGTATACTAAAATATCTCCAACGGAACAGTTAAAATAGCAACACAGCTTTGCAAGCGTATCCGTATCGATTTCCTGCAAATCGCGATGACACCAACGATTAATCACTTCAAACCGGCAGCCGATCGCTCTGGCCAGCGTATTCCGTTTCATACCGTGCAAGTCGAGGATTTCTTTTAATTTTACTTCAATTCTGCCATGTTCTTTTAAGGTAACGAGAGAACCTTCTGGAGTTGGAATTTTCTGATCCATAAGATTTCATCTCCTTCCTTGCAGTGATTATATAATAATATTATTAGGAACACTTGACAATTCATATAATAATAGTTACTATATCAATAGTAATTGAACGTGCTATCTATTACGTGGATATGGTTTCTTTTCATCCGTTATTCCCAGTAGGTAGTCCACACTCGTTTCATAATATTTTGCCAAGCGGATTAACACATGAGTAGGAATATCGTTCTCTCCCGTTTCATATTTGGAATAACCCGTTTGTGACATCTGTAAAACTTTTTCTGCGAAGGCTGTTTGGTTCATATCTGTGTCTTCACGAAGATCTCTAATTCTTGGATACATTCTTATCACCACCTCCATAAATCATAAATAAGCTTTTTATTTTTGCTTATTATTAACCTGAAACAGGTTACGTAAGGAGAGGGGAGATAATTGATAAATGAAAATTTGCTGTTTTACCGGCCATCGAAAAATTCCAGAAAATGAACTTCCCAACCTGCAAAAGCGTTTGCAGAAGACTGTTAAAGGCTTGTTGAAGCAGGGCGTGACCACTTTTTACGCTGGCGGTGCATTGGGCTTCGATACGCTTGCGGCGCAGGCGGTTTTGAACGCGAGGCGCTTCCATCCGCAGGTGAAGCTGATTCTTGCGTTGCCATGCCGCGATCAGGCCGGGCGGTGGAAGGAAAGGGATAGGCTTCTTTATGAATCGATCAAGCGTAGGGCGGATGAAGTGGTCTATGTATCCGAGCAGTATACGAGGGGCTGTATGTTCGAGCGGAACCGCTATATGGTCGATCATAGTGATATCTGCGTTTGTTATTGCACGAGCGGGGAGGGAGGGACGGCGTATACGGTGAGATATGCGGAGAAAAAAGAGATTCCGATTGTGAATCTGGCAGGGGTGGGATGAAAAGAAAA
>DCJV01000036.1 GCA_002320555.1 Ruminococcaceae bacterium UBA1691 | reverse complement strand
TGAAGTCGCGTCAGCGATACCTGCGTCACAACTTGCATCAGAACAATTTCTTAAGATTTCCCCATTACCTTAATAAGGGAAGAAAAAATTGGAATGCGCTCAGGCCGCGCGAGCCACGCAGTGAGCAAAGCGATATGCCGCCTCGGCCTTCCGTCAACGCACGGCGGCGAGTTCTTTTTCTGCTTCATGTGCTTTGCAAAAATATTTCCATTTTCTATTGACAAATCCGATTCCCTGCGGTATGATACCGTCATATTCATAGTAATTATATAGGAATTGCATGGATAAATTTCATTCCGGGAGTGACCGCAATGCCAGTGAAAAAACGCACTCAACAGCCTGATCCTGTTTTTAAGGAACGAATGTGCCGCTCCTGTTGAACGGCCGCTCAGTGTATTTAAAACAGCTTCAGGAAAGGAATGAATTTTTATGTCTGAACAGAAAACTTATCATTTTGAAACCTTACAGCTCCACGCCGGCCAGCAAACGCCGGACCCCGCCACTGGCTCGCGCTGCGTGCCGATCTATCAGACGGCCGCCTATGTGTTTGCGAACGCCGCACAGGCCGAGGCGCGCTTTGGGCTCTCTGAGCCCGGCAATATCTACAGCCGCCTGACCAACCCGACCTCTGATATCTTCGAGCAGCGCATCGCGGCGCTCGAGGGCGGCGTTGCGGCGCTCGCCACTGCATCGGGCGCGGCGGCGATCACCTATGCCATCCAGAATATTGCGCACGCGGGCGATCACATTGTCTCGGCGCAGTCTGTCTATGGCGGCACCTATAACCTCTTTGCCCATACGCTCGCCGAGAGCGGCATTGAGACGACCTTTGTCGACAGCGATGCGCCCGAAGCTTTCTCCGCTGCCGTGCGGCCCAATACGAAGGCGTTTTTTATTGAAACGCTGGGTAATCCGAATTCGAATGTGGCAGATATCGAGCGCATCGCGCAGATCGCCCATGAAAACGGCGTTCCGCTGATTGTAGACAATACCTTTGCAACGCCCTATCTCCTGCGTCCGATCGAATACGGCGCGGATGTTGTCGTCCACTCCGCAACGAAATTCATCGGCGGACACGGCACGGCGATCGGCGGCGTGATCGTGGATGGCGGCAAATTTGACTGGGCGGCCTCCGGCAAATTTCCCTGCCTTTCCGCGCCAGATCCCAGCTATCACGGCGTCATCTTCACGCAGGCCGCCGGCAGCGCCGCTTATGTGACGCGCATCCGCGCCGTTCTGCTGCGCGACACCGGCGCAACGCTCAGCCCCTTCCATGCCTTCCTCTTCCTGCAGGGGCTCGAAACGCTCTCCCTACGTGTGGAACGCCATGTGGAAAACGCGCTCAGAGTTGTGGCGTTTCTCGCAAAGCATCCAAAGGTAAAGCAAGTTCACCATCCTTCCCTGCCGGACAGCCCAACGCATTCGCTCTATAAGCGCTATTTCCCGCATGGGGGCGGCTCGATCTTTACCTTTGAAATCGAAGGCGGAGAGGCCGCGGCAAAAGCGTTTATCGACCGTCTGCAGATTTTCTCCCTGCTGGCAAACGTTGCCGACCTGAAATCCCTCGTCATCCATCCAGCGAGCACGACACATTCGCAGCTGAGCACCCAGGAGCTGGAGGCCTGCGGGATTTATCCGGGCACGGTGCGCCTGTCCATCGGCACGGAGCATATCGACGATCTGTTGGCAGATCTCGAGCAGGCGCTGGCATAAGGTAAAAAACAAAAACGCTTCCGGCTTGGGAGATTACTCAAGCCGGAAGCGTTTTTTTATATTCAGAGAGTCGGCATTCAGCCTTGCACATCCGCTTTTACTGCTTCCGGGCTGATTTTCCCGCTCTCCCGATCTCTGATATAAGAGGACGTAGTGGGGATGACAAAGCGGATCCCCTTTTCGACGATCTCAAACGTGCGGTCCGTCACATACTCGCACTCGCCGTCTACATTGACAGCAGCCGGACGGTCGCTGTGGATCATCATTTTCTTGCCTCGGCTGAAATGCGTGATATCCCAGCCGAGGTGCATGCCCTTTTTATATTTGGGCAGGAGCGTCAACAGCTTGAGCCTTCCGTTTTTCTTTTCCACAACGATAAAATCGAGCAGGCCGTCATCCGGCACCGCCAGAGGGGCTGCCTGATAGCCGCCGCCATACCAGCGGGAATTCGCTCCCACGCAGAACAGCAGCGTCATCTTCTTCGGCTCGCCTCCGTCGATGGAGACGGTGAATTCATTATTCAGCCTGCGACAGATGCAGTAGAGCGCCGCCGCTGTATAGGCCATTTCGCCCTTCATGAAGGGGAGCTTTTTAAAAGCCGCCTGCTTTGCGCAGACCTCCGCATCCAAGCCCATGGAACACTGATTGATGGCGATTTTATCGCCGCATTTGACGCAGTCCAGCTCGACAGAAGTCCCGTTGACCTGTGCGTCGATGTTCAAAAACTGCTCTTGCGTGCCAAACAGGCGGATAAAGTCGTTCCCGGAGCCGAGCGGCAGCACGGCCACCTCCGCATTCGGATGGCCGAACGCACCATTGACCGCCTCAAACAGCGTTCCGTCGCCGCCGCAGGCATAAAACCGGACCGGCTCTCCCTTGGATGCCTCCGCCCTGATATAGTCCTGCGCGGCATGCGGGGAATCAGGAATGTGGATTTCCGCATCCAGTTTATGCGCTTTTGTATACGCCTCGATCTGGGGCCGGATAAAATCCATCGCCTTCCCCTTGCCTGCGCGTGGGTTGATAATGAACACATGCTTCATGCAACGATGCCCTCCTAAGACAGTTTTTATTCTATCCTTCCAAAATCTGAATCCAAAAACGGTTTTCTTGCCATGCCCATTCCGTGTAAAAAATTGAGCTGCACAAGAATGCAGCGTTCTGTTTCGCATTGGTATACAGGAGGCATCAGCATCGCCCTCAAAACCGTTGTTGCCCCTGTTCACCGATGCTACTTAAAGTACATATAAAGCTGGCATTTGATCATGCCGTTATATAATTTCCGCCTTTTATCGGCTCGTCTGCCAAACAATGATTCGAATTGTTCAGATGGACTAATAATATAATAACTCCATCCACGTTTTTTGTCAAACTTTTCTCCCATCATTCGATACAATTCATTTGCCTGCTGAAGATCGAGCATACGCTCGCCATAGGGCGGGTTGCAGATGAGCGTCCCTTTTTCCGTGACGGGAGAGAAATCCTTCAGGTCTGCTTCTTTCCATGCAATATTCTGTAATACGCCCGCACGATCGGCATTGGCCCGCGCCAGTTCGAGGGCGCCCGCGTCGATATCGGAGCCATAGGCCTGAAAATGCATATCCCTCTTCACAAGGTCACGCGCACGCTCGCGCTCCTGTGCCCACGCGCTCTGCGGCAGAACGTCCCATCGTTCGGCGGAAAAATTCCGGTTGACGCCGGGCGCGATATTCTGCGCCATCATCGCCCCTTCGATCAGGATCGTACCGGAGCCGCACATCGGGTCATAAAGCGTGTGATAATCCCGCAGATGGGCCAAGCTGCAGAGGGAGGCGGCGAGCGTTTCCTTGAGCGGCGCAAAATTTGCCTGCAGCCGGTAGCCGCGCTTATGGAGCCCTGCGCCGGAGGTATCCAGCAAAAGGCTTGCCTCGTCCTTCATGATTGAAAACTGGATCTGATGGATCGGCCCCGTCTCCTCGAACCACGGGATATGGTACGCGCCCTTGAGCCGCTCGACAACCGCCTTTTTGATGATCGACTGGCAGTCGCTGACGCTGAACAACGCAGAATTGATCGAATACCCCTTCACAGGGAACGCATCCTCTCTGCCGATCCACGCTTCCCAAGGGAGCGCCTTCGTGCCTTCAAACAACTCGTCAAAGGTCTTCGCGGGAAATGAACCAACCAGAATCTGCACCCGCTCGGCAAAGCGACAGCAGATATTGGCACGCGCCAGCAGATTTGCATCGCCGGAGAAGAGCACGCGCCCGTTTTCCGCCGCGACCTCCAGCGCGCCCATATCCCGCAGCTCCTGCGCGATCAGGCCCTCCAGGCCCAAAAGGCAGGGCACCACACAGCGTATTGTCGTATCTTTGCTTTGCACCATTTATGACCATCCTTTTTCGTGATTGCCCCCGCTGGAACCCGAATAATGACACTGGGATATGGGGAAATACTACTTATCATAACATTGAAAGAGGTGCCAGGGCAAGCCCTGCCACCTCTTCTGCTTATTTTATACGGATTGCACACTGCGCAATCAAAAATTTTTAAAAACTTTATCCAGAGGGCAACTCCCCTTACATCGTATCCGGCTCAATCAGGCCGTAGCCGCCATCCTTACGGCGATAGACGACATTGATCTGGCTTGTCACCGCATTGAGGAAAACATAGAACTGATGGCCCAGCAGATTCATCTGCAAAATTGCCTCATCCACATCCTGCGGCTTATTCAGAGGGATTTTCTTGGTGCGGACCACATCGAAATCCAGCTCCTCCGCGACCGGCTCCACGTCCGTATCAACATCGAACGCACCGGAACGCAGCCTTTTTTCAACGCGCGTTTTGTTTTTGCGGATCTGTCGCACCAGAGAGTCAACGCAGCCATCCAGAGCGTCCTCCAAATCCTCCGCCCGCTCTTCCGCACGGAAAATCATCCCGTTATGCGCAACGGTGATCTCCACAATCTTGGCGGATTTCTCCACGGTGGCGGTGATTTTAGCTTCCGCCTCGTCGCCGAAAAAGCGCTCGATTTTGGCAAGCTTCTTTTCCGCGCGTGTTTTGAAGGATTCTCTTGGCGTGCATTTGCGCCCGGTAATGGTTATTTTCATAACGACATCCCCTTCTTCTATATTGAATCCCTGAAGCCCGCCGGGCGATGCCGCCGGCCTCCAAAGGGACCTGCGAATCAGAATGCCCTCCTCTGATTTTGATTATAGCACAAATGCACAGAATAGAAAAGGGGTTACAGAATTTTTTTGAGATGTCTTGTGACATGGCAGCCAATATTGACCGCAACCGGAAGCCCGGCGATATGAGTGGCGCCCACTTCCACATTGACCGCAAGCGCCGTCGTTTTGCCGCCGAAGCCCTGCGGGCCGATGCCAAGCTGATTGACGCGCTCGAGCAGCTCCGCCTCAAGCTGCGCATAAAACGGCGCCGGATTCCGTTGGGACACAGGGCGGCACAGCGCTTTTTTCGCAAGCAGGGCACAAGACTCGAAATCGCCGCCGATTCCAACGCCCACCACCATGGGAGGGCAAGGATTGCCGCCCGCTTTGCGCACAGCATCCACAACAAATTCCACCACGCCATCCCGCCCGGCTGCTGGAGTCAGCATTTGCAAACGGCTCATATTCTCGCTGCCAAAGCCCTTGGGCGCGACGGTCAGGGCCACTTGATCCCCCGGCACGATGCGCGCATGCAGCACGGCGGGCGTATTGTCGCCGGTGTTGATGCGGTTCAGGGGATCGCCAACAACCGAGCAGCGCAACAGGCCCTCCGTATAGCCACGGCGCACGCCTTCATGAATAGCGGCTTCGAAATCGCCGCCGGTGAAGTGCACCTCCTGCCCGACCTCGGCAAAAACCACAGCCATGCCGGTATCCTGGCAGACGGGGATATCCAGCTCCTTCGCGGCATCGAGATTATCCAGCAGATCCTGCATGATGCCCTGAGGCAGCTCCTGCTCCTCACAGCCCGCGCAGGCAGAAATGCACTGCGTCAAATCCTCCGGCAGCCGTTTATTCGCCTCGATGCACATTTCGCGCACCGCCTGCGTCACTTCTGAAACATTGATTTCCCGCATGAAAAGCCCTCCTGATCACCATTGCTTCTGTTCGCCTTACAGAGCCTTATGTAAAATTTTTCCGCCGCCGACGACAAGGGCCGGTTTTGCGGCGATGGTCAGCGGATCGCAATCGAAGATGGAAAAATCCGCATCCTTGCCCGGTTCGATTGAGCCCACGCGATTGGAGATGCCGCAGATTTCAGCAGGCGTGAGCGTGATGGCGCGCAGGGCCTCCTTATACGGGAGCCCCTCACGCACGGCGAGGCCCGCGCAGAGCGGCAGATACTGGATCGGGATCACCGGATGATCGGTGATAATCGAGATGCGCACGCCCGCCTTTTGCAAAATACCCGGCGTGGCAGGGGTCAACTCGTGCAGCTCCGGCTTGCAGCGCTCGGAGATCAGCGGCCCGCTCATTGCGGCCACATGCTTTTGCGCGAGCACATCCGCGAGCTTGTGCCCTTGCGTGCAGTGGACGATTGCGTAATTCAGGCCGAATTCGCCGGCAATGCGCATCGCCGTGCAGATATCGTCCGCCCGGTGCGCATGAATGTGCATGGGCAAGCCCTTGGTAAATAAAGGCTCGAGCGCTTCGAGCTTTGCGTCAAATTCACACAGCTCCCCTTCCTCCTGCGCGCGCTTCTTTTTCTCGATGTATTCCCGCGTTTTGGAGAGCTGCTCGCGGATGAGGGCAGCGGTCGCCATGCGCGTGGTAGGCGCTTCATTTTTCTCATGGTAGACGGACTTCGGATTTTCGCCGAGCGCAAATTTCATCGCAACGGGCGCTTTGATCACCATATCGTCGATGAATCGCCCATAGGTCTTCATGGCGACGAGCTGGCCGCCGATGGGGTTGGCGCTCCCCGGGCCGGTGACGACGCTCGTCACACCCGCGCGCACCGCCTCCTCAAAGCAATAGTCGAGGGGATTGACCGCGTCGAGCGCGCGCAGCTGCGGGGTGCATGGGTCGGTCTGCTCATTGATATCGTCGCCCTCGAAGCCGAGAGAATCCTCGCAGATGCCGATATGGGTGTGCGAATCGATAAAGCCGGGCAAGAGCATCGCGCCCTGCGCATCGATCACCTCGCCTGCCGAAAGCTTCGGGAGCTCCTTCATCGCGCCCACAGCGACGATTTGATCTTTTAGAGTATCGACAAACCCATCCTCGATGACCGGGCCGGACATGGTATAAATTTTTGCATGAATGATGCGCATGATCTATTTCCTTTCCTGATAGAATCAACACATTTGATCAACGAGAGCGAAAAGCTCTCCGGCAGCAGCTGTGAGAGCGGGAAGCTCCGGCATTCGCCATCGGGCCGGCCGAGCAGGAGGCGGCAATCATCTGCAAGGGCGATCCATTCTGCATCCGTCATAACCGCATCTCCTTCCCCAGCTTTCCCGCAAAGCTCTCGCCTGCGATCGGCCCATCCGCGCCCAAGAGCTGCAGAACCGTTTTGCCGATATCCGCAAAGCTCTCCCGCGTGCCGAGCGGCACGGGGGCGATTTTTGCTCCATAGACGAGCAGCGGCGTATACTCCCGCGAATGGTCCGTGCTCGGCGTGGCCGGATCGCAGCCGTGATCGGCGGTGAGGATGAGCGCGTCATCCGCCCGGAGCAGCGGCAGAAAGCCCGCGAGCCACCTGTCGAACGCCGCGGTTGCAGCGGCATAACCCTCCACATCGTTGCGGTGGCCATAGAGCATATCAAAATCAACGAGATTGACAAAGCACAGGCCATGAAAATCCTCATTCATAAGCGCCTGCGTCTTCTCCATCCCGTCCGCATTGCCCTTGGTTGGAATTGCCCGGGAAATGCCGCGCCCGGCAAAAATATCGTTGATTTTTCCCACGGCGACGGTATCATAGCCCTGCTCTTGTAAAACATCCAGCATGGTGACGCCGGGCGGCTCCAGGGAAAAATCATGGCGGTTTGAAGTGCGCGTGAAATGCGGATATGCCCCGGTAAAGGGCCGGGCGATAACACGGCCCACCGCATGCGGGCCGGTGAGGATTTTGCGCGCGCTGCGGCAGTAGTCATAGAGCAGCTCCGGCGGGATCAGGGATTCATGCGCCGCGATCTGAAACACGCTGTCCGCCGAGGTATAGACGATCAGCTTGCCCGTTTCCAGATGCTCCCGCCCATAATCCAGGATGACCTGCGTGCCGGAATAGGGCCTGTTGCACAGCACGCCGCGCCCCGTCGCTTTGGTAAAAGCGTTGAGCACCTCCGCGGGGAACCCCTGCGGATAGGTTGGCAGAGGCTCATCGGAAATCAATCCGCCGATCTCCCAGTGCCCGATGGTGGTATCCTTGCCCCTGGAGCGCTCCATACAGCGGCCAAAGGCAGCCTGCGGGGCCGGCACCCCCTCCGGGCAGGCCACCCCCTCAATATGGAAAAGGCCCAGTTTTTTCAGCGTATCCGCCCGGAAGGCGGATGAGCGGGAAATGCTCAGCAGCGTATTGCTGCCCACATCGCCATATGCCGCGGCATCCGGCAGTTCGCCAATGCCGAAGCTATCGAGCACAATGAGAAAGACCCGCCTGCAAACGGGAGGCATAGACATATTGTTACCTTCCTTCCATCCGTTGATTATAGTATACACTGCCCTTTTCCGGCTTGCAAGCATGATCCATTTCCGCCAGGGCGCCCGCCACGAAACAAGCCCTTTAGATTTGAGGAAGCCCTCAGGCCTGGGCGCGGCTCCCGGGGCGGGCCGGAGGCCTAACAGTCTCCCCTGCCCCAAACAAAATGTCATCCGCGCGCACGCCAAACAGCTGCGCCAAATGCATCAAAGCGGATGTATCCGGCAATTCCACATCGCGTTCCCACCGGCTTACCGCCGCCTCATCAACACACAGGGCGGCGGCAAGCTGCTTTTTGGTCAGCGCCCGCTGAGCGCGCAACTTCCCGATGCGCTCGCCCATGGTATCTGCGGGCTGCCCACGGGCGGCAAGCACCTTTGCGGCCTGCGAGACGGCCAGCGAAAACTCCTGCTCCTGCGCCTCCCCGCGCAGGGCAAGCACGGCATATTTGAGGCTGCCATATATATTTTTCTGCGCGCGCCGCAGGGTACGGGATACAGAGGAGCGGTTCTGGCCTAGTTCGCGCGCGATCTGCGCAAGCTTCTCCCCCTCAAACCAATACCGCTCCAGCACCTGACGCTGCGGCGGAGTCAATTCTTCCTGAATGATCACATCCAGCGCCTGCGCAAGCCTGCAGGTGGTTTGCCGCCCGCGCTCCTCCTCGGGAGAGAGGAAGGCCTGCTCCGACCAGCTGCGGAAAGCAGATCGGTCGCATATCTCCTGCGAAAGGGATGCAGTTTCTCCGCTTTTCTTGTTCACCCGGGGCTCTCCTTTCTGCTATGGTTCCCATTTGGTATATGCTCTGATCCGGCAATGAATAGAACAAATGTTCATCTCTTGATATTTATTATAGAATATCTGTGATAATTTGTCAATATATACATGAAATAAAACATGTGTTATCCCCTTTCGCGGAGAAAAAAGCGCGCTGCAAAATGTAGCAATCAAACATTCTGCAGCGCGCTAAAAGGCCGGATTCCGCTTGCATTTTCGCATCAAAGACAATGAGCATGCAGCAAAAAATTGCCGCATGCTCAAAGGGGGAAGAAAGGGGCGACGGAATGGCTGCCGTTACTCAACCATCCCGCCTACGAAAAGAGGTGTAAAAAAGGCTTAATGAAGCCCATCTATACAACCTCTCCTCTGATGGAGCCTTCGGGAGCCGAAAAAAGCAATCAACCTTTTTTCGCCGTTACGCTCCCGGAGGCCGCGGCGCACGGGGGAGTGTGGTAAGCCCACGCGCCGTCAGAGGATAGGAGGCATATCAAAAAATAAGGAAACAGCTTAATAGATTAGGACCTCAGGGGTCGTATATGTATAGGTTTGGTAAACCAGCACCTTATAGGCTCGAACAGTAAAAATCGCCTTATACTGGCCGTTAGGCAGGGACTTCGTATAACTATAGTTCAATGGATTGCCGGAGCCCATCAGGCCGGAGTCGTCATCCTCATTCATATAGAAGGCCCACTGGCCATTTTGTGAGGACTGAAGTTCCACCCAGACCTTAATATTGGTTACGCCACTGACACCTTTGGCATTGAACGTAAGCTTACCGGCCTTATCGGTACCTGACCTAACAAAACTATACTTCACATCCTCGATATAGATGGAACGGCTGAGATCCTCCCGATATTCCGGCCCCTCTTCCTGCACCGCACCGGCCGTCATGCCCAGGGGAAGGAGCAGCAGCACGCAGCAGAGCAAAATCGACAGCAACCGTTTCATGCTTTTTCTCTTTACGTTCATTTTCAAATTTCCTCCTTTTTTTAGGTCGAAATGTGTTTTGTAAAACCCCTTCACTCTATATAACGTAAAAAAGCCGAAAATGTTGCACTTATTTTTTAAAAAATTTTAGTTTTATTTCAATTTCGTCGATTTTGCTATTTTTAGCAATTCATCTTTGGATAAATCGCTGACAGATACTTGGAAGACATAGGGGCCATTCCTCCAGATCAAGCTCTTGTGATTACCCTTGTTCTCCGCATGATACAGACACTTGCCAAGCCCCTCCACCTCGATCTCCTCAAGTGTAAAGTCTTCCAGATTGAAAATATGAGTAGCATCCATATAGTTCTGAGCAAAAGTGATATAATCTCCCGGCCAGAATAGGAATGCGTTGTCTTTGCGGAATATATATCTTTCCTCGCCATTACAAGAATAGCTTTCTACCGGATAGTCCGCCGGGATATACGTGGGCTCATACCGCTCCGGGAGGAGACGCGTACCATCCGGCTGCTCAATGTATTCATTCGTATCAGGCACCGCGCAGCCGTCCGGAGTAGTGGGCGCGTCAATTGTACCGAAATAGCTGTTGATATCAATCTCGAAGCCCGCTATATTCTGCTCCGAATTCAAGTTGGAGAATACGCTGCTCATCGCAATTACGGCGATCAACGCCGCTACGATGCCCACGCGCAGGATACGCCTGGTCTTCCTGCTGTGCACAACCCGGAGATCCACCGGGCGGCCTTTGGCGCGCAGGATTTGCTTCTTACGCTTCTGATATGCTTGGGAAAAGGTGACGTTTTCAAGCGCCTCTCCGGAAGGCACACGGTTATCTTCCTCGCAATAGGCTGCAAAGG
Organism: Ruminococcaceae bacterium UBA1691; assembly: GCA_002320555.1. Classification (GTDB taxonomy): domain Bacteria; phylum Bacillota; class Clostridia; order Oscillospirales; family Acutalibacteraceae; genus Fimivicinus. The sequence continues at coordinate 2,805 of DCJV01000036.1, read as the reverse complement.
CCTCGCGCAGGATGGCGTCGTTGCGGCTGGTGATGGAATCATCGGCATACCACAGCCCGCCCTCTGCCTGCTCCGGGCGCCCGCCGCAGCGGAGAATCGCCTCCCTGCGCGCGCAGTAATCCTCTGAAAACTGGATTTCTTTCAGCTCATCAGCGCTGGGAATGCCGCCGATTTCCTCCTGCGCATAGCGGCGTATGGCCGAACGGAGAATCCGGTCATTTTCCTCCCGATAACGATCAGACATCACAACGCCTCCTTTGCCATCAGAAAATCCTGATGAGGTATCGTTTTCTATCTTTGGTGGCCTGTCCCATTGGCCTCTCTACTTTATATAACGTAAAAAAAGCCAAATTGTTGCACTTTTTCTTTGATATTTAATAAATTGTTTATTGTTATATATAATAAAGAATTAACACGGCATTTTATTGTTCAAATAATATTAAAAAATGTATTCATATCTCAAAAAATGTAAAAAATAACCAGCCGGAAGAAACGGCTAAGTTTCTCCCGGCCAGTACAGAGCTTCCATATTTTGAAAGCTAACGTATCTTTTCTCATTCCGGCTGGGTCATGAACAAAACGCCCAGCGTATTTGGGCCGCAGTGTGCGGAGATCGTGCAGCCCGCGCGGGTGATGAGAATTTCTTTAAAATCCGCGAGCTTTTCCACCGTTTTTTTCACCAGCTCGATGCGCTCGGGCGCCATGCCGGAATGCGTGATGAAAACGCGGTCGAGCTTTAAATCCTCCCGGCCCGCGAGCAGGTCGGTCGTATACTGGACGAGCGCCTTCTCGAGCGTACCGCGGTATTTCTTACCCACGCCCATCGCGCCGTTCTTCCCCGGGTCCACCATGATGCTGGGCTTGAGCTTGAGCAGATTGGCCCCAAGCATGGCCACAGCGGAGCAGCGCCCGCCTGCATGCAGAAATTCGAGCGTATCCAGCACAAAGCTTGCATGCGCATAGGGGCGCAGCGCGTTGACCTCCTGCTGAATCTGCTGCGCCTCCATCCCCTGCGCAATGCGCTCTGCGGCCTCAATAACGAGCAGGCCCATGCCGGTGGAGAGATTGCAGCTATCGATGGGATAGACATTCCCCAGCTCCTGCGCGGCAATGCAGCAATTCTGATAGGCGGAGGAGAGGTTGGAGCCCAGATTGATATGCACCACCTGGTAACCATCCTCAACCCACTTGCGGAAGTATTCCACATATTCTCCCGGTGTGATCGCGCTCGTTTTGGGAAGCTGCTTGCGCTGCCACCAAGCCTCGTACAGCGCATCCGGGGAAATCTCCCCATCCGCATACTGCTGGCCCTCCAGCAGAATATGGAGCGGATACATGTGAACCTGATAGCGCTCTATAAGCGCTGCGCTCAAATCGCAGGTGCTATCTGCGCTTAAAATCACCTTTTGCGGCATAGTCATTCCCGCCTTTCGTTTGTTTTATCGTCGAAATGCATCCGGCAAGCGGCCGCCCGCCATCCGGTTAGTTCATTTTACCATAAGGAACCATCTTGATAGTTCCAATATGCGAAATTTGAAAAGAGCCTGCGCCCTGATGCTGAGGGTCAGGCAATTTGGATAACTTTTTTTCATCATGTCCAAAATGAATTGTCATATGCATACGTTTTGCTATAATAAGGAAAAGCCTCTTGCGGCCATATGCGATATGGATTGGGAAAGGAAGAAGAAAAATGATGAAAGAGGAGAAGAGCAAGCTATTACAGAAGCTGGAAGCCAAGGTTAAGGAGCTGTCCTGCGGCGGGATATGCATCGCCTTTTCCGGCGACGACGGCAGCACCCTGCTGCTGAAGCTGGCGGTAAACACGAAGGCGCGCGTTCTGGCCGTTACCTTCCAAACGCCCCTCACCCCGGAGGAGGAAGCGTGCGCGGCGCAGGAGCGCGCAAAGGCCCTCGGCGCAGAGGACCATCTTCTGCCGGTGGATATGCTGCGCGATGCGCGCATTGCATCGAATTCCCCCAAACGCTGCTATTACTGCAGGCGGGCGCTGTTTGAGGCGCTATCCGCCTTTGCGGTCAACCGCGGCATCTTCAGCATCTGCGACGGCTCCTGCGCGGACGCGGCGGGAGACGAGCGCGAAAGCAAGGACCGCGCGCTGCGGGAGCTTGGCGTGCGCAGCCCCCTGCGGGAATGCGGCATTACGCGCGCGCAGGCACGCGAGCTGCTGCAGGAGCTGGATATCAGGCCCGGCGCAGCGCTCTCCCCCTGTCTGGCCAAAAGGCTCCCCTTTGATACGCCGCTCGAAAAGGCGGAGTTAAAGCTCATTAAAGATGGAGAACGGCTGCTGCGCGGCCTGCGGCTGGACGGCTGCTTCCTTTATTTGCATGGCGGGCTTGCGCGCATCGTCGCGCGGCGGGAACAGGCCGCCAGCGTCCTCGCCGCAGCACAGGATTGCGTGACCGGGCTCAAGTGCCTCGGTTTTTCCCAGGTGACGCTCGATCTTGAGCCGCTGCCTTGCATTGAGGAGCCGGAGCCGCAGATCGAAACCGACAAGATGCGGGAGGGGACGGAACAGGCGACCAGCCAGAACGAAGCTAAAACAGAATGATGATAACAACCCGCGGCGTGGAAGGGACTGCACCGCGGGTTTTCCATTTTCAAAATCCCTTATATGGATCGATGTACAAGTTCCACCTCCGAAACGTGCATCAGTGAGACCATAACGCTGGTCGGCAGTTAGCGTTCATTCCCGCAAAACGGTCAATGATTGACAATTAGCGGTTCGATTCCCGGATTGCGGTTACCGTGTAATACGGTTGTTGCTTCAAACATAAACTATACTAAACA
>DCJV01000017.1 GCA_002320555.1 Ruminococcaceae bacterium UBA1691 | reverse complement strand
GCATAGACGTCAAAGCGCGACGCACCCTTTTGCGGCGTGTGGATTACCACCTCAGACAGGTGGTAGCAGCCCGCAAGATCGATTTGCGCATAAGCCGGGTAGAGCACGGAGGACCAGAAGGTATCTGGATTGCCGTCTGTGATGTGGGAAGCCGTGTCCCGGTTTTCATTCGTATGGACGCGCTTGTGAAGCGCCAGATCATTGCCAGGGGAAGCGATGGGCATAGAGATTCCCCCATTGTCTGGATTTTATATTTGTAGATACAGCCCCCTTTTTTCAAGCGGGCTGTATCTCCTCCTATTCTTCTGAATCATCCTCGGCCTGTACCGCCGGAATATCATCCGACATCGCGTTCATCTCCAGCCACTGCTGCTTGGAGATGAGCACCTTGCGCGGCTTGCTGCCCTCAAACGGGCCGACGATGCCGCGCGACTCCAGCTCGTCCACCAAACGGGCCGCGCGCGCATATCCCAAACGCAGCCTTCTTTGCAGGAGCGTGGTGGAGGCCATCTGCGCCTCCACGACCACCTCGATGGCCTTTGGAAGCATCTCGTCGGAATCCTCACCGCCCTCACCCTCTGCTGCGCCGCCGCCCTTTTTCTTCTCCGCGGCGGCCTGCCGGTCGATCTCCTGGATGACCTCGTCGTCGTAATCAGCCTTTTCCTGCCCCTTGATGAAGTCCACGACCGATTCTACCTCACTGTCGGAGAGGAAGCAGCCCTGGATGCGCACGGGCTTGGAAATGCCGACGGGGCTGAAGAGCATATCGCCATTGCCGAGCAGCTTTTCTGCGCCGGTCATATCGAGGATCGTGCGCGAATCCACCTGCGAGGAGACGGACAGTGCGATCCGGCTCGGGATATTTGCCTTGATGATACCGGTGATCACGTCGACGGATGGGCGCTGCGTGGCAATCACCAAATGCATGCCCGCCGCACGCGCCATCTGGGCGAGGCGGCAGATGGAATCCTCCACCTCATTGGGAGCGGCCATCATCAGGTCGGACAGTTCGTCAATGAAAATGACGACGCTCGGCAGCGGCTTTTTCTCCGGATCCTTTTTGCAGAGCTTATTGTAGCCCGCCATATCTCGCACGTTATTGTCCGCGAAGAGCTTATAGCGGTTGAGCATCTCCGTCACCGCCCAGCCGAGCGCGCCCGCCGCCTTGCGCGGATCGGACACGACGGGCACCAGCAGATGCGGAATGCCGTTATAGATGCTCAGCTCGACCTTCTTCGGGTCGATCATGAGAAGCTTTACCTCATCGGGGCGCGCGTTATAGAGGATGCTGACGATCATTGAGTTCAGGCAGACGGATTTGCCGGAGCCCGTAGTGCCCGCGATGAGCAGATGGGGCATCTTGGCAAGGTCCGCGCAGGTGATGTTGCCCGCGATATCCTTGCCGAGGGCAACGTTCAGCTTGCTTTTCGCCTGCAGAAAGACGGGCGTTTCGATGATCTCGCGCAGCGTTACCATGGTGCGCGTGCGGTTCGGGATTTCAATACCCACGGCAGCCTTGTTCGGGATTGGCGCTTCGATTCGCACGCCGGAGGCTGCAAGGTTCAGGGCGATATCGTCCGCAAGATTGGAGATGCGGTTGATACGCACGCCCGCAGAAGGCTGTAATTCGTAGCGCGTAACGGCAGGGCCGCGGCTGATATCCACGATTTTTGTCTCCACGCCGAAGCTTTTCAGCGTGTCGACGAGTTTGCGAGCGTTCGCCTTCAGCTCCTCGCTGTAGTTGAAGGAATCAATGATCTGCGGTTTTTCCAGGCAATCATAGGGCGGCAGCGCATAATCCGCGCCGTTTTCCCGCGCGCGGGGTGTGGGATCCTCACGTGCAGTGGTGGTTGCCACGGGCTTTGCCGCCTTGCGGATGATGTCATCAAGCGCAAAGGATGGCTGCTGTACCTGATCCTGTGCAGCGGGAAACACTTCCACCTGCGCTCCCTCTACGGAAGCCTCATCCTCCGAAGAAGGCCCGTCCTTCGACTCCTGCGTGCCCGTCCCAAAGATCTCAGGCGGCAGATCGGGCAGCGGAGCTGTGGAGCCCAACATGTCGAGCGGGACATCCGGATCGAAGCCCTTTTTCAAGGGCTGGCGGCGCTTTTTCTCCCGGCGAGCAAGCGGCAGGAAGGCCTGCGCCCGTTCCGGTGTTTTGACGGAGGCCTCCATCGGCTCCTCCGGCTCCCGGATACACTTCTCCCGCGGCGGGCGGGGATTTTCCTCACGCTCCTGCAATCGCGCCGCAATCTTGGGCCAAAACAGCAGCGTCAGGTCGACGAGTATCAATAGAATCACCGTCACAGCAGCGGGCGCTTTTCCAAAAAAGAGCAGAATACCGCCTAACGACGCGCCGACCACCCCTCCGCCCACGCCGCTGAAGCCGAGAGCGTAGGCGTCCTTCAAATCTTCCACCCAGCCCGCGCCCACGGTATCGTGGCTAAGAATATGTAACGCGCTGCTCAGCAGCAGGATCAAAATGGCAAGCTGCATGCCGCGCACGATCTGCGGCTTCTGCACACGGCGAAGAAACAGCAGCGCGGCAAAATAAACCAGCAGGCCGATCCACAAAAACACGCACCAGCCGAACACGCCCAGCAAAAATCCCTGCACCTCGCTCCACAGGCTCTGCCCTGGAACGACAGCGAGGCAGAACAGAAACACGGCGAGAAACAGGAGTAAAATGCCGTCGCGCTGCCCGGCGCGCCTGAGGCGGCGCTCCTCCTCCGCCTGACGCGCCTTCGCAGACTGTCGGGAGCCGGTTTTTGGCTTTCCTTTCCCGCTGGCGCCAGCTTTTTTATTTGCCGCAGAGGGCTTTTTTTTCGTCTGACTGGCCATTGCGATAAACATCCTTTCGGCCCGGAGGGCTTAAAGCAGTGGCGCTTTCAGCCCTAAATGCCGTTATTGAAACAAAGTGTATGATTGATTTGATCCCTAGCCCCTCCGGTCAAACGATCCCAGCGTATTCGAGCGCGCTGAAGATCACCACCGCCGTGCCGAGCACGAGGCAATAATAGCCGAAGAATTTGAATTTATCCTTCTTGACGAGCCACTCAAGCGCCTTGATCGCAGCCACGCCGACGCCCGCCGCGACGACAACGCCGATGATGACATAGATCCATTCGATCGGCTCCGGGGATGCGATGGCGTCCTTGAATTCCATCAGGTTGGCCGCGAGGATGGCCGGGATGCCGAGGATAAAGGAATACTGCACCATATAGTCGCGGTTGACGCCGCACATCATACCGGTAGCGATCGTTGAACCGGAGCGGGATACGCCGGGCAGGCTGGCGGCAAGCATCTGCGCAAGGCCGACCGCTACTGCGTCTCTCCCCTCCACCTGATCATGCGTTTTGCGATGGTTATACCGCCAGGTGCCAAACAGGAGCAGGAAGGCCGTGAAGAGGAAGCAGAAGCCCTCGACCATGATGTCGCTGTCCTCCGCCAGGCCGCCGACAGCGTCCATGAGACTACGCCCGCCGCCGACCGGCAGGAGCAAAAGCAGCAGCGGCACACAGGAGATGACGAACATCACGAGCATGTGCTGCGTTGCATCCATCTGCTTCCACTTAAATTTTCCCGTAAAAATATCCCGCAGCATGGAAAACAGCGCCACAACAAGCTTCCAGATCGTCTTATAATACACCAGGAAAACGGCGAGTAGTGTACCCATGTGGAGCATGACGGAAAAGAAAAGGGAGCCTTCCCCGCTGGTATGTAAAAAATGCTGCGCGAGCGAAAGATGCCCGCTGCTCGAAATCGGCAAAAATTCGGTGATCCCCTGCACAATGCCGAGGATGATCGCTTTGAGAACCGTCATCTGAACTGTCCCTCCAAATTCATTATAATGATAAGGCTTGCTTTATATGTATCCTTTCCGCGCCGTCCTCATGACGGGCAGAAGGGCATTATATTCAGTTTCATGCCTTTCGCCCCGCGCGGTAAACGCTTCCCGGCGCAAGGCTGGGATCGAGATAGTCAAACGGATTCGTTGAGATCAGACTCTGGATGACCGGGCCATCCGGCCCTTTAGTGCATTCAACGCCCCCGCAGCCGCGCGGATAAAACGCCGGGCGGACAATTGGCTCTGGCGGGAAGATATCGGATTCGGAAATGATGGTGTGAAGCATATTATTGTCCACCCTCTTTTCTCTCCTGCTCAATGAGGCCGTACAGGCAGTCCATTGCGTCCGATAAGCCGCCGAGCGAATCAATGAGCCCCTCCTTGACGGCATCCTCCCCGTTTAATACCGTGCCGACATCCATCATCAGCTCCCCCGTCTCCATCATCAGGCGGCGGAATTCATCAGACGTGATATTGGAATTTTCACAGACAAAGCGGACAATTCGCTCCTGCATCTTATCAAAATAAGACAGCGTCTGCGGTACACCAATGACAAGCCCGTTCATGCGCACAGGATGGATGGTCATCGTGGCAGACGGCACGATAAACGACCGCTTTGCCGAAACCGCCAGTGGCACACCGATAGAATGGCCGCCGCCGAGCACGAGCGAAACAGTCGGCTTTTTCATTCCGGCGATCAGCTCCGCGATGGCAAGCCCCGCCTCGATATCGCCGCCGACGGTGTTGAGAATGATGAGCAGCCCTTCGATGTCCTTACTCTCCTCGATGGCGACGAGCTGCGGGATCACATGCTCATACTTGGTCGTCTTATTTTGAGGCGGCAGAATATAGTGCCCCTCGATCTGGCCGATGATGGTCAGGCAGTGGATATAATGGCCGTTTTTATCCACCGTAATCGAACCGGTCTCGATAATTTGATGGATATCGTCCTGCACCTGGCCGCTGTTCCCGGAATTTCCGTCCGCGCTTTCCTGCTCCGGCCCCGGGGCGGAAAGCGGAGGCTGCTCAGTGGTAAAGGCTGTTGCCTGCTTTGCTTCCTTCATGATGAAAGGCTCCCTTCCGTTGCTGTTTTCCGTGCTATTTTGCCCGAAAATGAAAGGGTTATCACAAACGAAAGCCGGACGGCTTTGCGGAAAATGCCTGACGGTTTATTATACCAGTTTTTTGGGGGGAGAGCAACTATACAATCAATGCTGAAACAGCTTGCTTTTTATCGGTAAAAAGGGAAAAAGACGGAATCGACAGCCGGTTTTCTGCAGAAAATTATTTCTCTTTCCGCGCGCTTTTCGTCTTTGTGTCATATTGTATTTCAAACAGCGAATGCTATAATGAATATGTGATTGGATCACTATTTTTGTATCATTGGAAAGGAGTACCGTGTGATGTTGAACGAAAAGACTGCCCAATTACTGAACACACAGATCAATAAGGAGTTATATTCGGCTTACCTGTATCTCCATTTTGCAAATTATTATGTGGAACAGGGCCTCAATGGATTTGCCAACTGGTATCAGGTACAGGCGCAGGAAGAGCGCGATCACGCGCTGTTGATGGTCCAGTACCTGCAAAATAACGATTCCAAAGTCACCTTTGAGGCGGTCGCACAGCCTGACGCCGTGCTCAAAGAAAACATGGATCCCCTGAAGGCCGGCCTTGCGCATGAGCAATATGTCACCAGCCTGATCCATACCATTTATGAAGCGGCCTATGAGGCAAAGGATTTCCGCACCATGCAGTTTCTCGACTGGTTTGT
>DCJV01000120.1 GCA_002320555.1 Ruminococcaceae bacterium UBA1691 | reverse complement strand
GCACTTACCTCTTGCGTGGCTCGTATAGAAAAACGGTCGGGAAGAGCTACCCTCCCCGACCACGTTTTTCCGCAATCCTTACAGGGACTGCGCCACATTCTGGAATTTCGTTTTGGTCTGGTCGATCATCTGCTGCTGCGCCTCAGGCGGGGCATACCAGCCGCGCTTCTGCATCTCGGTGAACACATCCACCTGGATATTGTGATCCTCGCGCAGAATATTCAAAAAGTCGTTGCGCAAGGCCTGGTGTACGCACTCATTGCTGTAGGTGTTGTAAACGCTGGTGATATGCTTCTCGGAGCTAAGGATATCGTTCATGATCTCCTCGTCACTCAGGCTGCTCTGCTGGTTGTTCTGCTGTCCCATCGTATCCATAGTTCAGTTCCTCCTTGTCAATTCAGATGGCCCATCAGGGTGTTGAAATGGTTCTGGTGCTGCGCCGCGATCTGCTCGCACATGGATTTGATCTTCGGATCCTGCGTCATCGTCGCATAATTCTTATACTTTTTGATGAGCACCTGCTCATACGTCAGCTCATCGCTGATCGCGTCGAGTTCCTTTGAGGTGAGGTTCGGCATAGTAAATCACTCCTTGAAAAGATTTGCAACGATAGCATTCCCGTGATGGGAAATTTTATACCCCTCTAAGAGCGTTGAAGATTTCCTTTTTTCATAGTATAATCATTTGGAGATATCGCAAGAGGAGAAAACACATGGAAAATCCGATCTATGAGCGGCTGCTCGCACTTGCCGAGCCGGAATTTCAAAAATTCTCCAGCAGCCTCCTTCCCGGCACAGACAATATCCTGGGCGTCCGCCTCCCCAAGCTGCGAAAAATCGCAAGAGAGATCGCAAAGGGAGACTGGCACGCATACCTTGCCTGTGCGCAGGACGATACCTTTGAGGAAACCATGCTGCAGGGCATGGTCATCGGATATGTGAAGGCCGATATGCAGGAGCTGCTGCGCAATATCGCGGCTTTTGTCCCGAAGATTGATAACTGGTCTGTTTGTGACAGCTTTTGCAGCGGTTTGAAGATAGCGCGGGAGAGCCCGGAAGCGATGTGGGATTTTTTGCAGCCCTATCTACACACGGAGCAGGAATTCGGGGCGCGCTTCGGGGCCGTGATGCTGCTTTTCTATTTTATTGACGAGACGCATATCCGCGACGTTCTCGCTCTGTTGGATCAAATCCCAGCACAGGGATATTATGCCCGCATGGCGGTAGCATGGGCGGTATCCATCTGTTTTGTGCATTTCCCGGAGCTAACGATGGAATATTTAGGAACAGGAACTTCGCTTGATGATAGGACCTACAACAAAGCGCTGCAGAAAATCACAGAATCCCGCTGTATTGACAGGGAGACAAAAGCGGTCATCCGCAGGATGAAGCGGCAGGAATCTGCACAAATCTGACTGTCCGGCTTTTGCTTACTGCCGGGATGTGTTATAATAAATGATACTTCTAAAATGATAAAGGAGGCGGAAAGCCATTCATACCATTCGCACAAAAAGCGTACAGGAGACAGAGGCTGCAGGAGAAGCGCTTGCAAAAGCGCTGCGCGGCGGCTGCATCATTGCCTTTTTCGGCGGGATGGGCATGGGAAAGACCGCCTTTGTGCGCGGGCTCGCGCGCGGGCTTGGGATCGATGCGGAGGTCACCAGCCCCACCTTCGCGCTGGTGCACGAATACGGTGGAACACCCCCGCTCTATCACTTCGATATGTACCGCGTGACCTCCTGGGACGGCCTGTATTCCACCGGCTTTTTTGATTATCTGGATGCAGGCGGCATATTGGCCGTTGAATGGAGCGAGAATATTGAGAGCGTGCTGCCGGAGGACGCCATCCGTGTGGAGTTTCGGCGCGGAGAATCAGAAAACGAACGCATCATCACGATCGAGAAAGGCGGTGAGCCCGCATGAAAATTCTTGCGCTGGAGTCCTCGGCCTGCGCCGCGAGCGCGGCAATCGCAGAGGACGGCAAACTCCTGGGGGAAGCTTTTCTGAATGTCGGCCTGACGCACAGCCAAACGCTGCTCCCGCTGATGCAGAGTATTTTACAAAGTGCCAATCTCACGCTCGACGGGATCGACGCTTTCGCCGTGACCAATGGCCCCGGCTCGTTTACAGGCGTACGCATCGGCGTGGCCGCCCTCAAGGGCCTCGCCTTCCCCTTTGATAAGCCCTGCGTTCCCCTCTCCTCGCTGGAGGTGATCGCCTGCGGACTGATCGGGCAGGACTGCACGGTTTGCGCCGCTATGGACGCGCGCTGCGCACAGGTATACACGGCGTTATTCTCCTGCCAGGATGGAAGGCTCACCCGGCTGACGGACGACGCCGCCCTGAAAATCACGGAGCTCCCTGCCCTGCTCGCCGGCCGGGATACGCCAGTCGTCTTCGCGGGTGACGGCGCAGCGCTTTGCTTTGAAACCATCGGCCCCCAGATCCCCGGATGCCGCCTCGCGCCCCCGCACGAACGGTATCAGCGGGCATCCTGCGCTGCACTGCTCGCAGAGGAAAAGCTGCGTAACGGGGGAGGAATTCCCTCGAATACACTGACCCCCGCCTACCTGCGGATGCCGCAGGCAGAGCGGGAGCTAAAAATGAGACAGACCAAATAAAAATTTATTTTGGAGGAATGACACATGATCGCACTTGGAGCCGACCACGGCGGCTATCAGCTCAAGGAAACCATCAAAAAGCATCTGGAGGAACGCGGAATTGAATACCGCGATTTCGGCACAAATTCCACAGAATCGGTCGACTATGCGCCCATCGCTGCAACCGCTGCGCGCGCTGTCGCGGATGGCACCTGTGAGAAGGGCATTCTGTGCTGCGGCACAGGCATCGGCATCTCCATGGCGGCAAATAAGGTCAAGGGCATCCGCGCGGCGTGCTGCTCCAACTATTTCGGCGCAAAGTACACCCGCCTGCATAACGATGCCAATATGCTCTGCCTTGGCGAGCGCGTTATCGGGCCTGGCCTTGCGCTGGAGCTCGTGGACGTATTCCTTGACACACCCTTTGAGGGCGGGCGCCACCAGCGCCGCGTTGATCAGATTGCAGCGATTGAAAACGGAGAATTATAATCAATAGAAAATGTCCACATTTCTCCTTTTCAGTGGTCACCGTCCCTCTGCAAGGAAAAGGAGTGATCAATGAGATTTGCGGATATCCTGGTGGGGGAATTCATACCCCACCAGGATTGGGCAGGTATCCATGACAATACGGCGCAGATCGTCGGCGTATCGAATCTTGAGGCAGCTTGTTTTGCGGCTCAAAAGCTGTATGCAAACGGCGTAGACTGTATCGAGCTTTGCGGTGCGTTTGGGGAAAACGGGGCGAAAGCAATCATAAAGGCCACAGGCAATCAAATTCCTGTGGGATATGTCATTCACCTTCCGGAGCAAGATTCTCTTTTTCTATCCTTATTTGTCTGAATGGAAAAGTAATCTCCATACAGAAAACCGATATTCGGAGGCGACGCAATGCAAAAATTTCGAAGCTGGTTCAAGCTTTATTTCAGGGAAACAGATAAGCTCCTGTTTTTTCTGTGCCTGTGCGCGTCTGCTTTTGGCATGTTGCTCGTATACAGCGCAACCAAAAACGGCGCGACAAAGCTGATCCCTGCCGAACTTAGAACCATGATTATCGCAGTAGGGGTTGGCCTCATTCTCTGCCTACTGATTTCTTTTCTCGATTATGAGGTGATCATCCGGCTGTGGCCGCTGATTGCAATCTTCTGTATTCTCATCATGTGCTCTCTTTTTATCTGGGGCGTTGCGCCGAATGCCAGGCAGGATGCAAAATCCTGGCTTGATCTCAAGGTGTTTTACTTCCAGCCCTCAGAGTTAGTTAAGATCGGGTTTATCATCACGTTTGCCGTCCATTTGGATGCGGTGAAGGATCATGTGAGCAAATTCACCACTGTATTATTGCTTGGTATTCATGCCCTGATCCCTATCGGGCTTGTGATGGCTACAGGAGACGACGGCTCTGCGCTTATTTTCATACTGATGTTCCTTGGCATGATGTTCGCTGCCGGCGTTCACTGGGGGTACTTTGCCGCCGGATTCGCGGCGGTCGCCGTAGCCTTTCCCGCCATTTGGGCGCTAGGGGATAAATTGATTCTGAATCAGGATCAAAAAAACAGAATACTTGCCATTCTTTACCCTGATCTTTATGCAAAGAGCGAAGCATTTCAGCAAAATCGCGGCATCGGCGCGATCGGCTCCGGGCAGTTCTTCGGCCAGGGGCTTTTCAACGGCAACTATACGCAGAGCGCCGCTGTACCGGAGAGTGAAAACGACTTTGTCTTTACCGTAGCCGCGGAAGAGCTTGGCTTCATCGGCGCAATTGCCGTGCTGGTTCTACTGGCCGCGATCATCCTGCGTATCGTCGTCAACGGCAAGCGGGCCAACGATAACGCGAGCTATCTAATGTGCATGGGCATGGCCTCTATGCTCGCCGCACAGATGATTATTAATATCGGTATGTGCCTGCGGTGGCTGCCCGTCATCGGCATCACACTCCCGTTTTTCAGCGCGGGAGGCTCTTCTAACCTGTGTGTCTATATCGGCATCGGGTTGATGATGAGTATCTACCGGTTCAATCAGAAAACGCCTGCCGCCGATTTCCGGTTGCAGCGCGTCGTCACGCGTTTTACCACCTGATAGAAAGGGCGCGCTGCAACATAGGGAAGTTCAACATTTTACCACGCTCCCTCGAGCAAAAGCATTTGCGAGCCAGCGAATACGGCTCGCATTTTGCGTCTTTACGGGCGTAAAGCCATGCTTTTTCCACTTCGCAACAATCACTTTTTCACATCAAGAAAGGATGTCTATATTATGCCAATACAACTCATTGCCATGGATTTGGATGGAACGCTTCTCAAGGACGATCATATGACAGTCTCCCAGCGCAACCGGGAGGCGCTCAGGCGCGCGGCGGAAAAAGGCGTGCAGCTCGTTCTAGCCAGCGGCCGAACCTGGGTACATCTCGAAAGCGTTGCCGTGCAGGTGCCCTTCACGCAATACGCCCTGCTCTCCAACGGCGCGGCCGCGCGGAATCTCCATACAGACGAAAGGCTGTTTACCTTTCATTTTCCATGGGAAGCTTTCGGAAAGCTATTGTCCCTACTGCACCGTTACGATGCAGTATTCGAAACCTACTGCGATGGCCATTCCTATCTGGAGCGCCGCGTAACCGGGCGGTTTGACAACAAAGGCCTGCCGTCCGCCTTCATTGACCGCCTCAAGGCGAGCCTGACAATCGTTGACAATCTGGAAGAAACCTTGCAGGGGCATGTGATCGAAAAGGTCAACGTCTTTTCCATGCCGGAAGAGAATTACGAACCGCTGCTTTCAGCGCTCCATCAAACTGATCTCTTCGAAATTTCCTCCGCAATCATCGGAAATATGGAAATCAATTTCAAGGGTGTCAACAAAGGTGCAGGGCTTGAGAAGCTGTGCAACAAGCTCGGCATCGCGCCGGAAAACGTGATGGCCTTCGGCGACGCGACCAACGATCTCGACATGCTGCGGTATGCAGGCTGGTCCTTTGCCATGGCAAATGCAGGCGCGCAGGTAAAAGAGGCGGCACGCTATGAAACGGCCTCCAACGAAGAAGACGGCATGGCGCAGGCGATCGAGCGTTTTATCCTGTGAGACGGCACAGACGATACGCATACACGTTTGGCAGCGTGCCCTGCATTCCTTTCTTTTCCCCCAATTTCAAGCCCAATACATTGACAAAAAACCAACAAACGGCTACAATAAAAAAAGATTGTTAAAAACTCAAACAAGTAGGAGGACATGCAATGGGATACACCCTTGGTCAAAAACTCATCCAATCACATCTTGTCAGCGGCGACATGACGCCCGGCAGCGAGGTCGGCATCCGCATCGACCAGACGCTCACGCAGGATGCTACTGGCACCATGGCCTATCTCGAATTTGAGGCGATGGGTGTCGAGCGCGTGCGCACGGAGCTCTCTGTCGCATACATCGATCATAACACCCTGCAGACAGGCTTTGAAAATGCGGACGACCACCGCTTCATCCAAACGGTCTGCAAAAAGCACGGCATCCGTTTCTCCCGCCCCGGCAATGGCATCTGCCACCAGGTCCACCTTGAGCGCTTCGGTATCCCCGGCAAGACGCTCATCGGTTCCGACAGCCATACGCCTACGGGCGGCGGTATCGGTATGCTCGCCATCGGCGCGGGCGGCTTGGACGTAGCAGTCGCGATGGGCGGCGGTACATACTATATCACCATGCCGAAGATGGTGCGCGTCAATCTGACCGGCAAGCTCAACCCCTGGGTTGCCGCAAAGGATATCATTCTGGAAGTATTGCGCATTATGAGCGTTAAGGGCGGCGTGGGCAAGATCATCGAATACGGCGGCGAGGGTGTGAAGACGCTGTCTGTCCCGGAGCGCGCCACGATCACCAACATGGGTGCAGAGCTCGGCGCGACGACCTCCGTTTTCCCGTCTGACGAGGTCACCCGCTCCTTCCTCAAGGCACAGGGTCGGGAGCAGGATTGGATCGAGCTGCTGCCCGACGCGGACGCGCAGTATGATGAGGTGATTGAAATTGACCTCTCCTCCCTTGCGCCGATGGCGGCCATGCCCCACAGCCCGGATAACGTCAAGAGTGTAACGGAGATCGGCCAGATCAAGGTGGATCAGGTCTGCATCGGCTCCTGCACAAACTCCTCTCTGCTCGATATGCTCAAAGTGGCCGCGATCCTCAAGGGCAAAACCGTGCACCCAGATGTGAGCCTTTCTATCGCGCCCGGCTCCAAGCAGGTGCTCAATATGCTCGCACAGAATGGTGCGCTGGCTGATATGATCGCCGCGGGTGCGCGTATCCTGGAATCCGCCTGCGGCCCCTGCATCGGCATGGGCCAGTCCCCGAATTCCAAGGGAATCTCCCTGCGTACCTTCAACCGTAACTTTGAAGGCCGCTCCGGCACGGCGGATGCGGGCATCTATCTTGTCAGCCCGGAGGTTGCCGCCGCAAGCGCGCTGACCGGAGTGCTGACTGATCCGCGCACGCTGGGCGACGCGCCGCAGGTGACGCTCCCGGCGGAATTTCTCATCAACGACAATATGGTCGAGCTCCCCGCTTCCCCGGAGGAGGCAAAGGACGTGGAGGTTCTGCGTGGCCCGAATATCAAAGAATTCCCGGTGACGAAGGCGCTTCCGGCTTCCATTGAGGCGAAGGCGGTGCTTAAGGTTGGCGACAACATCACCACCGACCACATCATGCCCGCCGGTGCGAAAATCCTCCCCTACCGCTCCAACATCCCCTATCTCTCCAAATTCTGCTTCGGGCAGGTCGATCCGGATTTCTCCGAGCGCTGCAAGGCAGAGGGTAAGGGCATCATCATTGGCGGCGCGAATTATGGCCAAGGCTCTTCCCGCGAGCATGCGGCCCTCGTTCCGCTCTATCTCGGCGTGAAGGCTGTGATTACCAAGAGCTTCGCCCGCATCCACCAGGCGAACCTCATCAATGCGGGCATTCTGCCCTTCACCTTTGCGAATGAGGCAGATTATGATAACATCGAGCTTGGCGACGAGCTGCGCCTGCCGGATGTGCGCGCGCTGATTGCGCAGGGCAAGCCCGTCACGCTCGAAAACATGACGAAGAAGGAAAGCTATCCCCTCGCCTACTCCTTCTCGCAGCGGCAGACGGATATGCTCCTCGCGGGCGGCCTGCTCAACTATACGCGCGAAAACGCCAACTGAAAAATCTGACTTTTATAGATGGAGGATGAACCAATGGACGAAGCAAAGATCAAATCCGCCGTGGCACATTTTGAGGCGCTTGTTCGTGAGCAGTATGAGCGCTCCGATCGCATCAAGGCGGATAAGGATTTTATCGACTACGAGAAACTCGATAAAATTATTATCGGCGTGTGCGGCGGCGACGGCATCGGCCCGATCATCACGAAGGAATCCGCCCGTGTGCTCGAATACATGCTTGCGGACGACGTCAAGGCCGGCAAGGTCGAATTTAAAGTGATCGACGGCCTGACGATCGAAAACCGCGTGGCCGCCAATCAGGCCATCCCGGACGACGTGCTCGAGGAGCTCAAAAAGTGCCACGTCATCCTCAAGGGCCCAACCACGACCCCGCAGGCGGGCGACCCGTGGCCGAATATCGAGAGCGCAAACGTGGCGATGCGCAAGGCGCTCGACCTGTTTGCCAACATGCGGCCGGTCAAGGTGCCGGATCAGGGAATCGACTGGACCTTCTTCCGCGAGAACACGGAGGGTGCCTACGCCGTCGGTTCCAAAGGCGTGCATGTGACGGACGACCTTGCGATGGATTTCGTCGTGGCGACGACGGAGGGCTGCGAGCGCATCGCCCGCCTGGCCTATGATTACGCGAAGCGCAACGGCAAGAACCGCGTCTCCATTGTCTCGAAGGCCAACGTCATCAAGACGACGGATGGCAAATTCCTCAACATCGCTAAGAAGATCGGCGAGGAATACCCGGAAATCACCACGGACGAATGGTATATCGATATCCTCACGGCAAAGCTCATCGATGAGAAGCGCCGCCGCGATTTCCGCGTCTTCATCCTGCCGAACCTGTACGGCGATATCATCACGGACGAGGCCGCAGAATTCCAGGGCGGCGTCGGCACGGCGGGCAGCGCAAATATCGGCAAACGCTATGCAATGTTTGAGGCCATCCACGGCTCCGCTCCCCGCATGATCCGCGAGGGCCGCGGCCAGTATGCAGACCCCTGCTCCATGCTGCGCGCAACCGTCATGCTTCTCTCCCACATCGGCCGTCAGGAAAAGGCCGACCTGCTTGAGCGCGCGCTCGATATCTGCATGCTGGAGGAGAAGAAACTGACCATCACGGGCCGCGATACGGGCTGCACCTGCAGCGAATTCGGCGATTATGTGATGGAGACCGTCCAAAAGCTGAGCAAATAAGGACTGAATGACTATGGCGAAAAGCGGAACTATTTCCATGTCCGTCATCAAGCGGCTCCCCCGTTATTACCGCTTCCTCGGCGAGCTGGAAAAGCACAACATCACCCGCATCTCCTCCCGCGAGCTCTCCCAGCGCATGGGGCTGACTGCCTCACAGATCCGGCAGGATCTCAACTGCTTCGGCGGCTTCGGCCAGCAGGGCTACGGTTATAACGTTGAGCAGCTTTATAAGGAGATCGGGCGCATCCTCGGCGTGGACCGGGGGCTGAAAACGATCCTCATCGGCGCGGGTAATCTGGGCCGTGCGATTGCGACGCACATGTCCTTTGAGGCGCGCGGGTTTAACCTGATCGGCATCTTCGACAAAAACGAGGCCATGGCGGGCCAGCTCGTGCGCGGGCAGCCCGTGCGGCATATCGACGGGCTGGATGATTTTTGCCGGGATCAGCTGCCCGTAGTGGCTGTGCTGTGCATTTCGAGCGACAACGCGCCGGAGATCATCGCGCAGCTTGTCAAGCTCGGCATCAAGGGCTTCTGGAATTATACACATTTCGATATCGCGGCACATTATCCGGATGTGGCGGTGGAAAATGTGCATTTGAGCGACAGTCTGATGACGCTGAGCTACCAGATGAGCACAAAATTTTAACGGCTGCATCAAAACAGGACGGGCTGCAATGCGAGATTGCAGCCCGTTTTTTCGTATGTGCTTATGTCAATGCCCCGAGGCGTTTTAGCATTGCAACGCCATCGCGCAGGCCCTGCCGGTAGACGAATTCGGCCTCCCTCCCGCAGGAGGTGAGCACCTGCTCCAGACAGGAATAGGTGAATTCCTTTTCCCTTGCGGAGAGGTTCGTTTCGATGTCGTCCTTCATTTTTTGGCCCTGCTCATAGAGCATCTGGCCGATGTCAGATTGATCGAAGGCTTTCACGGCGCGGTGATAGAGTTCACTCAGAAAGAGGTCGTATGCCTGATCCAGATCCATAGAACTCCCTCCCGTTATTCCGTGATGCTGTCCGGCAGGGAGAATGCACCCATGTAGCGTAACAGATACATACAGTCGCAGAAAGCCTGCCGGTAAACCCAATCCTCTTCGCGGCTTCTCAGCGCGCTGTGGAGCTCTTCCGCACGGAGGAAAAGGGAACGGTCTTCGCCGAGTTTCTCCTGCATTTCATGGATAGCCTGCTGGTAGGCTTCCTCCGTTTGCAGGTAGGCGCGGTGCCGGGGGCGGTGGTCCATGACGCAGGCGGAGCGGGATTCGCTGGCGGATTGATGGAACCATTTTGGGAATACGTTTTGCATCAAAATAAACTCCTTTCAAATGCCGCAATGCTTGAAAGGATTTCGAGCGCATGGTATAATAGTTGCGCTGAAAATGCCTTTGGGCATTGGCGGTACTGGAAGTGGCTGTTTCTCTTGCTGTGAGGTGAGCCGCTTCCTTTCATTTTTTGAGGTCGTCGAATACCTTATCGATCCCTTTTCGAACAATATCGGAACGAGTGGTGTTGAGCGCCTGTGTACATTGATCGATTTTTTCGATTGTGCGGTCGTCAACACGAACACGCAGTGTTTTATCCTTGGGATTGTCTGAAGGCGGACGGCCCGTTTTTTTGGGAGCCATTTCTTCACCTCACTTTTTGCTACCACAAATATTATATAATTGTAGATACATAAAGTCAAGCGTTTTAGGATATATTTTTTCTCAACAGGTGCGGCCGGAAAATTGGATAGTGTAGAAAATGAGTGCCTGGTTTCGCTGTACGCTCCGTCATTCTCTTTTCTTCTGAAAAGAGAACGAAACAAGAGAAACAGCCGCAGGGAACTCCCCGCGCATTTCTTTTGGTTCGTTTTCTTTGTGTCGAGCAAAGAAAATGAACAAGCCTCAGCGCTGCCCTCTATCAAGGCTCAAGAATCACCAGGCCGCCCTGCGGCCAGCTCCTCATCTAGAAGGAACCTATGACCGCCATATTCACATCCGAATGGCAAAAAGAGGCCTGCGCTAAATCAGCGCAGGCCATTCTCTGTGACTATTCAATAGTTTTTTTATGCCCTGGAGACAATCTCCTGCATCTGTACCATTTTTCGCTCGATATCAGCCACCAGCGCAAACTGCGTGTGGCAACGGTCGAGATTGTGCTCCGGATAAGCCGTTTTGAAATATGTATCACCGTTCAGGTAATCCGTCAGGAAGCGGATGCCGCACTCGAAGGTCATCAGCTTTGCGGAAAATGCGAGATTGTCGACCTCCGCCTTTGTCAGGCTCTGGCCTGCCGTGGAGAGATAGCCCTTGACATACTGCTCAAAAAGATTCAAATCCAGCGAAACGAGGGAAAGATCCTTTTCGTCCTCTGCCGCCGTGTTGGCGCCGAAGCGAATGCTGTCGCCGAAATCATAAAGGGACAGGCCGGGCATGACCGTATCGAGATCGATGACGCAGATGCCCTGCTTTGTATCGTTATCAAACATCACGTTATTGAGCTTTGTATCGTTGTGTGTCACGCGCAGGGGCAAATCGCCCCGCTCCATCAGGTCAAGCAGCACATGGCAGTCCGCTTCGCGTGCTTTTGCAAAAGCAATTTCCTCCTGCACGTGCTTTGCGCGTCCCGCCTGATCCGCTTCGATCGCCTGGAGCAAATCCTGAAAACGGGAGACTGTGTTGTGAAAATTCGGAATCGTCTCATGCAGGCTGTCGCTCGGATAATCCGCGAGCATCTGCTGGAAGGTGCCGAAGGCCTTCGCCGCATTATGGAAAACAACCGGGTCTGTGATGTTCTGGCAGGTATAGGCATTGGAAATAAAATTATAAATACGCCAGCAATGACCCTCTGCATCCTTATAATAGGGCGTGCCGCCTATCGTGCGGTAGACCGTGAGCGTTTCCCGCTCCGGATCTCCGCCCGCCGCCTCGATCTGCCGGCGCAGATAGGAGGTCACGCCGAGGATATTCTCCATGAGCTCATCCGGATTGTGAAAGACATGAGTATTGATCTGCTGCAGCAGGAAATCCCGGTTTTGACCGTCCTCCTGGAAATGCAGGACATAGGTATTGTTGATATGCCCGTTGTTAATCCTGTCATAACCGATGTAGTCGCCACCCAGCGCGAACTGGTGCTTGATCTCCTCAAGCTGGAAAGGAAGCTCGCTCATGTGTCACACACAGCCTTTCTAACAATAATATCAAACTCTTATATGTAAGTTGCTTCTTCAGTGAAAGCAATCGTGCCGAAACGCTGCGGGTTATGAAAGCCAAGCGCCGCACTGCCAACCGGAAAATATGCGCCGAAATGGGGATGTTTTGTTTCATCGCCGCATTTGTAAAAATTGCCCGCCATGGTGCATGAGACGATTGGAAACGGCCTACCGTAAACCGCCTCGATCAGTTCCACGGGAATCAACAGCAGCACACCCCAAGCATCTCCCTGCGGCGTTGATAAGGAAAACGGCGTAACAACGGGCGCCAAATCCGTCATCTGCGACAATCTGACGCGACCCTCCCGGCCCGGGCCAAATTCCGTTAAAAAAACGCCCTTCGGATTCATTTCGAAATTCAAATAGGCGTTTTGCAGCGCGGGAAATGGATTCAGGAAGCATTCCAGACAACTGTCTTTGTAAACCGGATCGTCACGCTCGCACGCAACGGCACGGACCGGATCTTCAAAAGACCACATCCGCACAAAAACGCCCTTTCCACGCACCGCGCAAAGCTGCGCGAACGAGGCCGGACGGTAAGGGGCTTCCCCTTCCCAGTGAAAGCTCTCCAGCCTGGCGATAGGGACGCGCGCCCAATCAGGCGGCCCGTCAAAAATCGGTCCAACGTAAGACTGTGCCATACACATGCCTCCTTATGGCAACTAGATTATTATAGCAATTTCGACCATTTTGTCAAGTTTTCAGGCGCTTTCCGGCGAAGTCTCCGGGATAGTATGTATATTCACATTATCGAATTGAAATCCTATCTCAAAATTGGGAATAAATTATTATATCCTATGCAATGGTAGTAAAAAAGCTTCCCAAACAAAACAGCGGCCAGATGCTTCCGGCCGCCGTCTTTCACTTCCCATCTGTTTTCTGCCCCGGCTCCCCGCCTGGCCCGTCGCGCCGCGGGCGCTTATCCGGGCCGCTTTTCTGGTGGGAGGTCGTCCATTGGTTATCACCCGCCGTTTTGACAGCACGGACATGCTTTTTTTTAGAACGTTCCATGAAAATACATCTCCTTTCGCAAATACGCCTGGCGGGAAAGAGAGCTTTTCCCGCAGTTGTGTTCACTCCTTAGAATGTGCCGTTTTCCCCAAAAATATTATCACATGCGGTTGCAAGTTATTTGTTTTCTTGTTACAATTTAGAGGATTAAAGGAAAAGCATTTGTATCGTTTGCCGCTTTGCGAGCTGGCTCCCTGTCCGGAGGTGTCGATGAAATGAGGCAAAAAATCGGAAAACGTGCTGCTAGCTTCCTGCTGGCAGCCGCCATGGCTGTGCTGGCGGTGCTGCCCGCTTCTAGCGCGGCTGTCGACAAAATGGCAGATGTCCAATACCCCTATGTCTTCGTCCACGGGATGGGCGGATGGGGCTCCGACGAGGGGATCAACAGCTTTCTTCCCTACTGGGGCGCGACCACGGGCGCACTGATGCCGCGCCTGCGTGACAACGGCTACGAATGTTATGACGCCTCTGTAGGGCCAATTTCAAGTTGCTGGGACCGTGCATGCGAGCTCTACGCTCAGATGACGGGCGGTACTGTGGACTATGGCAAGGCGCATTCTCAAGCGCACAACCACGCCCGCTACGGGCGCACCTATGACACGCCCTTATTTGAGGGCTGGGGGACAAAGGATAAAAAAGGCATTTTGAAAAAGGTCAATCTCGTCGGCCACAGTTTCGGTGGTAACACGGTTCGTCTTCTAACAGAGCTGCTCGCCAACGGAGACCCGGCAGAGCGGGAAGCCACGCCCGCCAAAGAGCTTTCCCCGCTCTTTACGGGAGGCAAGGCCAATTGGGTGCATTCCGTCACCACACTCTGCACGCCGCACAACGGCTCTACACTGCGCTATATCGCCGACGACCTGAACCTGACCGATCTGGTCAAAGCGGTGAGTTATATCTATGCCGGTATCATGGGCCGATCACCGCTCAATGGGTTCGTCGATTTTCACCTGGAGCAGTTCGGCCTGACGGCGATTCCGGGAGAATCCGCGCAGGACCGGCTTCTGAGAGCGCTTAAACTGATCTTTGAAGAGACGGACGACAGCGTGGTCACAGATCTCTCACCCGACGGCGCGGCCCTGCTCAACGAACGCATCGGAATGGAGCGGAATATCTATTACTTCTCCTATTCCTACCTGACAACCCATCAGTCTGCGTTCAGCGATCATCAGGTAGCAAACGCCGATACCCTTCCGGTTCTGATCCCGTTTGCAAACCTGATCGGCAAATACGCGGTCAATACAGACACGGACGATCCGATTGATGCAAGCTGGCTGCCCAACGACGGCCTGGTTAGCGTCGTCTCAGCACAAAAGCCCTCGGATGATCCGGGTGTGGATTTCGACGCATCTCATATCGTGCAGGGGAGCTGGAACGTCATGCCCACCCTGCCCGGCGATCATGGGACAGTGATCGGTCTCAATGGTGACCGGGAGAAAACGCTGCAGTTTTATCTCAATATGATGCAGATGATCGAGACCCTGCCAAAGACAGCGAATTAATATCAGAACGAAAAAGGTAGGCTGTGCAAACTGGTCATTGCGCAGCCTGCTTCCCTTTACATGGACGGAAAAAAATTCATGCTATAATCATTGACGCTGCCCACCCTGCCTGCGGCCGGGCGTAATTTGAGTATCATATATGATAGATGGCGCCTTTGCCGCAGCAAAACCAAGGCAGCATTCCCAGTTTGCAAATTACGGTCTTGTCTGTTTCAATCCACAATAGAAAGGAAGGCAGATCCATGCTCATTGATCTATTAAAAAAGAACCGCAGCTACCGCGGGTATGACGATTCCTTCCGCATCGACCGCTCGATGCTGGAGGAGTTGATCGACTGCACGCGCTACACAGCGTCGAGCGTCAATATTCAGCCGCTGAAATATTTTGCCGCCAGCGAGCCGGAGACCGTAGCGCTCATACAGCCGCTCACCCATTGGGCGGGCAAGCTCAAAGAGCTGCATTTACCGCGTGAGGGGCATCG
>DCJV01000088.1:12030-19566 GCA_002320555.1 Ruminococcaceae bacterium UBA1691 | reverse complement strand
GCGCTTCTGCACAGCCTCGGCCCGGAATTCTACATCCTGCGCGATGCGCCGCTCGAGGAGATCGCACATGCCGCCGGGCCCAGCGTGGCGGAGGGGATCCGCCGTATGCGCGCAGGTGAGGTGACCCTCTCCCCCGGATACGACGGGGAATATGGAAAAATCCACCTGCTCGACGAGGAGGAGATCAATGCTCTCTCCGGCCAGATCAGCCTGTTTGGCGCATCAGGCGGGAAACATGCG
Source organism: Ruminococcaceae bacterium UBA1691 (assembly GCA_002320555.1). Taxonomy (GTDB): domain Bacteria; phylum Bacillota; class Clostridia; order Oscillospirales; family Acutalibacteraceae; genus Fimivicinus. The sequence goes on along the minus strand of DCJV01000088.1, from coordinate 19,326 downwards.
GCGGAGCCAAAGCCTGAAACCTCCAAGCCGAGGGCAAAACGCGCCGCCAAAAAGCGGGCGGTTCAAGAAAAGCCGGAGCAGAGGAACCTGCTCGATGGGTTGAATGAGGCACAAAAGGACGCTGTCACCGCTATGGAACAGGCCGTTATGGTCATCGCCGGGCCGGGCACGGGCAAGACGAAGACGCTCGTCTCCCGCATCGCCTGGCTGATCGGGGAACAAAAGGTCAAGCCCTGTGAAATTGCCGCCGTCACCTTCACGAACAAGGCAGCGGACGAGATGCGCCAGCGGCTCATCCATCATTTCGGCAGTAGCCGGGCCATCAAGGGGATGCGCATCGGCACCTTTCATTCCCTGTGCCTTGACCTGCTTTCGTCGCAGGGACGCGACGTAACGATCGTCGACGAAAACGAATCGGCAGCACTCGCGGACGAGATCCTAAAGGAACTGGGGCTCAAGCTCTCTCCGAATCGCTTTTTGCAGGAGGTTTCTCAGGTAAAAAGCGGCGTTTGTGCCCAAAGCGCGCATCCAGAAGCCTATGAACGCTATTGCGCGCGGCTGCGGGAATACGGCGTGTGTGATTTCGACGACCTTTTGCTCGACGCGCTCGCACTGGATACCACATTCCCCTATCTGCTCGTCGATGAATTTCAGGACAGTAACGAAATTCAGTATCAGCTGGTACAAAAATGGAGCGAGCATGGAAAAAGCGTTTTCCTCATCGGAGATCCAGACCAGTCGATCTATGGCTTCCGCGGCTCCAGCGCCCGCTGCTTCGAGCGCTTTTCTGAAGAAAACCCGGATGCATATAAGATCCGCTTCCTCGAAAATTATCGCTCGACGCCGGAGGTACTGAGCTGCGCGCTGCCGCTGATCTCCAGGAACGACGGGCCGGAACGTGTGCTTTCCGCCGTGCGCCCGCAGGGAGAACGCGTACGTCTATTGACGGCGCAGGACGATTTTTCCCAAGCGCTCTTTCTGGCGAAAGAGATCAACCGCTTCGTTGGCGGCATCGATATGCTTGATGTACAGACCTCACAGGCGCGCCAAAGCGGCCCGCTGGGTTTTTCCGATATCGCAATACTCTACCGCACCCACCGCCAGGCCGAGATGATCGAAAAATGCCTTCGCATCGAGGGCGTCCCCTATGTCGTCACGGGAAGAGACAGCTTTCTGGCAGATGACGCGGTGCGGGGAACGGTGGGCTTTTTCCGCTTCCTGCTCCATCCCGCTGACCTGCTCTCCCTACGCGCCTGCCTACTGACGGTCCTGCACTGTTCGCCGGATACGGCGCAGAGCCTTCTGGAATGCGATTGGGAGAGTAGAACGGAAACGCAGCTTCCCGCCTCCCTGCGGCAGGAGCCNNCTACAAGATTGGGCTGAGGATACCGGGCTTTCAGAGCATACGGCTGTCATAAAGCTGCTCGACGCCGCCGTCCTCTATCCGGACATGCCGGCCCTGCTTCACAGCCTGTCGCTTGGAAAAGAAGGCGACGTGATGCGCAGCGGAAAGCGCGTCTACACGGCGGACGCGGTCATGCTTTCCACTCTGCATGGCGCGAAGGGGCTGGAATTCCCGGTGGTCTTCCTCTGTGGCGTTTCAAAGGGCACACTGCCGCTCGAAGCGCCGGGCAGGCCTGCGGATTTGCAGGAGGAGCGGCGGCTCTTTTACGTCGGCATGACGCGGGCCATAGATGAGCTCATCCTGCTGACGAACGATGATCCCTCGCCGTTTTTATCGGACATTCCGGTCTCCTGCCTGGCGAAGGGCACGGCTGTGGAACTGAATCGGCCACAGCCCGCGCAGCAGCTCCATTTCTTTTAAAAAGCACAAATCTAATGAATCGACGGGAGGAAATCCAGATGGAGATCACGGCCGTCCGGCTGACGGGAGGCGTCCCGCAGGAGGTATTCACGCATTGGCTCTCCTGTTTGCCCGGGAAAAGGCAGGCGGAAATTCTCGCCCGCAGGATGCGCGCGGACCAGGAACGTTCCCTCTGCGGAGAGCTGCTTGCCCGGACAATGCTTGCGCGGATTCTGCACTGTCCCCTTCCGGCAGTCCCGATCAGCCGCGAGGAGCGCGGAAAACCGTTTTTAAAGGATGGACAAGACCTTTTTTTCAATATCAGTCATTCCGGAGAATACGCCGTGTGCGCCGTATCCGAACATCCCGTCGGGATCGACATTGAGCGGTTGCGGAAATATAATCCGAATGTTGCCCGGCGGGTGTGCAGTGGGGCGGAGCTCGCTCTACTTGCACAGAGCAAAGACCCCGCACGCCTTTTCTACCGGTTGTGGACGCTGAAGGAGAGCTTCGTCAAGCTGACCGGGACGGGGATTGGCATGCCGCTGCAGGATATCTCCTTTTCCTTTGCGCCGGATGGCACGGTGATATCGAATCAGGACAATGTCCTCTTTCAAAGTTTTGACTTTGCAGAAGAATATTGCCTGTCTGTGTGTGAACGGAGATAATGTGAATTAAACATTTGCAGACAGATGCACGCATGCCCGGCAACTAGGCAGATGATGCAGCGGCTTTGCATGAATCAAGGCCAGGTGCAGCATGGCAACCAGGAAGAGGTATTTTTTCAGCTCCGGCGCAGCTTGGTATATCTGATCCTGTGCGTAATCAATCAATATGGAGGGTTTATTATGAATTTATTGGAACAGCTTAAAACCTGGACCAGCGAAAACTTCTGGGATAAGCTTCTGGGCTTCCTGCCGAATCTTTTAGGCGCCATTATAACGCTCGCCGTCGGCTTCTGGCTGGCAAAGCTCGCGGGCAACCTGCTTGTCAAAGGGCTCACCGCCAAAAACGTCGATCCAGCCGTACACCCCTTTATTCGCAATGTGGTAGAGCTGGTCATCAAATTCGGCATTGTCCTTTCGGCCCTGTCCACGCTGGGGATCAATCTCAGCTCCTTCATTACCGCCCTGGGCGCGGCGGGTGTGACTGCCGGCATCGGCCTGAAAGACAGCATCTCTCAGTTTGCCAGCGGCCTTCAGATTCTCATCAGCAAACCCTTTAAAAGCGGGGATTTCATCGAGCTGGAATCTGTCTCCGGCAAGGTATCAGAAATCGGCTTTATGAACACCACGCTCAATACGATCGATAACAAGCGCATCATCATCCCGAATTCTCACCTGACCACCAACAACATCATCAACTACACGGCAGAAAACAAGCGCAGGCTGGATCTGACCTACAGCATCGGCTATGACGACGATATTTCCCTGGCAAAGCGGGTCCTGAACGAGATTGTTACGGACAATGCCATGGTATTGAATGATCCCGCGCCCGTCATCGGCGTGAAGGCGCACGATGCGCACGCGATCGAGATCGCCTGCCTCGTCTGGTGCCGCAGCGATGACTATTGGACGCTTTTCTATGAACTGCAGGAGACGGTGAAGCTGAAATTTGATGAAAACGGGATTACGATTCCCTATGAGCAGCTGGATGTGCATGTGGTGAGCAAGGACACATAGGAGCAGCTTCCGAGCGGATCGACAATTTTTGATGATACAGGACTGATTTTTTCATCAGTTCTGTATTTTTTTATGAATTTTATTGCAAATTACTTGTATTTTGCTATAATAGGAATGGGATTAATTCCCTTAAGATACAGAACGGAGGCGATTCCAATGTTTTGAGACTCCCCTCTTTGAACGGAAGCTTCAAAACGTGTATATTGAAAGGAGAAGAATGTTTTTATGAAAAAGGTAATTTCTTTATTATTGACCGTGATTCTGCTGCTCTGCTCCTTCAGCTTCATCGTGCCGGCCTATGCGGCAGATTTCACAAAAGCGGACTTGGATCTTTCGCAGTATACGATGGACGATCTGATGAACATGTCTGCAGAGGAATACCGCGCCCTTCTGCGGGATTTTGAGCGGGTTTATGATCCATTTGACACCTATGAGACGGATCCAATTATGGCGGAGGAAGAACAGGAGCCGGGGATTACGCCGTATTGGGGATCGGGAGATATAGAAAATGGCGAGTATGTAGAAACGGGCTCTCACGAAATGATTACTGCTCAAGCGCTTAATGTCCTTGCAAATGACAAAGGAATTTTTTCGACAAATCCGGTTGAAGTTTTAGCTATTTGCTTATCGATCAGTTTAGCCTCTTTAATGCCGGATAAAGATGAAAGGGGAACTATTTGGTTTGCTGGGCATTTTTATCACGCAATAGATGGAGATAATTACGTCGGTTCAAGTTCTAATACTGCGCTGACCAACTGCAGGGATCATTTTGATTATGCTGTCCATTTTGCTAAAACTGGAAATTTAGAAGCCATGTGCAATGAGATCGGACGGGCACTCCATTATCTGCAGGATGCAGGGGAACCACACCATGCGGCTAATATCACCGTTGCAAATATTTCGCATGATCGCTTTGAAACATTTGTCGACAAGAATATTGATTCCTATGTCAATCTGATTTCGAGTGTAAACGGTTACCGGTTCAGCTCATTCTCTAACCCTACTTATGCAAGTGCTGCTTCCCATACGGTCGATTTTCTTGTGCAGCAAGCCGCCTCCATTGCCTACACATTCCGGGGGCAGGTAAATAACGCGCTGAATCAGACCTATTGGGATTATGTCGCATCAAAAACCATTCCAAATTCTGTAGGATTCTCCGCTCTTCTGCTATATAAATTAGCATATAATTCGGGAATCACTTTGTATTGAGTGCCATATTTGGGGAGTGGATCACAATGCGTTATCAAATCAAAAAGTCACTTTTCTTCCTTTTGGTAATCCTATCGATCCTGTTGCTGCTTTATTGGATTCTGTATGATCTCGGCGAAGCATTTTATAGAATTGCCAAACTACAGACTACCTTAGACATACGTTGGCTCTTTCGTGGTGACGCTATAATAAGTCCTTCTGTATATACAGTTATTTTATTTCCTTTCACATTTATTGTCTATCTGATTTTTTATCGTAAAGAGTGTAGTCTCTGGCCGATGCTGCTCTTTCTCTGTACAGGTGCTATCAACACATTTTCAGCACCACACATTGATGACACAGCGTTGTTGGTTCTTTATGCGCTGATAACATTCGTAGAAATCGTCTGGCTCATCGTTGCCATGGTGAAATACCCAAAGCCAGAGCCGAAAACAGCTTGAACGAGTTACACTAGTTACACTGCATCTTCCGGTGGGAATGAAGGCCACGCTCCGCTCCCGCCATGCGTAACCTTTTATTGAGAAAAGAGGCGAGGTATCATATTATATAAGATCAAAAAAATAATTTTCTTTCTCTTCGCGATTTTCTCTCTGATTTTTCTGTTTTATTGGCTGCTCTATGATCTCTATCACTGTTTTGATTTGGTGGAAGATATCATCTTTTCCATGGGACTGAGTTCCCATTTCGACAGCGACAGGATTATTGGATATGTCCTGGAAGGAGCAATTGTTCTGGTTTTCACGGCTCTTATCTATCTCATTTTTTATCGCAGGGAATGCAAAATCTGGCCCAAGCTGCTGATCCTTTTCACCGGATCCGTTAATGTGGTAACAGCCCCCGAAATAAGTGCCAAACTGTTTTCCGCCCGTTTGGAACAGCAAGGCTCTCCTCTTCCCTGGTTGCTTCTGCTCTGGCTTTACGCACTCATCGCGCTTGCCGCCATCATCTGGCTCATTGTCGCCATGGCGAAATACCCAAAACGGGAGCCGAAAACAGCCTGAACAGGCAAACTGCAACTCCTCTATCTTCCGGCGGGGAAGCAGGGCACGCGCTCCGCTCCCGCCATGCGTAACCTTTTATTGAGAAAAGAGGCAAGGCATTATGTCATATAAGATCAAAAAGATTTTCTTCTTTCTTTCTGCAATTCTTTCTTCCATCATGCTGTTTTATCTCGCCATTCTGGATTTGTATCATTGGAATATCGTGCAATGCTTAGTGGATGATACGTTCGGTATAGGCTCCTATTTTAGTGATGATTCAATGATTTTCCCAGTTTTCTTTTCGGCTGCGTTGTTAAGCCTAAACGCAGTGATTTATCTCATTCTCTACCGTAGGGAGCTATGCTTCTGGCCAAAATATATGCTTCTTTTTGCTGGGCTGATCAATACGTTCACTTATGGGCCGATTTCAGATCGGACTTTTGATTACCAGCAGAATTCCCATTCTCCAAATTTTTGGCAAGCGCTTCTTTTTATATATGCCGCGATTGCGCTTGCCGCCATCATCTGGCTCATTGTCGCCATGGCGAAATATCCGAAGCAAAGCTTTTGAGATCATTTTATCATGCATTGGATTCTCCGCTCTTCTGCTTTACAAACTTGCAGATACATCAGGAATACCACTGTACTGAGTGCTAGTATTTAGGAGTGCATCGTCATGCGCTATCAAATTAAAAAGGTCATCTTTTTTCTGATCGCTCTTTTGTCGATACCTCTTCTGTTGGCCCTGTTCCTTTTCTATCTGGATTCGGTTTCGGATATCGGTAGTAAAATAAATATCAGCATTATCAGCTTTGCGCTCGACTTATTCCATGATGATGAGATTATGCTCCCAATTCTTCAATCTATCTTGTGTTTGGATTTAGGCGGGCTGATTTATCTGATTTTTTATCGCAGGGAATGCCGCGTCTGGCCAAAGCTGTTGATACTTTTTAACGGGACGGTTTCCATGTATACGTCTTTACTCATTGATTACCCAATCTATACGTTCGGCGGGCCGCTACCGGCCGGCTGGACAAATCGAGCCCTGATCCTTATTCTGCTCCTCTTCGCCGCAATCGCGCTCGCCGCAGCCGTCTGGCTCATTATCGCCATGGTGAAATACCCAAAACGGGAGCCGAAAACAGCTTGAACAGGCAAACTGCAACTGCTCTATCTTCCGGTGGGAATGAAGGCCACGCTTCGCTCCCGCCATGCGTAACCTTTTATTGAGAAAAGAGGCGAGGCATCATATTATATAAGATTAAAAAAATAATTTTCTTTCTATTTGCCTTTTTATCAATTCCAGTTCTATTTGCCTGGATTTTGTATGATCTGGATTCGGCCTTCAATATTGGCTACAAAATAGGAATGGAAATCGTACCTGATTACCTTTTCCGTGGTGACGCGATCATGCTCCCCCTGTTTTTATCCATTCTGTTTCCAATACCGGGTTCACTCATCTATCTGATTTTTTATCGCAGGGAATGCTGCATTTGGCCGAAGCTGCTAATGCTTTTTGCGGGCACCAGTGCCTTTATTGTGCCTTACCTCGCCGACGATGGACATCATCCAGCAATTAAGACGCTTCTAATCGCCAATGCCGCGATTGCGCTTGCCGCCA
>DCJV01000088.1:11785-11910 GCA_002320555.1 Ruminococcaceae bacterium UBA1691 | reverse complement strand
GGGCGGGTCAGCATGCCCTTCCCCGCCTTTTTCATGTTATCACCCCATAACATCCCGCCAAAAAATTGTAAGTTCTCCTCCGCCGTGCTATAATCCCTTTTATATAGCATCGGTAAACAAGGGGA
>DCJV01000088.1:7730-11669 GCA_002320555.1 Ruminococcaceae bacterium UBA1691 | reverse complement strand
GGGCCTTTGGCAAGGCAGACGACGGCGCCTTCCTTGCCGGAAGGCGAGGAGGATAACGCCGGCAGAGGTCTTCGGCATCGCCCTCAAAACCATTGTTATCCCTGTTCACCGATGCTAAACTTCGAACATACACGGGGATGGATGATATGACAAAACTACTCATCAAGCTCTTTATCAAGGATGCGGACAACACGGAAAACTCCACCGTGCGCGCACGCTACGGCATTTTGAGCGGCGCGGTGGGGATTGCCTGTAACCTTTTGCTGACCGTTGCGAAATTCCTGATCGGGACGCTTACCAACAGCATTGCCATCACAGCGGACGCAGTCAACAATCTCTCCGATGCGGGCTCCTCCGCCGTCACGCTCTTCAGCTTCAAGGCAGCCAACCGCCCGGCGGATGACGAGCACCCCTTCGGCCACGGCAGGCTCGAATATATCGCCGCGCTGGGCGTCGCCTTCCTGATCCTGATGATGGGCTTTGAGCTGGTGCGCTCCTCCATCGATAAAATCCTCCATCCGGAAGCGCTCGCCTTCAGCGTCCCCGCGCTGATCGTTCTGATTTTATCCATCGGCGTGAAGATTTGGATGGCCCTGTTTAACCGCAGCCTCGGCAAACGGATCGACTCTCCTGCCGTCGGCGCAGTCGTGATGGACAGCGTCAGCGATACGGCGGCAACCACGGTTTCCATGATCGCGCTAATCCTCTCCAAATTTACCAGCCTGCCGCTCGATGGCTATATGGGCATTGTCGTCGCCCTGTTTATCTTCTATACCGGCATCCAGATCGTTCGCGACACCGTGGGAAGCCTGCTGGGCCAGGCGCCGGATCCCAAGCTCGTCAAGGAACTGGAGAGCGAGATTCTCTCCTTCGACGGCGTGGTCGGCGTGCATGATCTTATCGTCCACAACTACGGGCCAAATCGCATTTTCGCTTCCGCTCACGCGGAAGTTCCCTCCAACGAGGATATCATGAAAAGCCACGACACCATCGACCTCATCGAGCGGGAGATCAAGAAAAAATTCCACATAGACATGGTCATCCATATGGATCCGATTGTAGTGGACGATGAACATATCAATCGCCTGCGCATGCAAATCGTTGAAATCATCCGGGGCGTTGACCCGTGCTTTACCATCCATGATTTCCGTATGGTGGAGGGCCCAACGCACACCAACCTCATTTTTGATCTCGTCGTTCCACACAACTGCAAGATGAAAAAAAGCGATATTTACCAGCGGGTGAACGCCCTGATCAACGAGCTTGGCCTGCAGTACTATCCGGTCATCACGATCGAGCACAGCTTTGTCAACGAAACAGGATTGGAATCCTGAGTCAGCAATGCGCAGTGCATTGCGCTTTTTAAAAAATGCGAGCCAGCGATTACGGCTGGCATTTTGCATCTTTACGGACGCAAAGCCACGCTTTTCCACCTGACAGGTATAGGAAGGCGCTTTGCGGATATCACTTTTTCATTTTATTGGATTGCGCTGAGATTTCTGGCTGCATCCATAGAAGTCTGTCAAGAAACCTGCTATAATAAAATAGCATCGACGCAAACGATTACATAAAAGCGGAGGAAATAAACCTATGAGCGTCACCATAAAAGATATCGCACGCGAAGCCGGCGTTTCCTATGCGAGCGTTTCCCGTGCGCTCAGCGGCAATCGCGGGGTGAGCATGGAGACGTCGAAGCGCATTTTGGAAGTAGCCAAGCGGCTCAACTATTCTCCCAACGGAATCGCGCGTCATCTGGTCAACCAGCGCTCCAAAACCCTCGGCCTGATTCTGCCGGATATTTCTAATCCCTTCTTTGCTGATATCGCGCTTGCCGTCATCCACACGGCGGAAAAGGCCGGCTATCAGACCATCCTCTCCAATACGGACTGGGAGCCGCGCACGCAGGAGCGGCAGCTCCTGCTGATGCGGGAACAGCGCGTGGATGGCGTGATCCTCAAGCCGGTGCAGGATGCCGGAGACGATATTGCCTATGAAAATCTAGGCCTGCCAGCCGTTTTGCTCCATTACAGCGGCTCCAAGGTTGTCAGCTGCGTTGACACGGACCATGAATACGGCGGCTATTTGATGACGCGCCATCTGCTCGGTTGCGGTTGCCGGCGCATCGCTTTTCTGGGCGGTCTGCCGGATTCCCGCTCTAATTTGCAGCGTCTGGAGGGCTATGCCCGCGCGCTGCGGGAGAACGGGCTCACGCCGGACGCGCAGCTTGTACGCCACGGCCCCTTCACCAGTGAAAACGGCTATGCGCTGGCAAAAGAATTTCTGCAGGGTCATACGCCGCCGGATGCACTGTTCTGCGGCAACGATGTGATCGCCTTGGGCGCGCTGCAATATGCGCAGGAAGCGGGCATCCAGGTGCCGCAATCGCTCTGCATCGCGGGGTTTGACGGCATCTCCTATGCGTCGCTTGCGCAGATTCGTCTGACCACTATCCGGCAGGATCGCCAGCGCATGGGGGAAACGGCTACGAACCTTTTGCTCGACGCGATCGAGGGCAATGCCGCGCCGACTGTTCAGAAAATTCTGCTGACGCCCACCCTGCTGGCACAGGCCACCACCGGAGAAATCAACCGCAGTGAATCGCTTCCAATTGAAATCGACTGACGAAAGGAAAGGGGTATGGTACCTGCTATGGGAGAACCGCTCAAATTTCACCTGATTACAGACCTGCACCACTATGCAGCCTCGCTCGGTACCACCGGCTCGGCCTATGAATGGCGCAGCCACAGCGACCAGAAATGTCTGGCGGAGACGGGGGCAATCATTGATGCCACCGTCGACTGGCTGCTCGAGGATCAGGAGACCGATATCATCCTTGTCGCGGGAGACGTCAGCTGTGACGGCGAGAAAGAGAGCCACCTCGATCTCATTCCGAAGCTTCGCCGCCTGAAGGAGGGTGGCAAGCGCGTGATTCTAATCACCGCGACGCACGACTATAACGACAATCCCATCCGCTACATCGGCGACGAGCAGCTTCCCGTCACGCCGACCACGCGTGAGGAACTGGTGGATCTTTACCGCGATTTCGGCCTGGATGAGGCGGTCGCCGTCAATCAGGAGACGCATTCCTATGTCGTGCAGCTTGCCCCCGGCTGGCGGCTGCTTGCTTTGAACGACGATGGGGACGGGCGTGAATTCTGCGGCTATTATGAGGATCATCTCAACTGGATTCTCGACCAGGTACAGCAGGCGCACGAGGCGGGGGATGAGGTGCTCGCCATGACGCATCATCCGATCCTTCCCCCCTCCCCTATTTATCCGCTTTTCAGCCGCCGCGATATGCTCGGCGACTTTGAAAAGACCTCTACGATCCTCGCGGATGCGGGCGTGCAGTTTATTTTCACAGGCCATACGCACATGCAGAATATCGCCGTGAAAACGACAAAAAAGGGCAATACGATCTATGATATCAATACAAGCTCCCTGGTCGGCTTCGCGAGCGCTATCCGCACTGTTACAGTTTACGATGACCGCATGGACGTCAGAAGCGACCACATCGATCATTTCGATTGGGATCTGCACGGCATGACAGTCGACGAATATTTCAAATCCGTCTTTGACCGGCTGCTCAACGACATCTTTGATTCCATGGCCTTTGATATTCCCCGGCTCTCCCGCCTAGCGGGCGGCTTCAGCATGGAGGCGGAGACGATCATGAAGCTGCGCATTCCGCTTACTCTCGCGGGCAGAGCGCTCCAAAAGCTGACGATCGGCAGGCTCGCACGCCTTTTGGGTGTTTACAAGGATATCAGCCCTACCGTCCGGCCGATCCTGCTCAAGGACCTGTTTGTTGAGATCGTGCGCAATATCTATGGCGGTGATGAGCCATATACGCCCGACACGCCCGTGTATCAAGCCTTTAAGCGCATCATGGGCAGGATAAAGCCGCTGGTGAAACGCATGAAAAACAGCGAGAGCATG
>DCJV01000088.1:0-7583 GCA_002320555.1 Ruminococcaceae bacterium UBA1691 | reverse complement strand
CGCATCGAGCAGAGAGCATCAAGTTGCGTCAGTGAAACATGTATCAATGAGGATCCTTTTGCCATTTCGCTTGACTTTTTGGAACTCACATATTATTATATTATTGGAACTCAATAAGTGAGGTGATATAACTGAATCCACGCACCGGGAGGCCAAAGTCAGACAATCCCAAAACGGTTGATATCAAGGTCAGGTTAGATGAAAAAACAAACAAAGCATTGCTTGCTTATTGTAAAGAACATCATCTGACCCGTGCGGAAACACTCCGGAAAGGATTGCTTGCGCTTCTGGCCAAAGAATAGTGAAAGGAAGTAGCTACCAACTCATCAACAGCCATTTAAAGTACCGTCAGCCATCTACAGAGCATTAGTAAACAAGGGAAAACAGCATTGCCCTCAAAACCGTTGTTGCCCCTGTTCACTACGCCCAACACATCTCTCAAACAGTTTGATCAAGCCTCCTAGGAATTCTCCTCCGCCTGCGTCATAAATCGCCGCCCGCAAAACCGCGCTGACAGAGCATTCAGGGCAACCGAACCGGGGTGGCTTCTAGAGGAACAAAGCGAAAAAATGAACGATGGCATTGAAACGAATCTTTCGGTCAGGGCACGGCGGCAATTCGGTTTGTGGCGCCGTGCCTTTTTTCTATTCCATAATTTACCGCTTGCGCAGCGTCCGTTTTATGTTATAATCCTGAACACGGGATCGCCACAAAACGTAATCGAGGTGTTTTATGAAAAAAATCATTTCAGTATTGATGGCCATCACCCTCACCGCCCTGATCGGCACGGGAATAAGCCGTCCGGCACAGGCCGCCAACAGCAGTTCAACTGCAGGCACGGTGGCAACCGCATCCGGCAGCCTGAATGTCCGCTCGTCCGCTTCCACCTCCGGACAGATCGTCGCCAGCCTCCCGCGCGGAAGCTTCGTGACCCTGCTCTCTAAAAACGGATCCTGGTGGCATGTGGAATATGGTGACGGAAAATACGGCTATGCCCACGCGGATTATATCAAAAGCGTTTCCGGCAGCTTTGCCGCGCAGGTCAATACGAGCTCCGGCAATCTAAACGTCCGACAGGGTGCGGGAACCGGCTATGCGGTCCAGTCCTCACTGCCAAAAGGCAAGACCGTCGTCGTCCTCTCCCAGTCCGGCGGCTGGTCAAAAATCCTCTATCACGGTGTGCGGACAGGCTATGTCAGCAGCCAGTATCTCAAGTCCTCTTCCACAGCTGCGGCCTATCCCGCTGTCAAGCTCTCCGTTGTGAGCTTTAAGCAGACTGATCCGCGCTGGGCGAATGTGAAGCTAGGCAGCTCCGGGCAGACGATCGCCCAGATCGGGTGCACGACGACCGGCCTCGCCATGATGGAATCCTACCGCACCGGCACAACGATCTACCCGGACGCGATGGCGAAAAAACTGAGCTACTCTGCGGGCGGCGCGCTTTATTGGCCGCCAAACTACGTAGCAGACACCAATGCAAGCGGCTATCTCAGCAAGCTCTATGCGCTGCTCAAGCAGGGCAAGCCCGCGTTCATCGGCGCGAAGAATGCCTCCGGTGGACAGCACTGGGTGGTCGTGACCGGCTATCAGGGTGGCGATACACTTGCTGCATCCCGCTTCCTAGTCAATGATCCCGGCTCAAACACCGTGAGCAATTTGCAGCAATTCCTGAATAAGTATCCGAACTTCTATAAATTTATGTCATACAAATAAAAAGCATCGGGTCCGGCCGCTTTGCGCAGCCGGGCCCGACTTTTTAATCCATCCGCACCGGCACTCCGCGCCCGGCGAGATATCCCTTGAGTTCCATGATCGGGATTTCATTGAAGTGGAAGAGCGAAGCCGCAAGCACAGCATCGGCTTTTCCCCGGGTAAAAGCGTCATAAAAATGCGCCTTTGCTCCCGCGCCACCCGAGGCGATCACCGGAATGCCAACGCGCTCGGAGACGGCGCGCGTCAGTTCGAGATCATAGCCCTGCTTCTGCCCGTCGCAGTCCATGCTGGTCAGGAGGATTTCGCCCGCGCCGCGCTGCTCGGCCTCCTCTGCCCACGCGACGGCATCGATTCCGGTGGGGATGCGCCCGCCATTGAGATAAACCTCCCAGCCACCCTGCCCACGCCGCTTCGCATCGATCGCGCAGACGACGCACTGGCTGCCGAATTTATGGGCCGCGTCGCTGATCAGCTGGGGATTACGAACCGCCGCGGAATTGACGCTGATCTTATCCGCTCCCGCGCGCAGAAGCTGGGTAAAATCGTCCACACTCGTAATGCCGCCGCCGACCGTAAACGGGATAAAGATCGAATTCGCCACGCGCGTGACGATCTCCACCATCGTACCCCGGCCCTCATGGGTGGCGGTAATATCGAGCAGCACCAGTTCGTCCGCGCCCTTTTGATCATAGGCAACAGCGCATTCGACTGGATCGCCCGCATCGCGAAGATTGACAAAGCTGACGCCCTTGACAACGCGCCCGTTTTGGACATCCAGGCAGGGGATAATTCGTTTCGCGTACATCAATCTTCCTCCTTCCCGCTCATGGCGACGAAGTTGCGCAGAATCTGAAGGCCGATCCGGCCGCTCTTCTCCGGGTGGAACTGGGTCGCGCATAGATTGCCCTTTTGTACGGCTGCATCGATGGAAACGCCGTATTCCGTGCGTGCGGCAACCTCCGCTTCGTGCGCCGCCTTTAAGTAGTAGGAATGAACGAAATAAACATAGCCCCCCTGCGGGATACCCCGAAAAAGCCCGTCCCGCTGGGTGACAGCAAGGGAATTCCAGCCGATATGCGGCACCTTCAGCCCATCCTTCCGTGGAATGCGCCGGATATCGCCCTGCAAGACGCCGAGCCCAGCCGCGCCTGGAGATTCCTCAGAGGTCTCAAAAAGCAATTGAAGCCCCAGGCAGATGCCCAGAAAGGGCTTCCCGCTGTGCGCCGCCTCCACGACCGTGTCCGTCAGGCCGCTCGCCCGCATCGAATCCATCGCATCCGCAAACGAACCGACTCCCGGCAGGATGACCGCGTCCGCCGAGCGGATGCACCCCGCGTCCTTCGTGATAATCGAAGAAGCGCCGATAACATCCAGCGCCTTTTTAACGCTCTGCAAATTGCCTGCGCCATAATCAATGATTGCAATCATTCGTCCCAATAATCCCACCTCTTTGCTTGTATGCATCATATTTTAACATGATAATAGAGAAAAGTGAAGAGAAAATTGATCGCTTCGCCTGTCTTCCAGCGCGCCTCGAATCCACTATCCGAGTGCGATATCCAATACCATCATCACCGCAAAGCCCAGCATCGCACCCATCGTCCCGGCATGGCTGTGCTCGCCCGCATGCATTTCCGGGACGAGCTCCTCCACGACGACATAGATCATCGCCCCGGCCGCAAATGAAAGCGTAAACGGCATGATGGGCGCAATCAGAATCGCAAGCAGCGCGCCGAGCACGCCGGCCACCGGCTCCACCACGCCGGACAGTCCGCCGTAGAGGAAGGCCTTTCCCTTGGAAACACCCTCTTTTTGCAGCGGCAGGGAGATTGCCGCGCCCTCCGGCACATTTTGCAGCGCCATGCCCAAAGAAAGCGCCATAGCGCCCGCAAGCGTGGCATGGCCTCCCTCGGCAGCCGCAGCAAAGGAGAGGCCGACCGCCAGGCCCTCCGGGATATTATGAAGCGTTACGGCCAAAACCAGCATGGTTGTTCGTTTTAACGAGCTTTTCACGCCCTCCGGCTTCTTCGCACCGACATGAAGATGTGGAAGGAGCCGGTCGAGCAGATAAAGGAATACCCCGCCTGCCAGAAAGCCGGTCACAGCGGGCAGCCATTCATTTTTGCCCTGCTCGCGCGCCATATCGATCGCCGGGATCAGCAACGACCAGACCGAAGCGGCGATCATCACGCCGGCTGCAAAACCGAGGAACGCCTTATGCGCATGAACAGAGGCCTCTTTTTTTACAAAAAACACCATTGCAGCGCCTGCAACGGTGGCCAAAAAAGTAAAGCCAGTTCCTAAAAAAGCAAGTAAAACGGGATGCTCCATACAAAAACCTCCCTGAAAATATTCGTTATGCACTATTCTTTGCGAAAATTAGCATACCATACTTTTAGAGGTACTTCAATCCTTGGCGGCAAACAAAATAGGACACCGCATGGTGAGGCGGCGTCCTTGCAAGGGGGTGGTAAAGATATGATAATGGAAAAATCAGGAGACCTTCATGCGAAGGCGGAGCTTGTCGCTGATCATGGCGATAAACTCGCTGTTGGTGGGCTTGCCGCGCGTATTCTGGATCGTATATCCAAAATAAGAGCTCAATACGTCCACATCGCCGCGGTCCCATGCCACCTCAATGGCATGGCGGATCGCGCGCTCCACGCGGGAGGGTGTCGTTTTAAAAGTTTTTGCAACTGTCGGATACAGAAGCTTTGTAACGGAATTCATCATCTCGCTATCGTTGACCGAGAGAATGATCGCCTCGCGCAGATACTGATACCCCTTGATATGCGCAGGGACACCGATCTGATGCATAATTTCCGATACGACAACTTCCAGATTGCCATGCGCATCAGGAGATGCTTTCCTTATGTTCTCCTGACCGGCTGTGTTCCAGCCGGTCAGCTGGGAAATCCGTTCGGCGAGGACATCCAGATCAAAGGGTTTGAGGAAATAATAATCCGCTCCAGCTGCCAGAACCTCCTGCTCAAAACGCGCATTGTCCACACTGGACATCAACATGATCAGCGGCCGTTTGCTCAGCTTCAGATCAGGAAGCGCTTTCATAACACCCAACGCATCCACGCGCGGCATGAACATGTCCATCAGCAGTACATCCGGCGTATATGCGGAAAGACGGGAAATCACCTCAGAACCATCCTTGGGCACAAGCATTACCTCATAACCGTAGGAGCGCAGCACGTTTGCGCAGGTTTGCCCATATTCTGTTCCTTCCTCTGCGAGCATTACTTTCATTGTTTTTTCCATGTTTTATCTACCTTCCTTTCAGCTTTTACCATATATTAACAAGTTTGCATTATAAAGTCAATAGAAAATGCAGAAATAATTGGTAAAACATGGAAAATATTTTTTTGCTCGCAACTTTTGTGGTTTTCGGAGGTTAAGATGCCTTCTTTTCCTGCGTCGCTACAACGTTTTCTGCGGTATGCAGCATGTTTTCTGCAAAAATACCGTAACCCTGAAGCGGATTGTTGACAAACACATGGGTTACTGCTCCCACCAACATACCATTCTGGAGAATTGGGCTACCGCTCATCCCCTGCACAATGCCACCGGTCTTTTGAATGAGCGCTTCATCTGTCACTTCCACAATCATATTCTTAACCTGCGTATCAGGCCCAGAATAAATTTTTGTAATTTCGACATCATAATACTGCGGCGCCTTTCCATCAACAGTGGCGATAATTTGTGCCGGGCCAGTTTTTACCTCGTAACGCAGCGCCACGGGAACTGCCTTTCCAGTCAACGCGCTTGATGCATTCATAAATCCGTAAACGCCGGTATTGCCATTGACCGCAAGTGTGCCCATCACCTTGCTGCCAAAAACACCGCATAATTCGCCTGCTGCGCCCTTTGTGCCCTTATAGCACCCATTGATATGCGCATCCACGATATCGCCTGCAAGCAAGGGCATCTCCTCGCCCGTATCCACATCACAGATGGCATGGCCAAGTCCGGCAAAAATGCGGCTCTCCGGATCATAAAAGGTGAGCATTCCAACGCCTGCGGAGCTGTCACGGATCCAAAGCCCCGCCCGAAATTTCCCGTCAGAGGCGGAGCAGGCCGGCTGAAACTTCACATCCATCTCCTGTGTCCCGCGCCGGATACGCAATTGGAGCGCATGGCCGCCGCAGCCTCTGAAAATTCGGGATACATCCTCATTCCGGCTGACGGACTGCCCGTCCATTGAAACAATCACATCGCCTTCCTTAAGACCCGCTTCCTTTGCAGGATTGACGTTTCCTTCCCTGGTTTCCACCGAATCCATACCAACGATCACAACACCATTGGTATACAGCCGCAGCCCAAAGGGAATCCCACCCGGCACCACATAATGGCGCTGCGTCACTGTAACATGGGAATTTTTGACCGGAAATAGATTGAGGAGCTTGACCTCCACGTCATATCCTTGCGCCTGCACAGCCGTATTGCCCTGCAGATGCAGCTGCACCTGTGGCGCCTGATCCTCCGGTGTGGCCACGCACAATTCTCCAACCCATGGCGAACGGTCCTGTGCAACATACAGCTCATCCGGCACCGTCCGCTCGGCAAAACCAAGCAGGCCGAAAATCAACGCCGCACAGGCAAATCCCAGAAGAGTCAATGCTTTTAAAAATTTTCGCATTTTCCACCTCCGTAGCGCGGCAAAATTTCAAACTGCCGCTCTATTAATTTGCCTTGTTTGTCATCGTTTATTTGCGGTAATTTGATGACTTTTCGGGCGGAATTGGGGTGGAAAATGGATGAATTCCATTCAAATTGTTTCAATTTATGAAATTGAATATCAAATTTTTGAGTTTGTAATAATTTTCCCACTATTGACATTCGTAACATGTCAAATCAAGTCGAATTATACCATATACTTGTTCCATTGGCAAGTTGTAAATGTCAAAGAATGGAGTGAGTATGCAATGTTCAAAAACAAGCATGAAGACGGGACGTACAATCGATGCGGTAAGCGGATTGCAGCGATGCGCAAACAAATATCCCCCAAAATGTCCCAGCGTGGTCTGGCAGAAGAACTTCAGAGGAGAGGACTCGATCTGGACAAAAACGCCATCCAAAGGATTGAAAGTGGAGAACGTTTCATCACGGATATCGAATTGGCGGCCTTTGCAAAATTTTTTGGTGTTACTGCAGACGAGCTTTTGTTCGGAGGAGAATAAGGCGCAGATTTTTCCCATATTTTACACATTAAAAGTGTCGATCTCTACTTAGCTATATCATATACTTATGATATATCTGACAATATTGTTTGGAAAATGGGGTGTCTTAAAAATGACGAAACAAAAATCTTCTTTCGAAAACCGCAATCTATGCGGTAAAAATGTCGCCAGATTCAGAAACCTTCTTGCAGATCATCCTTCTCAGGAAAAGCTAGCCGCCAAGATGCAGCTAAAAGGGCTCAACATCAATAAAAATGCAATCCAGCGCATCGAATGCGGAAAACGGATGGTCACAGACCGGGAGTTGGATGCTTTCTCCCAGATTTTCAATGTCCCGGTTGATGAACTGCTGTATGGACCAAAAGACGAAGCATAAGAGGAAACCGGCAGCATTGCGTTGCCGGTTTCCTCTCAGCCTGTCAAAAAGGAATATCGTTTCGTCAAAATACACAAGAACTATCTCGTAAAATTTCTGCGTTATGCTTACCTTTTTTGATTACCCTGACAAGGAAAGAAAAAAATTGGAACGCGCTCAGGCCGCGCGGGCTGTATTTTCCAGGCTTGCATGAAGGGCTTCGCTGGCGCGACTGCATTGCCATCGGTTGTTTTGGTCACGAATCAGGAAATTGGAACGCGCTCAGGCCGCGCGGGCCCTGCCTTTTCCGTTCGGCCGGAAAAGGA
>DCJV01000071.1 GCA_002320555.1 Ruminococcaceae bacterium UBA1691 | reverse complement strand
TAAGATTTCGGTCGATAAGATCAGCGAAGTCATCGGTAAACAGGGCAAGGTCATCCAGAAGATTTGTGCGGAGTGCAATTGCAAGGTTGACGTGGAAGAGGACGGAAATGTTTTCATTTCTGCGCTTGATATCGATGACGCGAAGCGCGCGCTGCTCATGGTTGAGACGATTGCAAACGATCCGGAGCCCGGCTCCATCTATAAGGGCGTTGTCACCCGCCTGATGACGTTCGGTGCATTTGTTGAAATCGCGCCCGGCAAGGAGGGGCTGGTGCATATCAGCCGCCTTGACGTCAAGCACACGGAGAAGGTGGAGGACGTCGTCAATGTCGGCGATGAGGTGATCGTGAAGGTCCTCGAGATTGATGATCAGGGCCGCCTGAACCTGTCCCGCCGCGATGCGCTCATCGAGGTGGAGGGCCTAGTGCCGGAGAATACGATCTCCGACGCGCCACGCCGTTCAGCGCCGCGCAGAGATAACAACCGCGGCGACCGCCGTGACGGACACCGCGGAGGCCGTCCGCCACGCAGGGACTAAAGATCCTGTAAAGTAAGTGTGCTTTACACCATAACAATACGCCCGGAAGGTTGCCAAAAGCCTTCCGGGCGATTTCTTTGCTTTTTGTCTGGACGAAGGTTTCCTCCGAGCTCTGCGCAGCCCGTTCTTACTGGGCCTGCTTCTGCTTTTCCAGAAAGACGAGGAAGGCCTGATGGGTGTCCATATAGGCCTGGGTCAAATCAGCCAGCCGCTCTCGTCCTGCTGGCGTGATCGCATAACAGGTGCGTATTCTACCGTTGATTTCCCGCTGTGTCTCTTTGATCTGTCCATTTTCTAGCAGATGGTAGAGATGGGGAATGATACAGCTCGCCTGGATATGGATGGCGCCCTCTGTCCGGGCATTGATGAGCTTAGAGATGTAGTAGCTGAAGCTTGCCTCTTCGTTGATGCAGGAAAGCGTCAGCAGTTCTGCGAGGGCTCTTTGCATGTGTTCATGTGCGTCCATGGTGTTCCTCCTTATTAGTTCGTGATATCCTCCCAATGAGTAAATCCTGCGATATTGCTGACGGCGAAGTCAATACAATGGCAGATAAATTCACTCCGGCTCATATCATAGCGGTTTGCAAGAATATCGAGTTTTGCAATTTTTTCCGGATCAATGCGGATGGTAATCGGCTCTTTTGAATATGGCTTTGGAATAAAGGTTGCCATTATATCTCACCTCGATAAACAGTATAGGGGATATCTGTTAATCAATAAAGATGTAAAATCGATCAGGCGGTTGGGATGTTGCCTGACGCTATCTGATTCAGAAGCGATATGATTATTCTTCAATAACAATACCTATAGGACACTTCTTTATTATAAAGGAAGTGTTCTGTAAATGTGGGCTATCTATGCGACTTTTTGTATCATGTATTCGTTTTACGATAGCACCAAATGACGTGGCTTATATGAGCGCGGTTTTTTCCTTATTTACCGTTACCTAGTGGGAAAAGCGGTCGATCAGGCCTTTCCGGACGATCCCGCTATCTCGCAATTCCAATACTCGTCTCAAAAACTGAGCGATTGACAAATAAATACCATCTGGTTATCATTGATATGTGGCATTACCGCTCACGGTAGGCAGTTAGCGTCCTCGCTTCTTGTGCATTCATTTTGTGCAGGGAGGAGGTGGGGCCCATGGAGTACATCATTATTACCTTGGTTTTAATTTTGTTACTCATTCTGGCAATAAAAAAAGACTAGCTGCCCCGTGTCCAATGGCTCAGCTAGTCTAGTCAAATGAGGACGCTAACGCCGGAGCGGTAGTGCCACGCTTTCTATTTTCATTTTATCCTTAGATTTCAAAAATGTCAATAGGTATACCTATATTCAACAAGCGTTCTCTCAAAAACTGAGCGATTGACAAATAAATACCATCTGGTTATAATTGGTATGTGGCATTACCGCTCACGGCAGGCAGTTAGCGTCCTCACTTCTTGTGCATTCATTTTGTGCAGGAAGGAGGTGAGGCGGATGGAGTACATCATTATTACCTTGGTTTTAATTTTGTTACTCATCTTGGCGACGAAAAAAGACTAGCTGCCCCCGTCCAAAGGCTCAGCTAGTCTGAACAATCATGGACGCTAACGCCGGAGCGGTAGTGTCACATTTTCTATCTTCATTTTATCCTTCGCATTGCGTTTTGTCAATAGCTGGGGCCGGATTGTTTCACCCGCCAAAGCTTTTCGCCAGCGACTGCATTGTCGATAGATATCCGCCTGTCAGCGCATCAAGATACTCCGTTGTAGAAGTGATCTTCCAGGTCTTATCAGATTTTGTAAGTTTGATATCGACCGTAGTGGTCTTCATCGGCACATTCTCCTGTGATAGATAGTCGGCGGCATATTTGTTAAGCTCATCATCCTTGGCGGCATCATCCTTTGTAAAATCAAGCGCCATTTCCATGCTCTTTTGCATATAGCCTTTCAGAAATTCCGTCAGATCTACAGCCGTGCATTCCGCCTTGACGGTGGCGCTGTCGCCGTCCTTTTCTGAGGATAGAATCTTAACGGTGATTTTATCCAGCATCTTTTCAACCGGAAAGGCTGTCTCCTGGCCCTCGGAGAGCAGCGTTTCATCCGTCGCCTTTTTGCTTTCCTCTTCCGAAGCAGGGAAGAGTTTGTCAAGCGCGCTCAGGTCGATATTGCCCTTGACGCTTTCGATTTTTCCTTCCTTGATTGCCTGTGTGACGCGCTCGACAACCTCCTCCGGCTTCTCCCCGGAGCAGCCGGCAAGCGAAAAGACCAACAGCAGCGCCAATGCGGCACAAATTACTTTTTTCATTCTCTCAATCCCTTTCTTTTGGTAATGTTATCATAAAAGATTTGTCCGGTGAAGTCAAGCAAAAAGCGTTGAAGCACAAAAAGCCCGCCGTAAACTTACGGCGGGTTTCGTTACGCTTCAGCAGGTGGGCGTTATTCGGCATCGTCTGCATTCTCCCAGTTGTGCCACACATTCTGGACATCGTCGTTATCTTCAAACATCTCGAGCATCTTCGCCATATTCTTGATATCGTCCGGATCACTCAGCTTCGTATAGGTACTGGGGACATACTCGATCTCGGCGGAGACGAAGGTATATCCCTTGGCCTCCAGATCGTCACACACGCCGGTGAAATCACTGGGATCGGTGCGGATATCAAAAACGTCCTCATCCGTCAGGAAGTCGACCGCGCCGGCTTCCAGCGCGTCCTCCATGACCTTTTCCTCATCGAGGCCTTCCATTTCAATGGCGATGACGCCTTGACGGTTGAACAGGAAGCCGACGCACCCGGTCTGGCCCATATTTCCGCCGTATTTATCAAAGTAATGGCGCATATCTGCTGCGGTACGGTTGCGGTTATCGGTAAGCGTCTCCACAATGACAGCAACGCCGCAGGGGCCATAGCCTTCGTAGATGATTTCCTCGTAATTGTCCGCGCCGCCCTCACCGGCCGCCTTCTTGATGATGCGATCGATATTATCGTTGGGCACATTGTTGGCCTTTGCCTTGGCGATCACGTCCCGCAGTTTGGAGTTGGAGGACGGGTCCGCGCCGCCTTCGCGCACCGCGACGCCGATTTCACGGCCGATCTTCGTGAAAATCTTTGCACGCTGGCCGTCTGTTTTTTCTTTCTTGCGCTTGATCGTGCTCCATTTGGAATGTCCTGACATAATAAAACCCTCCAATGACTGTATCTCGAAACACTTTATTTTATCATATTATAATGGTCTTGACAAGATTGCCGTAGGCTTTATCGAAGGAAAAAATAGATGGATCCTGATTGATCGGGAAATCAATCATACTTTATGGGATCTATCATCGTTTCATCTGCAAGTGTCGAAGGTGGTGATTCCCAAAAGTTAACATCAATAAGAAGATGACCTATGAATTATCCAGGAGCTTTTTATGCTTCCGAGCGCTCAAATGCAATCAAAACGAGAACCCCGCCTCGGTACCGGTTGACCGGACCCGAGACGGGGAACCCTTTATTCTGCCTTAGAACAGGTGAATCGTTCCTGATGGAAGGGCTTTTATTTTGCCTGCCAATTCCACTTGTGGAAGCGGACCTTGATGGTGTCGGTCGCTACGTTGCCGTAGACATCTTCCACCGTCACGGTAACCCAGCAGGAACGGGCACCGATGCCCTTGCCGTTGGGACGGATAACCGTCGTCTCGGCGTTGGGAGTTTCGATCGTCGCTTCAGGCTTGTCGATGGACCAATTTGCATAGCTCCATTTGACACTCTTGACCTCAGCGCCGCTGTTTACCTGGATACCCAGCTCGGTCGAATTTTTCTTATAGAGCGTATACCACGGAACCTTTACAAACAGTACGTCGCCTTCAACATCCACGCCGCCGTTGGTGATGGCTACGGAGGTAAGCGCATCATACTGCTTCATCGCATCGAGTGCCTTCTGGACATTTGCAACCGCTGCGTCCACATCGGCCTGATCGAGGATCGTAAGGCTGCGGTCGATATTCTCAGCCTCTTCCAGGGCTGCCCTCAGGGCGGCGACGGAATCAGGCGTGTAGGTGTTGATATCACCGGAAGCGAGCTTATCAGAAGCGGTTTTAATGATTGCATCAAGCGCGGTGAAATCAGCATCCTTGAGGACGAGCTTAACAGCGCTAAGCGATGCGGCCATCTCGTCGACTTGCGATTGCTTCGTGATATCCGGGTTCTCCTTGACGAGCGCCTCAGCCTGTGCTACGGCAGCCCTGAGGGCCGCAACGGAAGCCTCGGTGTAGTTGCTGATGTCAGAAGCGCTGAGCTTGGCGTTGGCAGCAACGATCGCTTCATTCAGGGCTGCCAGATTGGCTCCCTTGTAGACAAGCTTCACATTCAAAGCTGCTTCTGCGTCGTCAACAGTCTTCTGATCCTTGATGGTCAGGCTGCGGCTCAGGCCTTCTGCATAATCGATGGCAGCCTTGAGCTGGGCAAGAGATTCGTCCGTGTACTGCCCGCTTACCTTCGCCTCGTTGTAGCGGGTGTTAGCCTTAGCAGTTGCTTCATCGAGCGAATCATAGTTCGCGCCCTTGAGCGTGAGCGTCATGGCGGCGAGGGCGGCAGCCTTCGCATTCACAGCGTTCTGCTCAGTAACATTGGGCTTGCGATCGATCATGGCCTGTGCTTCAGTGATAGCCTCTGCCAGAGCGTCGCGGGATTCCTGTGTGTAATTCTCAATGTCCTCGGCGGCAAGCTTCTGATTGGCGGCATCAACAGCAGCCTGGAGTTTGGCAAGGTCGGCGGCATTGAAATCGCCCTTGGCCTGCTCGACGGCGTTGACGAGCGCGTTAGC
Source organism: Ruminococcaceae bacterium UBA1691 (assembly GCA_002320555.1). Classification (GTDB taxonomy): domain Bacteria; phylum Bacillota; class Clostridia; order Oscillospirales; family Acutalibacteraceae; genus Fimivicinus. The sequence goes on along the minus strand of DCJV01000071.1, from coordinate 2,209 downwards.
GGCTGCGGTGATCTCATCCTGATGGAGGATGTCGAGATCCTTCGCAATTTCTTTGGCCTCATCCAGAGCATCCCTGACGGCCTGGATGGCCTCTTCTGTGTAGAGCTTCTCAGTCTCCGGGTCTGCAAGGAAGGATTCTGCTGCCTTGATCGCATCGTTGAGTGCGCTGTAATCCGCATCCTTGAGGACGAGCTTCACGCTCTCAAGCGCTGTAACGGCCTCATTCACCTTCTCCTGCTGGGTGATATCATACTTGGCGGCTACGACTGCCTGGGCGGCCTTGATGGCATTGCTCAGAGCGGCCTTGGAGCCCTCAGTATATTCGTCGCCGGCGCTGTTCAGCGTTTTCTGCGCGGCCTCAATGGCAGCGTTGAGCTTGCTGTAGTCGGCGGGCTTCTTCTCGAGCTTGACGGCGGTCAGCGCTGCAAGCGCGTCGTTAACCTTGGTCTGCTCTTTGATCGTGTAGGTGCGGTCAATTTCCTTCGCGGCGGCGATAGCCGTTTCCACGCGGGAGATAGAGGCATCCGTGTAGATGCCCGCTTCCTTCGCGGCGGCTACCTCGGCCTCACGGTCGGAGATCGCCTTGTCGAGTGCGGTGTAATCAGCGCCCTTGAGGGTCAAGCCGCGGGTGGCGGCGAGCAGGGCAGAGGCAGCGTCCGTGATGACCTGCTGCTGGTCGACGGTCAGCTCGCGGCTGACAGTCTTTGCAGTATCGAGAGCGGAACGCAGCGCGCTTACGGAATCATCCGTGTAATCGCCGATATCCGTGCGGCCGAGCTGGGCCTGCGCATCGGCGATAGCGGCATCCAGAGCTTTATAATCCGCGCCCTTGAGGGTCAGGCCTGCGATTGCGTCGTTAATGGCCTTTGTGGCGGCGTCGATCGTCGCCTGATAGGTGATATCCTTGCCCGTCTCGATGGAGGCAGAGGCAAGATACGCATCGTTGAGAGCTTTGACGGAAATCGCTGTGTAATTTTGAATGTCGGAAGCTTCCAGCTTTGCCTTCGCATTTGCGACGGCAGCGTTGAACGCTTCATAGTTCGCCGGGAGCACTTTGAGAGAACGAATCTCATTCATCAGTGCCATGGCGCGGGCGTTGACGTCCTTCTGCTGGCTGACGTCGAGCTTGTTCTCGCGCAGCATTTCTTTTTTGGCGGCGTCCACCTTGACCTTCAGTGCGGCAAGCTCCTCCGGATCATAGTAGGATGCGTTGAGCTTCTCAAACGCATTGACGGCGGCCTGCATGGTTGCATAGTTCGCAAACTTGACCATACCGGAAACGGCGGCGTTCAGTTCGCTTGCAGCCTTGTTGATCGCGGGCTGATTGCGGATATCCCAGCCGATGGTGGGAATCTCCTGCGCGGCGGCGTACTTCTCGCGAAGGGCTGCCATCGTGGCGATCGTGTAGGTGTCGTCAGCCTTATCGTTATGGAGAATTGCTTCTGCGGCGTCTTTCGCAGCGTCAAGATCCGTGTAGTTGGCAGCCTTATACTCCAAAGAGTCGACTGCCCTCTGAAGAGCGTTCGCATAGCGGTCGATGACGGTCTGCGTGTCAACAACATTACCGGCCACCTTCTGCGCGTTGGCAAGGGCAGCGGTCACATCGGCCCAAGTGGCCTCCGTGTAATAGTCCGCATGGGCTGCAGCCGCGTTGGCGGCGCTGATGGCGGAATTCAAAGCGCGCTTGTCAAGGACGGTGACGGTGAGCGGAATATCATAGGTGTACCAAGTCTGCTTCTCGAAGGTTTGCGTCCCACGTCCGTCATAAGTGACACGCAGTGCAGTATCATACACCTTCGCGCCCTCGCTGACAAAATCAACGGTAATGTTGGCTCCCTTCCAACTGGTGGGGAGGCCTCCCTGATAACTATCCCAAGTTACAGAGAATGATTTACCGATAGGAGTAGACAAGGTTTGTGGTGCTCGATCCTGCCGCTCATAAATCCAACAGTAGTTAAAATTTGCGTTCTTTCTTGCATCCAGCCGGAATTGGAACTGGAAGTTTTCATTATCCTTTGTCTGGATGAACGTAAAGTTCTGCAAATTGGCACGGAAGGAAACGTAATGCCCGGCGTCAACACCGTTGACGAGGTTGCCTTCCGTCTGCGATACCGGACCTGTGGGGTCCGCCGCGAACGCCGCCGGCATGACGGAGAGCGCCATGATCAACGCCAGCGCCAGCGCCAGCACACGCTTTGCGGAAAAAGCT
>DCJV01000143.1 GCA_002320555.1 Ruminococcaceae bacterium UBA1691 | reverse complement strand
AACAGATGATTCGCTCACAACCCGTTGACATAGGCCGCGGCCTGATAGCCTGCCACCGCCCCATCGGAGGCGGCGGTGATGATCTGGCGTAAAAGCTTCGACCGGCAGTCCCCGGCGACAAAAACGCCGCCGAGCGGGGTTTTGCAGTCCTCTCCGGCAATAAAATAACCGCTTTCATCGAGCGGCAGCTGGCGCGAAAAGATTTCGTTCTCCGGGATCAGGCCGATGGCGACGAAAACGGCGCTGACCGGCAGATCTTGCTGCGCGCCCGTCTTGGTATTTTTGATCAGCACGGAGGACACCGCACTCTCCCCACGGATTTCCGAGACCGTACTGTCATATTGGATTTTAATATTTTCCCGCTGTTTGACGCGGTCGGCGAGTGCCTTTTCCCCGCGGAAGACATCCCGCCTGTGAATGAGGATAACAGTGCGGCAGACATTCGAGAGGAAAAGCGCATCCTCGAGCGCCGTGTTGCCGCCGCCGACGATGGCAACGTCCTTTCCGCGGAAAAACGCACCGTCACAGGTTGCGCAGTAGCTCACGCCGCGCCCCGTGAATGCCTCCTCGCCAGGGCAGCCGAGTTTGCGGCGCTTGACGCCGTTTGCGACGATGACGGTTTTTGCCTCATAGCGGCCTGCATTGGTCGTTACCACCTTGGGGTTGGCGGACAGCTCCGCCTGCGTGACAGTTTCAAAGCGGATCTGGGCTCCGAGCGACTCCGCCTGCCCGTAAATCTGCTGGGCGAGCTCCGGCCCCGTAATGCTGGGGATGGCCGGATAATTTTCGATTTCATTCGAAATGGCGATCTGGCCGCCATAGAAATTTTCCTCCAATAAAATGGTGCTCAGGCCTGCCCGCTGCGCATAGATGGCTGCGGTCAGCCCGGCGCAGCCTGCGCCGATGATAATAATGTCCGTCATGCATGACGCCTCCGTTTCTTAAACCAGATGATCTAAATATATTCTGTCCGTTTGAAATTAGTATAGCACTTACCGCGCCTTTTTCAGGAATTTTGTCACACTTTTTTCAGCTTCCGGTGCACGCGCAGCAGGAAGACGGTGCCAAGCAGGGCGATGAGCAGCTCGGTGACGGGGATCGTCAGCCAGACGCCGTCGAGGCCGAAGAAATGCGAAAGCAGGAACAGAACCGGGAGGATAACGGCGACGCCCCGCAGGACAGAGAGCACAAACGCCTCTTTCAGCTGCGACATGGCGGCGAGGGAGGTGATTGTAATGATATTGAAGCCCATCAAAGCAAACGCGAGAAAATACCTATGGATTGCCCGCACGGCGAGCGCGGTGAGCTCCGGCGACTTTTCCTGATTGAACAAACCGGCGATCTGTGTGGGGAAGAGGATGCCCGTACCATAGAAAATAAGCCCGATCGTGCAGGCACAGGTGACCGCCAGCAGGTAGGCATGCCAGACCCGTTTCTGCTGCAGTGCGCCGAAATTTGTGCTGATAATCGGTTGGACGCCCTGGCCAATGCCATTGAAAAATGCGGTGCAGACAATGGCGATATTTGCCACGATACCGTACGCGGCGACGCCCGTGTTCCCGGCGAGCTTCAGGATGACTGTATTGAATGCAAGGATCACGATTCCGGCGGAAAATTCCGTGATAAAATTGGAGATGCCGCAGTGAAAAATCTGCAGGATTTCCCGGATAGCCGGCCTCATGCGGAGTAGGCGCAGCGTGTTGCTTTTGCGCAGGAAATGTGTCAGATGGATCAGCAGCCCCAGTACAGTGCCGAGCCCTGTGGCGAGCGCCGCACCGAACATGCCGAGACCCAGCGGATAGATGAACACATAGTCAAGGACAATGTTGGTCAGCGTGGAAATCGTCATGGCGACCATGGCGAGGTGCGGGTTGCCGTCATTTCGCACAAAGGCGGTCATGATATTATTCAGGATAAATGCGGGGGAGAATAGGAGGATGACGCGCAGATACGTGATGGTATAGGACGCGGTTTCTTCTGTTGCCCCGAGCAGGGCTGCGATTGGTCCAGAGGCAAACGCGCCGAGCAGGGCAAACAGCAGCGAAATGCAAACGCCAAGTACGGCGGCGATCGTGAAGGGCCTATTTGCGCGCTCATGCTCCGCACGCCCGTGCAGAATGGAAAAAACCGTCCCGCCACCGATCCCCAGCAGTGCGCCAATACCAAAGATCAGGTTGTAGACAGGCAGCCCGATATTTAGCGACGCGAGGCCCAGCCTCCCTATGCCATTGGCAATAAAATAAGTGTCCGCCAGAATATACAGGGAGAGCCCCACCATGCCGATGACGCCGGGTGTCACATAGCGGAAAAAGACGCAGGTGATATTCTTTTTTAATACCGCATCACGCTGCATGACAGTTCCTCCTCCTATTGTTTTCTTTGCTTATTGTGTCCTTTTTATAAAGGACTTTGGAAAGTCAATGAGAAAGTTTTTCGTTGGGGATACATACCGTATTTTCGGTCTGTTCCATCCCGCAGGGCCGGCTTTTCGGCATGGCTAAGGCAAAGAGGTCCGTCGTACTCGCCCCCAGCCGGTAAATATACTGCCCAGCCGCAGACAGCGCACGGATATCGGAAGCACGCATGACAACGGGCAGCTTGGCCGTGCTGCGCATGCGCCGCAAGATTTCCCGGCCTCTTTCATTGAAGCCGAGCACGCGCAGATAGGGTGGGGACATGGCGGTGGACTCCCGTGTGATCCCCAGAAAAGCGTGCAGCATGAGCCGGCGGATGCGTGCATGCGTGTAGCGCTTCGTCTTTGCCGCGGCGAAAAGGGTCTCCAGCGATATGGCGGAGCGCGCCGCGTCGTACAGCCTGTATTCAAGCCCCTCGCTGATGTCCGGCAGCCGTGCAAAGTCGGCGGGAGTAAGGCGGCGCAACTGCGCAAGGACGGCTGGTTCCAATGCACGGTAAGAGATCGGCGCGCGCTCTCTTTCAATCTCGCGCAGGAGGATTTCAGCGGACGGTGCAGGCAAACTTTCGCGCCATTGCGCATCGTTTTGCAGGAGAAGCCTGCGTACATGGGAAGCGCTGCAAAATCCCCCCTCGCTTTTCGCCTCGTCGTGCTGTGCGCCGATACGCCCTACGGCAAGTGGCACGATAGGGGAATGCAGAGCCCGCAGGGCGCGCAAGTATTCGAGCGCGAGCGCATCGTTCGCCCCGCGCAGGAGCGAAGCTGTTTCATCGCCCAGGCACTGTGCGGCGGCTTTTTCCCGTGCGGTGGGCAGGGAGAGCCCCTCGTCCAGATAGCCGCGCAGACAGGCGCTCATCCGCGGGGATTCCAGATCTTTTGCCATCTGGCGCAACAGGTCTGTTTTGCCACATTCAGAACCGAAGCTCAGCAGGTCCACACAGCCCATCGCGTGCAGCAAAGAGATGCCCGCGCGAGCGAAATCCTGTGCGCGCGCGCAGCACCACGGTATGGGCAGCTCGAGCACGAGATCCACGCCGCCGCGCATCGCCATCTCCGCCCGCGCATGCTTTTCGAGGATCGCCGGTTCGCCCCGCTGCACGAAATTTCCGCTCATCACGGCTACAATGTGCGTGGCGCCCGCAGAGCGGGTCTGTGCGATGTGATAGGCATGGCCGCTGTGGAAGGGGTTATACTCAGCGATGATTCCCGCAATTTTCATGCGGATCAGCTCCTTGTCCGGGACCGTCCTGATGGAGATCTTCAGGCCGTACCCCCGCTTTTTCACAATATTTTTTCCTTTTCACGCAAATCATCGCGCAAAAAGCCAGAAAGCCCTTGAAAAAACAGGTAATTCCGTCTATAATATATCAGCTACCATTCAAAACGGCAATATGGAATTTGAAAATCAATTTGGATGAAACGAGGGTATTTTTGAATGAAAATCCTGGTCATCAATGCAGGCAGCTCTTCCCTGAAATATCAGCTGATTGATATGGACGGGGAAAACGTGCTCGCAAAGGGTATCTGCGAGCGCATCGGCGCGGGCGGCCACATGCACGGCAACACAGCGGATGGGCGCAAATATGATTTCGATGTTGAGATGCCGAATCATACCGTAGCCTTCCAGCAGGTAAAGCGGATCCTGACCGAGGGCGAATGCGCGGTCATCGACAGCCTCGACGAAATTGGGGCGGTAGGCCATCGGGTCGTTCAGGGAGGCGCCACCTTC
>DCJV01000058.1:11406-13237 GCA_002320555.1 Ruminococcaceae bacterium UBA1691 | reverse complement strand
AGTACCTTTTTGAAAATAGATGGAGCGCTTTGGGAGTGGAGTTGGAAAGAAGGTGAGGAAGGATTTAGCTGGCATCAAGAAGATCAGAATATCAAGGCAATCATCGATGACAATATCTATGTAAAAAATGACAATACCACATGGAGCCGTTATAGCAACAAACAGATTGCCGATTTCGGAGCTACAGATGTCGTTGAGGGTTCCGCTCAAGATTCTTATGATGAGGAGAACGATTGGTGGCGATACGCTTCCTTTTATTTTGCGGTGGATGAATCCGGAGCCGTGTGGAAAATTCGAGAGAGTGATCCCTCGGACTGCAAAAAGATCGCCGAAGGCTTTGACAGCTGGGAAGGGACTGAGAATCAAATTTACGGATTCCGGACAGCAGATGGGTATTCCTACGATTTCGAAACCAATACCAAAGAGGCTTCCGCGCTGGATGCTGATAAAACCCTGTGGTTGACAGAGCAGGATACCCCCTCCCCGATTTTAAATGATGTCGAAGCATATCGGAAGAAGAGAAATGTCGGCTTTAACGAGGATAGCTACACTTATGCCTATGTTATGACGCGCAGCGACGGTTCAATCTGGGCTTATAACTTTAATGGCGTCGGCATGGATGTTCCCGTTATGATCAAAGAGCCGATTGGCGCGGAAAGCTTCACCCTCGGCGACGTGAACCTTGACGGCAAGGTCAACACCTCTGACGCGCGCCTCGCCCTGCGCGGCGCCGCCAATCTGGAAGCCCTTACGCCCCAGCAGATACTTGCTGCCGATGTGAACAAAAACGGCAAGGCGGATACCTCCGACGCGCGCAAGATCCTGCGCGTCGCGGCGAATCTCGATCAATTCTAACCGCCTCAATTTTAGAAAGGAAGTTCATCGGAAATGAAATTGAAACTTGTTAAAAAGCTGGCGGCGTTCCTCTGCGCCATCCTCGCCCTCACGATGCTCCTGCCCGCAGCCCTCGCCGCGGATGCGCCCGTGACCGTTTCTCTCTCCCCCGTCAGCGGGCAAAAAGGTGAGACCGTCACCGTAGATGTCAAAATCAGCGACAAATCCAATGTCGGCAATGCCAGCATGACGGTCAATTATGACCCCGTAAAGCTCGAATTTGTCTCCGCCAAGGGCGGTGACTTCGGCGGCATGGCCGCCGTCGGCCTTGCCAAAGGTGCGGACGGCAAGGAAATTCCCGGCCAGGTGTCCGTCGCCTTCATCATGAGCGACACCCTGCAGAAGGAGGCCGTGCTCGCACAGATCACCTTCAAAATTCTGGACGATTCCGGCAGTATCCCGCTGACGCTGACGATGAAGGAAATTGTGGCCTATGCGGCGGACGGCACGGAAACCGACCTGATGGATACCGTCAAGACGGAAAACGCCAGCGTGTCCATCAAAGCGCCGACGACTGCCCCTGCCACAACCAAGCCCACCACAACAGCGCCTGATACGACGAAACCCGCGGCGACAAAGCCCGAGGGCACCAAACCTATGACAACGCAGCCCGTTACGGAGAAGCCCGCTGAGAGCACCACGGCGGAAACCGCCGTCAACCCCGGCACGGGCGAGGGCGCGGCGTTTGCCGCCTGCTCTGCACTGGCCGCTGCAGCAGGCGCAGCCCTTGTACTCACCCGCAGGAAGAAGAGCGCATAACGAGGCTCGTGCCCGATAGAGCGCGCAATCATTGGTTCATTCCCATTCTCCGGAGGACCTCTGGGGGGAGGCTTCCGCATACACACCTCTCATCAAGTGCAGGGCCGCCGGACAGTTTTGTCCGGCGGCCCTGCCGCTCTTTATTCATGGTGACGAAGCGGGGCACAAAACCAACTTC
>DCJV01000058.1:0-11354 GCA_002320555.1 Ruminococcaceae bacterium UBA1691 | reverse complement strand
TCTATTATTTTACTCCCCGTCCCTGTCGATCCGTTTCTTCCGATCGCTCCCTGCCTTCAAAAGCCTCTGGAGCCCGTCCCGGTCCCCTTTCTCCAGCGCGTCCCGGTATTCTTCCAGGTGTCCGATGATACCGTTGAGCTCATCGAGCAGTGCCTCCCGGTTGCAAAGGAATAATTCCGACCACATTCCGTCATTCAGCCGGGCCACCCGCGTCAGATCCTTATAGCTGCCCGCGCTGTAGCCGTCGTGCTTTTCTGCCTCCGGGCTTTTGACATAGGCATTGGAGACCACATGCGCAAGCTGCGAGGTAAAGGCGATCATCCGATCGTGATTTTCCGCGGTTGTAACCACAACCTTTTCAAACCCCAGAGAGCGAAAAAACGGTTTAAACGCCTCCGCCTGCCGCGCGCTCCCCGCTTCAGTCGGCACGAGCAGCATGCTCGCGCCCTGAAATAACCCCGCCTGCGCAGCATCATAGCCGGAGAATTCACGCCCCGCCATCGGATGCCCGCCGATAAAAGCGATCCCTCGTTGCGCACAGAAGGGCCCCAGCGCCCCACATATGTATCCTTTTACGCCGCATAGGTCGATCACCATACATCCTGGCCTGATCCAATCCGCCTTGGTACGGATAAATTCTACCGTCTGCCCCGGATACAGGGCAACCAGCAGCAAATCAAGCGTCTGAAGCAGGTCATCATTCCCTTCGTAGTCAATCGCGCCCTCCTCCTGCGCTCTGTGCAGCACCTCGCAATCGATCTCATAGCCGATTACGGTATGTTTCGTTTTTGCCTTGACCGCCTTTGCCATAGAGCCGCCGATCAGCCCGAGGCCGACGATCCCGATTCGCATTTGTTCCATACTGTGCCATCCTTTTTCACTTTAAATCGTAAAATTACTGAAAAAAGTATACCATATGGTTCTATAAAACGCAAGGGCGCCACACGTTTATCGTATGGCGCCCCCGGCAATCTGCATGTTACATTTTGCTTTCATCGTAGTGCGCGCGCATCCCGCCAATGAACTTTGGCCGGGTCCGGGCGCAGAGGACAATCGCCTCTCCAATCCGTTTTGTTTCAATGCGGATGGGAACCGCTACACGCTTGAGGTGCATCCCGATGAGCGTGCCGCCGATATCGAGCCCCGCGTCCGCACGCACTTCCTCCACCGCCACGGGATGATCAAATGCGGCGTATGCCGTCGTCGCAAAGGACCCGCCTGCCTTCGGCTGAGGGACGACATTGACCTCCTCATAACCGAATTTCCGCGCAGCCTCCTGCTCGATGATAATGGCGCGGTTGAGATGCTCGCAGCACTGCGCTGCCAGATAAATCCCCCGCTCCTGAAGCACCGGATAAATTCCGGCAAAAACAGCCTGCGCCGTCTCAAGGCTCGAATTCGTCCCGATTTTGCTACCGCAAACCTCGCTCGATGAACAGCCCACGACAAAAAGCTGCCCACTTTCGAGCTTTGCCGCATCCAACACCTGTGTGACTGCCAGCTTTGCCTGTTTTGTAATCTCTTCCAGCATGATTCATCAGACCTCTTCTCAGTTTTCTATTTTCAATCATTTCAAGCGCCTTCTGCCGCCGGAAGGATTCTGATTCAGGACAATTTCAGGCGGCTTTTGAAATTCATCTTATCCAGCGCAAGTGCGACCAGCACAAACAGCACTGCGCTGCCCGCGGCCTGGATCGTATTGGCTGGAAGGCCCGCCGCAGGGACGATCCAGTTGCCCGTGATAATCGCCTCCGCAATATAGTATCCCACACAGGTGATAGGCCATGCGCCCAGCAGGGCAAGCGCATTGCGTTTATTGAGCAGTTTTTCCTTTTTTGAGGTAAAGAGCAGCGCAATGCACGCCTTGATGACCAGCGTAAACGGCGCCCAGATCGGCGCACCGGAGACGATATCGGCAAGTCCTGCGCCCACAGCGGCCGCCGTGCACGCATACGGCGCGGGCAACATGCTGGCGGCGAGATAGATCAATGCATCGCCAAAGTGAAGATATCCGCCGTTGACCCCGATCGGGATATGAAACAGAAATGCAGTCATCACCGTGATCATCGCCGCAAAAAGCGCGCTGAGCACGAGCAGAATCAGCTTATTGGTCTTCGTTTTTGCAGCAGTTTGTGTATTTGACATGGAACAGTCCTCCTCACTGGTTTCTGTTCCTAACTATACACAAAATCTGTCTTGATGAAAATATACAGAATCCGTAATTTTAATATGGTCAGTTTGCGGTTTGGATTGAATTTTCTTTTAAGGGCAGCAGCTTTTTATAGCGGATTAAGAAAATGGTCAGCGTGGTGCAGGAGGCAATGAAATCCGCGATCGGCTCCGAAAAGTAGATGCCGCTGACGCCGAAAAACCTTGGCAGGATAATCGCCAGGGGAACAAGTAGAATCACCTTCCGAAGCAGGGCAAGGAAAAGGGAAATTTTTGCCTGACCAAGCGCGAGGAAGGTGGACTGGCAGGCAAGCTGCGCGCCGAAGATCCAGATTCCGCCGAGAAATACCGGCATCATGCGAGCCGTCAGGCGAATCAGCTCCTGATTGGGGCTGAATAGGCGCGTCAGCGGCTGGGCAAGCAAAATTGCAAGCAGGCAGGCCGACGATGAAAAAATCAGCATAATGGCAAGCAGACGGCGAAATGTTTTACGCACACGGGCGTTGTCGCCCGCGCCGTAGCAATAGCTCATAATCGGCTGTACGCCCTGGGTAAATCCATTTATTGGCATCACGATCAGCTGGAGCACGCTCATCAGGATCGTCATGCTGCCGACATACAGGTCGCCGCCGTAGGCCTGCAGGCCACTGTTGAGCGTGATGGTGACGAGGCTCTCCGTCGCCTGCATGATAAAGGGCGATACGCCAAGGCCCGCCACACGACCGATGATCCGCCAGTCAAAACGCAGATATTGCCTGCGCACCGGAATTGCCGTCCGCTTTCCCAGCAGGAAACAGAGGACCCAGAGCGCGGAAACCGCCTGTGAAATGACCGTTGCCAGCGCCGCGCCGCGCACGCCCATGCGAAACATGAAAATAAACAGCGGGTCAAGCACGATATTGAGCACCGCGCCAATCAGGACGGAAAGCATGGCCGTCTTCGCCTTGCCCTGTGCGCTGATAAAAGTGTTGAGCCCCAGGGCGAGCTGGACAAAAAGCGTGCCCCACAGATAGATGGTCAGATAATCCTGCGCATAGCCGATGACATTTTCGCTCGCGCCAAAGGCAAACAGTAGCGGGCGCTGAAAAATCAGGAAAATGGCTGTCAGCACAACAGAAAGGGAAAGAAGCGATACGATACAGCTGCCAAGAATCCGCTCAGCCCCTTCATGATCCCGCGCGCCCAGACGAATCGACGCAAGCGGCGCGCCCCCCATGCCGACAAAGGCGCTGAACGCTGAGATCACCATGATGATCGGCAGGGTAACGCCTACACCTGTCAGTGCCAGATCACCCGATCCTGAAATATTGCCGATATAGATACGGTCAACGATATTATACAATACATTAATCACCTGTGCGGCCACGCCGGGCAGGCCGAGCTGAAACAAAAGCTTTCCCAAAGGCGCGCTACTCAGCCGCATCTCATTTGCCTGATCTATTCTGATCGCCATCCTTTCCACATACAGCCGGGCACCCCCTCCGCCCCCCTTTGACCGAATTCCTCGATAAGACCTTTCCATCCAGGCAAAGGCAGATGCAGTGCCGCCTATGGGAGCCGCGCGCGCAAGCTCTCTATCATTGATCGCACCTTTAGAGCAGGCTCATGTAATCCGTCATGCTCTCTGCTTCTCCTGCACGGAGAAAGATGCGAGGGACGCGCTTGCTGATCCCGCAAATGATCTCATAATTGATTGTATGCGCACGTTCCGCCAATTCATCAACCGTGATTTCCCCGCCAAATACCGTCACGGTATCCCCCTCCCGTGCAGACGGGAGCGCACTTACATCGAGCATGCACTGATCCATGCAAATACGGCCCACCACTGGCACACGCTGTCCATGCAGCAGCATTTGCGCATTGCCCGACAGGGCGCGCGGATAGCCGTCTGCATAGCCGACCGGGACAGTCGCAAGCCGCATGGCGTGCGGCGTGACAAAAGTGCGCCCATAGCTGACCGGGACGCCCGCCGGCACCTCCTTAATCTGGGAGATGACCGTCTTCATCTCCATCGCCGGATGCAGGGCGAGCGGATTGTGCCAATCAGGCGATGGCATCATCCCATAAAGAATAATACCGGGGCGTACAAGATCGAGATGCATCTCTGGATAATGAATGGTCGCGGCAGAATTGCAGCAGTGGCGCAGCTCAAATACAAGGTTCCTTCGGCACAGCCTGTCGATCATATCGAGGAACAAATCATACTGAAGCCGTGTGTAAACCTCTGCCTCCCCCTCCTCGTCCGCACAGGAGAGGTGGGTAAAAATCCCCTCTGGGTACAGCCCCGGCAGCGCGCATGCTTCCTCGATTTCGTCGACAGAGCCCGCATCCTCCACATTGTCCCGGTAAGGGAAGCCGATCCGGGTCATCCCGGTATCCACTTTGATGTGGATGCGCACCTGCAAGCCTGCTTGTTCCGCGCAGGCGGACAGCTGGTGAGCATAGCGAACGTCGAAAACCGCTTGGGAAATCCCGTTGAGCGCCAGCTGCTGTGCATATTCCGGCGGCGTGTAGCCGAGAATCAGAACGGGCTTATCAAGCCCCGCGCGGCGCACCTGAATGGCCTCCTCCAGATTGGACACGGCAAACCAGTCCACGCCGGCCTCACTCATCTCGCGCGCTGAATACTCCACGCCGTGTCCATAGGCATCGGCCTTGATCACCGCCATGATTTGGGCAGCAGGATCGACAAAAGAGCGGATTCTATGATAATTGTCGCGGATGGCGTCGAGATTGATCTCCAGCCACGTACGTTTCAAAAAATCTTCCATACATTAAAAATCCTTTCAGGGCGGAGCCCGCTCCGCCTACATTCCATTAAGGAGTAAATTGCGAATATATTCGCAATCTATTAACGCTTTATTATAATATTCTGCGCCGAAATCGTCAATGCGGGTCTGGCTCGGTTTTTTGGCTTTTCCTCGCCCCTTTTTGGGCATCCTGACACAATGACCAATTTTTCTCCATGATTTCTATGATGTTCTGCGTCTTTCCCGTTGCGGGGCTCTTTGTGAAGTGATAGAATAAAGAAAACTGGGTTTTTGGGCTTTATGGGCAAACCTATCGTTTGAAAGATTTGTCCTTCAAGCTCTCTCTATAAAATTGAAGATTTCGATATGACTGCAAAAATGTTGAAGGTGAAAGATTTGGATCAGAGAAACGACGTCCGTAATGTAGCGATTATCGCCCACGTTGACCACGGCAAAACGACCCTGGTCGATCAGATGCTTCGTCAGAGCGGCATCTTCCGGCAAAACGAGCAGGTGCAGGAGCGCGTGATGGACTCTAACGATCTAGAGCGCGAGCGGGGCATTACGATCCTGTCAAAAAACACATCCGTGCATTATCAGGGCACCAAAATCAATATTGTGGACACACCCGGCCATGCTGACTTCGGCGGAGAGGTCGAGCGTATCATGATGATGGTCGACGGCGTGCTGCTGCTCGTCGACGCCTTTGAGGGCTGCATGCCGCAGACGCGGTTTGTGCTTAAAAAGGCGCTGAACCTGCACAAGAAGGCAATCGTCGTCGTCAATAAGGTTGACCGCCCCGGCGCGCGTCCGCTTGAGGTTGTCGACGAAGTGCTCGATCTCTTCATTGAGCTCGGCGCGGACGACGACCAGTTGGAATTCCCGGTCGTGTACGCCTCCGCGAAGGACGGCTATTCCTCCCTCTCTCCGGATGCGCGCGAAGGAGATATGCGCCCGCTGCTCGATTCGATCCTCGAAAATATTGAGCCGCCGCAGGGCGATCTAAACGGGCCGCTCCAGATCCGGTTCTCCTCACTCGATTACGACGACTATGTCGGCCGCATTGGCATCGGGCGCGTGGAGCGCGGCACGGTGCATCACGGCCAGCAAGTCGCGCTATGCAAAACGGATGGCACGGTGGAAAACGTGAAGGTTTCCCGCCTGTATCAGTTTGAGGGATTGCGCCGTATCGAAGTCCCGGAAGCTTCTCTCGGTGATCTGATCGCCGTATCGGGCATCACAGACTTGAATATCGGCGAGACGGCCTGTGATCCGGAGCATATCGAGCCTCTGCCCTTCGTCAAGATCGACGAGCCCACCATCTCCATGAATTTCATGGTCAACAACAGCCCGTTCGCTGGCAAAGAGGGAAAATTTGTCACCTCGCGAAATATCCGTGACCGCCTCTTCAAGGAGGTCGAAACCAATGTCAGCATGCGCGTCGAGGAGACGGAGACGACCGATTGCTTCAAGGTCTCCGGCCGCGGCGAGCTGCATCTGTCCATCCTGATTGAAACGATGCGCCGCCAGGGCTATGAGTTTCAGGTATCCCGCCCGAAGGTTATCTTAAAAGAAGAGAATGGCAAAAAGCTCGAGCCGATGGAGCTGCTCATCGTCGAGGTCCCGGAGCAGTATGTCGGCCCGGTCATGGAGAAAATCGGCTCCCGCAAGGGCGAGCTGGAAAACATGGGCACGCGCGACGGCGGCTCTACCCATCTTGAATTCAAGATCCCGGCGCGCGGCCTGATCGGCTACCGCTCGGAATTCATGACCGATACCAACGGCAACGGCATCATGAACCAGGTCTTTGCCGGCTACGAGCCCTATAAGGGCGAAATACAGACGCGCGAGCGCGGCTCCATCGTCGTGCACGAGGCAGGCGAAACCACAGGATATGGCCTGTTCAACACACAAGAGCGCGGCAGGCTGTTCGTCGGCCCGGGCGTGCCGGTGTATGAGGGCATGATCGTGGGAGAATGCGCCAAGAATGAGGATATCGTCTGCAACGTCTGCAAGAAAAAGCAGATGACCAACACCCGCGCCGCCGGCTCGGACGATGCGCTCAGGCTCGTCCCGCCGACGACGATGAGCCTTGAGCAGTGCATGGAATTCATTAAGGACGACGAGCTGCTTGAGGTAACGCCCACCTCGCTCAGGCTGCGCAAGACCATCCTCGCCAAGGATCTGCGCATGAAAAAGCAGTTCGGCAAGCGCTGATCCCGACTCCATACGCAAAGGAAGCACGCATCTATGAGCCGTATCATCGATTTTCATACCCATTGCTTTCCTGAAAAAATCGCCGCAAAGGCGCTTTCTAATCTGTCGCACTGCTCTGGCGACGCCATCCCCTTTCACGCCGGCACGGCGGACAGCCTTCTGGAGCACGCCCTAGCGGGAGGGGCGGGCGGCGCTGTGGTGCTCAATATTGCCACCAACCCGCGCCAGCAGGAGAGCGTCAACCATTTCGCCATTGATACAAACAACCGCTTTCCCAATCTTTACGCCTTCGGCAGCATCCATCCGGAGAGCCCGGGCGCGCTTGACGAACTCGAGCGCATCTACGCGGCGGGCCTGAAGGGCGTAAAACTGCATCCGGATTACCAGCATTTTTTCGTCGATGAGGATAGAATGCTTCCGATCTATGAAAAGATCGCCTCTCTGGGGCTGATTACCGTCTTTCACGCGGGTGTTGATATCGGCTATCCAGACCCGGTGCACTGCACACCGGAGCGCCTTGCCCATATCCTGCCTGCCTTTGGGAGCGCGCCGGTCGTCGCTGCGCATATGGGCGGATATCTGTGCTGGCAGGATGTATTGAAATTTCTCGTGGGGAAACCGCTCTATTTTGACACTGCCTTTTCCTTCTCCCGCATGCCGCCGGACTGGGCAAGAGAGATCATCCGTGCACACGGCGCAAACCGGGTCCTGCTGGGCAGCGATATGCCGTGGAGCGATACAGGCAATGAAATCCGCTTCGTCAAAAGCCTCGGCCTGTCTCAGGAGGAGACAGACGCAATCCTCGGCGGCAATGCCTGCCGCCTGCTGCAGCTGCAATGATCCGGTCCCGCGCGGCGAGCCGTGCGGGATTTTTCTTTCCCAACAGAAGATTTCATGGGGAAAAAATCATGCAAAAATATTGATACTTCTTCCTTTTTCTGCGATAATAAGTAGGATATATTGTCTCCATTGATGAAACAATGTGTCCTACGGAAAGCGTTATGCTTTCCTGCCAAAAAGAAGGCCCGGAATTCGGCTCCACCGAACCGACCAAAGCTTCATTTTCCCAACAATAAAAGGATACCATACCACTCTGCCTGATTGATACAGACGGCTTTTGATGAGGAGGAACCGCTTTGACTGACAACGAAAAGCTCGCCGAGCTGCTTTTCCCCGACATTACTCTAACACCACAGCAATATGAGGAGCGCTATCCCGCCCGCAATCTGCCGGACGGTGCGCGCGTTACACGCTTTGCGCCGAGCCCCACAGGTTTTCTCCATATTGGCGGCCTGTTTGCGGCCATGACCGCCCGCCTCACCGCCAAGGCTACCGGCGGCGTTTTTTTCCTGCGCATCGAGGATACGGATAAAAAACGTGAAATCACCGACGGCGTAACAGAAATCGTCAAAGGGCTGAGTGCCTTCGGCATCACGCCGGACGAGGGGATTACCGGCTTCGATGTGGAAAACGGCGCATACGGCCCTTATCAGCAGAGCAAACGCCGGGAAATTTATCAGTGCTTCGCTAAGGAGCTCGTGCGCAAGGGCCTTGCCTATCCCTGCTTCTGCACAGAGGCGGATTTAACCGCCCTACGCGAAAGGCAGGAGGCGCAGTCTGTCAATAAAGGCTATTACGGCAAATGGGCAGCCTGCCGTAATCTCACCTTTGAAGCACAAAGCCAAGCGGTGGAGGCCGGCAGGCCTTACACGCTACGCCTTCGCTCCCCGGGCGACGAAAGCCGCCGCATCACCTTCGACGATCTGGTCAAGGGCAAGATCGAAATGCCGGAAAACACGCAGGACATCGTCCTGCTGAAAACAGACGGCATCCCTACCTACCACTTCGCCCATGCGGTGGACGATCATCTCATGCGCACCACCCATGTTGTGCGCGGGGATGAATGGATCGCTTCCGTGCCGGTGCATCTCCAGCTATTCAAATGCTGTGGCTTCAAACCCGTCAAATACGCGCATATTGCGCCCATCATGAAGGAGGAAAACGGCGGCAAACGCAAGCTCAGTAAGCGCAAGGATCCGGAGGCCGCCGTTAGCTACTATATCGAGCAGGGCTACCCGAAGGAAAGCGTGATCGAATACCTGCTCACGCTCGCCAATTCCAATTTTGAGGACTGGCGCAGGGCGAACAAGGATGCGCCGCAATCCGATTTTCCCTTTAACCTGAAAAAGATGAGCGCCTCCGGCGCGCTGTTTGACCTGCAAAAGTTAAACGACGTGAGCAAAAACGTTATCTCCCTGATGACGGCGGACGAGGTGTATCAAGCTGCCACCGCATGGGCACAGCAATATGACGAGGTGCTTTACCGGCTACTCACGGCGAACGAGGCCTTTGCAAAGGGCATCTTCCGCATTGACCGCGGCACTGCAAAGCCACGCAAGGATATCGCCAAATGGTCGGAGGTCAGGGATTTCGTCACTTATTTTTACGATGCGCTCTACACGCCGGACTACACACTCCCGGACAATCTGACGCCCGCTGCGGCCGCAGAGATCCTCAGGGCGTATCTGAATGTTTACGACCATACAGACGGCAAGGATGCTTGGTTTGCCCGGATCAAGGAGCTTTGCGCGCCGCTTGGCTATACGCCGAATGTCAAGGAATACAAAAAAGACCCGCAGGCCTTTAAAGGGCATGTGGGAGACGTATCCACCGTGATTCGCATCGCGGTTTCCTCGCGGCGCAACACGCCCGACCTGCATGCCATCATGCAGCTTCTGGGTGAGGAAAAGGTCATTTCCCGTATGCGCGCGGCGCTCAAATTTTACGAGGAGGCTTAACGCAATGGAAGAAAACAAAATGGAATCCGGCTCAAACTTTATCCATGATTTCATTGACGGGGATTTAAAGGACGGCGTCTACGACCATGTGCAGACGCGCTTCCCCCCGGAGCCGAACGGCTATCTGCACATCGGCCATGCCAAGGCGATCTGCATCAATTTCACCACCGCTATGAAATACGGCGGCAAATGCAATCTCCGCCTCGACGATACCAACCCCATAAAAGAGGATACGGAGTATGTCGATGCGATTCTGGAGGATATCAAGTGGCTCGGCTTTCAGTGGGATCACCTCTACTATGCCTCCGACTATTTCGATTTTATCTATGAATGTGCCGTGCGCCTGATCGAACTGGGCAAGGCCTATGTGGACGACCTGACGGCAGATGAAATTCGCGCATACCGCGGCACGCTCACTGAGCCGGGCAAAGAGAGCCCCTACCGCAATCGCTCGGTGGAGGAAAATCTTGACCTGTTTCGCCGCATGACTGCCGGTGAATTCCAAAACGGCGCGCGCGTCCTGCGGGCAAAAATCGATATGGGCTCTCCGAATCTCAATATGCGCGATCCGGTCATCTACCGCATTGCGCACGTCTCCCATCACCGCACGGGCGACAAGTGGTGTGTCTATCCGATGTACGATTTTGCGCATCCGCTCTCCGATGCAAAGGAGGGCGTCACGCATTCCCTATGCTCTCTTGAATTTGAAAACCACCGCCCGCTTTACAATTGGTTCTTGCAGGAGCTGGGCTTCGAGCATCCGCCGCGCCAGATCGAATTTGCAAGGCTCAATCTCAATTACTGCGTCACCAGCAAGCGCAAGTGCCTTGCGCTCGTAAAAGACGGCCTCGTCAGCGGCTGGAATGACCCCCGTATGGCTACGTTGAGCGGCATGCGCCGTCGCGGCTATCCCGCTGCCGCCATCCGCGATTTCTGTGAACGCATCGGCGTCTCCAAAGCTTACAGCGTCGTGGATTACGGCCTGCTCGAGTCCTGTGTGCGTGACCGGCTCAATGCGGATGCGCCGCGCGCAATGGCGGTTCTCCGCCCGCTGAAGGTCATCATCGACAATTACCCGGAAGGGCAGACGGAAACGATCGAAGTGGAGAATAATCCCGACAGGCCGGAGCTCGGCACCCGTAAGGTAACCTTCTCCCGCGAGCTCTATGTGGAGCAGGACGACTTCATGGCAGAGCCGGTCAAAAAATATTTTCGCCTCTTTCCCGGCAATGAAGTCCGTTTGAAGAGCGCGTATTTCGTCACCTGCACTGGCTACGAAACAGATGACGACGGTCGCGTTACCTGTCTGCACTGCACCTACGATCCGGATAGCAAGGGCGGCAATTCCCCCGATGGGCGCAAGGTCAAGGGAACCCTCCATTGGGTCAGCGCAGCAGACAGCGTCAAAGCTGAAGTGCGG
>DCJV01000127.1 GCA_002320555.1 Ruminococcaceae bacterium UBA1691 | reverse complement strand
GAAGGTTCGTTTTTGCCCTACGGGCAAAAATCCCCTCACGAGCCACGCAGCGAGCAAAGCGCTGTGCTGCCTTCGCCTTCCGTCAGCGCCCAGCGGCGTATAAAGATGCTGGTTCCAAAAGCGATCAGAAACCATGCTTCTTATGCACTTTTTCCTTCTCTTAAACGTTATTGACAAGCTGCGCCCGGCGGTATTTACATGCCGCCGGGCATCTTTTGCTTTATGAATTGTTTTGTTTCATCAAGCCGTTATCTGCGTTTTTTCCGGCTCAAGGTCACCGCTGCAGCCGCACCCATCGCCAGCACTGCCAGCATGGACGCAGAGATATGGCTTCCGGTATCCGGAATCTCCACATTTTCAGCGTTGGAAGCCGGGCTAGTCTCTGTCTGCTCGGGTGCCTCTGTCTCACCCGATGCGGATGGAGATTGCATATCCTGTGGCTTCACCGTTTGCTCTATGTCTGGGACAGTTGCGCCGGGGACTTCCGGCTTCGTGGGTTCCTGGGTATCCGGTTCCGTGGGATTGGGCTGTGTCGATCCTGCCGGCACAGCGCCGCGCGTAACGGTCAGCGTATACACGGCGGTTTCGCTCCCATCAATGGACGCCGTCTCGATCCGGATCACATTCTTGCCTGCCTGCAAGGCAACCGGTATCGCTCCATCTGCAGCTGAAACGCCATTGACGAGCACTTGCGTACCCGCATCCGCGCCGACAGCCGTCAGATTAATTGCGTCCACATCGGCGGCAACAGAAGCCTGATAGTCCATAACGGCCGGATCAAAATTCAATTCGATTCCATCGGCGGAAAGCGTCTTCAAATCTGCTGTGATCTCATTCATCTTCCAGAGTTGCGCGCCATAGAACGGATTCGCCGTGCCGATATACAGGCCGTCTGAACCGACGATAAAGGAGCGGCAGCCGTAATTGAAGCGGTCGTGGAAGCCGTGGTCAATGAGCTGTGTATAGTGGACTCCATCCTCTGTGCTGTAGAGCTCAAAGCCGCCAGTATTGTCCATGATCGCATTGGAAATGCGGATATAGCGCTCCAAGCCCTCTGTATTGATGTTTGCAAGGGCATTGTAAAGATCCTTGAGCGCCTTAACTCCCTTCACCGATTCTGCTATCGTGGTAAACCAATCTGCATTGACGATCTTGTCGAGAACCGGACTGATTTGATCAAATGCCTTCTTAAACTGAAGCGCACCGTTGAGCAGCTGCTTGACTGACTGCTCTGTCGCCTGCTTGTCCACCAGGCTATTGAGCGTGCCGAGAATATCGACCAAAAGATCCTCCGTTTTCTCATTGATCAGCTTCTTGTCACTGAGCAGATTGAGAAGGTCAACCGCATAGCGAATTTGGCTCTCGCATTCGTCTGCAGGCATGCCGATGAGATCACCATTGGTCAGTTTCGTAAAGGCATGGTACAGCGTCGATGCGTCAAAGGTGCCAAAGATCAGCTTGCCGTTATATTCCGCTGCGCGCCAGATATATTGCAGGCAGCTCAGGCCGTCCGCCTCAGAGAAGCCGCCGTAGGTCTCGGATAAATAATTTCCGTTTTCCTTGTTGAAATATGCATCTGGCGACCCCATCACCATCTCAACTCCCCGATCCCCATCGAGGCGGTAAATAGACGCTTTGTTCTGCATGCTGCTCTCCATAATCTTCAGGGAGTCGAAGTACTTGTTGATATCGCCGGTCTTCAAAAAGCCAAGCATTCCAAATAGACCCTGAACCACCGCATCTACCGCATTGGAAAGCACGAAATAGTAAAGATCGCCTTTATAAACCACCGGAGAGACGGCGTAATTTTTTGGATTGCCAAATCCAGCAGGGCAGATTGGATCCCCTTGTACGCCGATACCATTGCCAATGTATTCCGACCATTTCCAACCGTAGGCATTCGCGCCCGGCGCGCCTTTTCCAACCTCGACACCCTTATAAACAGCAGCTCCGATATTGGTCACCAAGGACAGGTAAACCTCACCTTTATAGACCACCAAATCCCATACGTCGCCTGCTACATTAACATTTTCAAGCGTATTATACGGATAAAAGTCGCTCGGGCAGGCGATTGTCTCAAAGTGCTCACCGTCCGTGGAGGTCTGAATATGCACGGCAGAGGAGATATTGTTCGCCTTATCCTCCTCTGTCAGCAGCGTGGCATCCGTACCGCCGATATAAAGCCGCTCGCCGTCGTCCGTCACATCGTAGGCGCGGATATTGCCCATGCCCGTCCCCTCGGGCTTCGTCATATGTACGATGATCTCCGGCAGATCGCCCGGCTGGAAATCCGGGCCGATCCGGATAAGCATGGTGTTTTCCGACCCAGTGGTACCAAAATACAGGCTCCCTTTGAATGCGACGCACATGCGGTAACCGGTGATGTCATTGTACGGGGCAGGCAGGTCTTTATTCGACTGAAACACCGTCTCCATCTCACCCGTCGTCTTATTGTACCGTACAATCACGCCGCCCTTCGTCAGCTCATCGTCCGGTGTCACAGCGATCTCGTCATTGGTAAACGCCTTCAGAATGGCGCTGAGCGTCTCCTTCGGCACACCGACGGCAGCCGCATAGGAGGATGCCGTGTCGCCTACCAGGTTCCGGTTGGAGCCGACATAAATGTAGTCTCCCAGCTCTCCGGTCGCCCAGCCATAGCTGTTGAAGCGGTCGCCCGGCGTTACAAGGCCGTCCGCCTCTCCTTCGCCCAACGTCGGATTAGAGAGCTTCTGCATATAGTAGCCATTTTCTGTAATGGTAATCCTATCATCACCGGCAGCCGACGCCATGGGTACCAGCAAAACAGAGATGGCCAGGATAACGCTCATGACTCCCGCCACAAACTTTCTCCATTTCATAAAATAAATCCTCCTTTTTTCAATCAAAACTCGCCTTCGATCGAGTTCATTATAAGCACACCGATTCAAAAAATAGATTCCCTGAGAGCATAAAAAATAAAAAAATGCTAAAATTTTGTATCATATAGACAGATATTCCGTATTTGTTGAACAATAAATCCCCCGTTTACGAAAAATCCCGGCGGTTTAAAACCCACCGGGATTTTTCTGCTGAGAACGCAGAAAAGCTGCTTTCTCCCTATTCATGCCTTTTGCGCTGAGCATTACCATACTGGCCGCAGAGTATGGGAACCGCCAGCATGGTAACGAAGGTCGTTCTACCTGTTACAGAGGCTTCTTCTGGACCGTCTGTATATTGAGGGAGGGTACACTTCGGGGCAGCTCTCTTCCGATCGAATCTGCCTGATCGCTCAGTCCGGTATGTAGGTCACTGTAAAACAGTGCGACCGGATATCATAGTCCATGACCTTGGCCCGAAAATCCTGGCCGCTGAGCGTTTGGGAACCGACCTGAATTGATGAGACATATCCCACCGAGCTGTTGACGGCTGCATCGTGCGACTTGATTTTCAGCCATTTGGATGGATCGCCCGCCAATTCAATACCGAGCGCACTCTTTACACGCCTGCGAAGGTCTTCGCTCGTGATGGTGCAGGTTGTTTGATAGTTTTTATGATTTTTGTCGCCAGGGCTCGTACAGCCGCCCTGCAAATAAGGATATCCACTGCCGCCCCAGACCGTGCGCACATCCGCCGTTTTCCCTGCAGAATAAGCGAAGAAGGTGGCGAGAATCGGTTCTCCGTTATAGGTCATATATTCGCCGAGCACTGCTTCCACCGCCTGCATGGATCGCGCCGAATAGGTGCTGCCAATGGCAACGCCGGTGACGCGGTTTTGACGCAAAATATAGGTATACGCGGCAACCGCCTGCGCCTTGAGCGCCTCTAGATGATAGGAGCCCCCCATCTCTTTTTCCAGAATACGAGCAAGGACGATTTTGGTATCGACTTGCTTGCCGTCCACCTCCAACGTCTGAGGATAGCGGCCATCCATTTTGTGCATTTGCACGCCTGGAAAATAATGCAGCAGTATCTGCCGGTAATTCCAGCCGCTTTTGGCGAACTCATTGGCGCCGAACTGGCTCATCCCAACGCCATGTCCATAGCCATAAACCGTAAAAATAAATTTTCCGCCATCCTTTTGGGCAGGGAGATGCGTGGAGGTCTCCGTATTTGGAGGCAGAGTCGTCTGCGTTGCTTTGGTCGTATCCGAATCGCCCTTGCCAGCTGTCGTGCCCGGCTTCGTGGCCGTATCCGGCTGCTGCGCCAGCTCCTCCTCTTTTTTCCCGCCTACGTTGAGCTCGTCCTCCATCGCCTGCGCGACCTCGTCCAGAATCGCCTGATCCTTGGCGGGCGCCACCGGCTTCTTAATGCTAGACGCTGTTACAGATTTTGACGGGGCGGTTTCCTGCGGCTGCATGTCAGGAGATTGTGTATCGCCCGGTTCAGAACCCGCTTCGAAGGATTCCGGCTGCCTCTGCTGAACACCCGGCGCATTAACAGCTGAAAGGGAGGCCTGCTGGGATGAATCATCCTCTCTGGAGCGCAGAAAGATACCTGTCCCCATACAGAGCAAAATCGAAAGAGAAAGCAGCACGCTCAATACCGCTGCAAAGGCCTTCCAGTGCGCAGGACGCTCCTGCTGCTCCTCTGAATCGTTCTGTCCATATTGGCAGGCCGCCTGTTCGATGAGCTCATACAGCGTCTGGACACCGTCCCCGATCAGAAGGCCCGGATGCTCATCCGGCTGCGCATAGAGGCGGCGCACCCGCGCACCATTTTCATCCGCCACGGCAAGGAGCAAGAAAGTTTCGACCCTGCCTTCTTTTTTTACCGTATATACATTGGTAATGGCGGCGCCAAGCTCAGTCCCTTTCTCCTGCATCGCCTGTTGGGCGAGCTCTGCAGCATATTGCTTGGCCGGTTCCTCTCCGCGTTCGCGGAAAGCGCTGCTGTATACCAGTCGCTCCGAAGCGGCGGCGCTGTCACCGGCTGCCTCCCGGAGAAATTCCACCGTAGGTGTTGCGGCAAAGGCCACGCGGATATTGCTTTTGCACAGAGCAATCACCGCCTGTTCTGCCGCAGTCTGCCCGGACGGCGCCGCTTCGGTTTCCCCCTGTACTGCCGAAGGCTCTGCTTCCTGCTCTGTTTCCTGCGTATGGGCCTGCGGCTCCGTTGGACGCGTCTGCCTGACCAACTGCAGGCCGGAAAGGAATGCGCCCGCTTCCGCCTGCAGGATCCCGTCGATTCTGCGGTTGTCCAGCGGAAGGAAAAGGATCGTCTGACTCCCGGCCGTCAGCATAAAGCCGGAAAAAAGCCCGTCCGGTGTGGGAAAAGCCGCCGCACCCGCAGGGATCGCCGCATGACGGGCAATTTCCTCCTCCGGAAGCTGGACTGCGCCCTTTCCATGCAGCGTTTCCAAAAGCTCCGAATTTTGCACCGCAGACAACCCCAGCACGCGCAGGAGCTGTTCCTTGGTATGAAGGTATCGCCCCGGCTCCACAAGGAGCAAAACCGTCCGCGCAATTTTCAGCGCCTCTGCCAGGGCATAAAACAGCTGTTTGGCTGTATCGAACCGCTTCGGCTCAACCCCTTCTGCACGGTCGCCGGAAAGAAGCGCAAGGATCTTTTCCTGGGCAGCGGCGCAGGAGGGTATTTGATTGGAATTGAGAGAAAGTATCTGCAAACTCATACCATCCACCTCTTTTGATAAGGTCAGAAAACTTACCGATCCTGTTAAGGCAACCACAGGTTCTCAGCGGGAACCGGATCAGGCCTCCCACTTCTTGGCGTCCCGATAGGGATTTGTAATTCCCTTTTGATCATAATAGATCTGCGGATAGCGCGGATTCTCATTTTTCTTTGCAAGGCTCGTATCGACCGACGGATTCTCACCCTCCCGCACCAGCCGCGCGACCACCACAAGACGCTGCTCGTCCCAGTCGTAATTGCAGGTAGAAAGCGTTAGGATCTTATCCGTGGGTTTGATGTCGACGCCTGTCGAATAAAGCTTTCTCTGATCGATCTCAGAGACATACTCCATAAATTTATCGTCGCTTTCCAGATTGGTAAAGATATAGTTGAAAACATAGCCATTATCGTGCTGCGCCTTCGAATTGGTCAGGAAAACCGCATAAACCTTCCATTTGTAATCGGCGTATAAGGTGCTGAAATCGATGACCGGATGCCGCTTAAAACCATCGATGGTCAGATAATCCGTCAATTCGGAGAATTCCTGATCGCCGGAACGCATATGGTGCCCGAATATGATCGTGTTGCGGTCAAGCTCCTTTGCATTGTTGCGGAAATCCAGGAAGGGATTGCCGTAATCCGTTTTGCGGCCATAAAAATCGCGCTTTAGATAGATATCGTTATCCGTTGTCTGCACGATGGGGAAATTGATGTATTTGGTGTTTTCAATCTTCAACCAGCCCACCATATCCTGATTCGCGGCGTACAGGTCCGCATAAGCGGGATTCATCCCTTCCGGGAAATTGACCCCAGGATGCCTTGCGCGAATATCCTCCCACGCGCTTTCGTCAAGCCCGGTCTGAATCTTCCCGGCCAGCTGCTTGGTAAAATAGTCGTTATACCAGCCCTCGTACAGGCGGTATCCCAAAAACGGAAGGCAGACGAGCAGCGTCGCCAGGGCGAGCAAAAATACCGTCCTGCGCACTTTCTCCGCCGCCGTATCACCCCGCCAGGGAAGCCAGCCGTCTCCAAAGCGGCCCTTTTCTTTTTTCTGTTTCTTTTTTTGATTGCCTGTATCCTGCCCTGCCTCGGCAAACAGATCGGCAAGACCGCTTGAGGAAGGCGGCGCAGTTTTTTCCAGCGGCGCAGAAGGCTGCTGAGCTGCAGGCACGGAAGGCTGTGTATGACCCTCATCCTCCTGCTGCTTCGGCACTTTGTTTGCCAGATGCGCGTCCGGCGCCTCATAAATGACACGCATGGAAGCAGATGCCCCCTGCTTCGGCGAGGGCTTGTCCTGTTTTACAGGGGCCGCTTGCTGTTTGGGCAAAGCCGGCTGCTTTGCCGCGCTCGTCCGCTTACTTTCCGGCTCCTGATAAACCACGCGTACGCGCGTCCCGTCCGGAAGCGTTTCATACTGCTCCTCCGGCTGTGCCGGAGCAGGCTGTGCCGCAAAGACCGGAACGACAGGCCTTCCCTGCGCATCATAATACACGACCGGCGGTACGGGATTTCCATCTGCATCATAGTAAACAGGCTGATCCTCCGCAGGAGCCTTTGCCTCCTGCGTCTCTTTTTCCTTTTGTTGATCCTGATCAGTCATGATAACTTCTTCCTCCTTTAAGGCAACGGCAGCTTTTTCCTTCTGCACAGAGCCCTGCCCTGCATCGCCGCGCTGCCAGGAACCGTTTGCTTGGGGCGGCATCTCGCCCACCAGGCCGTATTTCCTGCGGACGTCGTCCAGCTCATCAAGCAGCCCATGCGCCTGTTTGAGCAAGTCATCCATATGCGCCTCTATGTTTTTGTTCCGCTCCATTGACGGGCCCCCCGCATGCAAATCGCTGTGTTTCAGTGCCGCTCTTAAAACGGATACCAACGCTCCGCGTTTTTGTACGGATTTGTCTTTCCATGGCGGTCATACCAGGCCTGCGGGTAACGCGGATTGGGATTGAGCGCGGCCTTGGAGACATCGACCTCCTCGCTCTCCCCATCGCGCACCAGGCGTGCAACAACGACGAAGCGGGCGTCAATGCTCGTCCCGAGCTCATAGGTGCAGGTGGACAGCGTGAGCACCTTATCGTCCGGCTGCACGTCGACGTCTGTTGTGAACAGGCTGCGTTCACGCACCTGCTCAATATACTGCATAAATTTCTCATCGTTCATGTCCGGATAGATATAATTGAAAACATAGCCGTTGTCGTCCTTGGCCTTCGTTGTCGTAAGGAAGGCGCCGATCACCTTCCATTTATAATCCTTGTAAAGCGTATTGAAGGTAATCACAGGCGCATTTTTGTACCCCTCCAGCGTATGATAGCTCATCACGCCGGTGAAGCACATGCCGTTATCAAGCGAATCGCCCTGCAGATTGTGCCCATAGAGGATTGTATTGCGGGAAAGCTCCTGATCGTTATTGCGGTAATCCATAAAGGGATCGCCAAAATTTGTGAACTCGTGATAGTAATTATAACGCAGGTAGTAATCGTTCCCTCCCTGCGCTTTTGTCGCCTGCAGAATCGGCGTGTCAGTGCGCGTATTCGGAATGGTCAGCCAGCCCACCACGTCGTTATTGACCGCATAGAGGTGCTTGTATTTTTCCTGCATTCCCTCAGGCGGCGTGGCTGCGGGATACTTTGTTTTCAGCGCGGAGAGCACGGGATCTGCCTGCGCCTGCGCGGGCTTTTCCTCCAGCTGCTCTGCCGGCTGTACGGCGCGGAAAACCAGCATCCCGCTGCTCACGAGAATCGCACAGACAGACAAGATCGCCACGATTTTGCGCACCCAATCCAGCGCTGTATCTCCAGGAAACGGAAAAATCGCATGTAAAAAATTCCTGCCGGATTTGTTCTGAGCCATTGTTTATTCCGCCTTTCGATAGTTTGTGATCGAAAAAGATGGCTACAAAGCCATGCTTTTGCAAACTGTGACGCAGCATAAGCTATTTCTCATCCAATAAATACAGCCGAATCAGATCCAACGCGTTTGATGAGGTGACGAACCGGTTATATTCCCGGTTATCCCCACCGCGGCCGGTATTGACGGTGCGCGCAAGCGTATGCTTTCCATCCGTCAGGGCGATAAAGGAAAGCCCTGCAGGATTGCCGCGCTCGTCCCCGTCGGGGCCCGCCAGCCCCGTCACGCCAAGGCCGATATCCGCGCCGCTGACACGCCATGCGCCCATAGCCATCTCGGCGGCTGTCTCAGCGCTGATGACACCGTATTTCTCAATGGTTTCCGGCGAAACGCCGAGGATCTTCTCCTTGATTCGGTTGGAATAGGATACAATCCCGCATTCGAGCACTTCAGAGGAACCGGGGATTTCCGTGATCCGCTTGGCAATCAGTCCCGCCGTGCAGGACTCCGCAAGCCCGATCTTCATCCCCCGCTCGCGCAGCATCTGTACCACCACCTGCTGCAAGCTGTCCACATCCACGCCGTAAACGAGATCGCCGTAAAGTGCACAAAGCGCGTCCACAGTGGGTTTACACAGCGCGTCCGCCTCCTCGGGGGAATCTGCCTTCGCCGTCACCCGCAGAAGCGCTTCGCCGTCCTTCGCATAGGGCGCAACGGTCGGGTTCTCCTGCTTCAGGAACTGCGCCGCCCGCTCGGCCATGGCGCTCTCGCCGATGCCAAAGGTGCGCACCGTATGCGACACGATCGTACCTCCTGCAAACCGGGAGAGGTAGGGCAACACCTGCTCCAGAAACATAGCTTTCAGCTCGCGCGGCGGTCCGGGAAGATTAATAATGATCTTACCGGCCTTTTCCATCGCGCAGCCGGGGGCTGTGCCGTGATTGTTGCGGAATATGGTGCATCCCTGCGGCAGATACGCCTGCTTGCGGTTTGTTTCCGGCATTTCACTGCCGCGGTTACGGAAACAAGCCTCAATGCGCCGCATGCTCTCTTCGTCCTCAACGAGCGGCAGGCCAAGCGCCTTGGCGCAGACCTCCTTGGTCAGATCGTCTGCCGTGGGGCCAAGGCCGCCGGTCGTCAAAACGATATCGCTGCGCAAGAGCGCCATCTCCAGAAGGGCAGTGAGCCGCTCCTCATTATCGCCCACCGTGCTGTGATAGAGCACCGTAAAGCCCAGCCGCGCCAGCTCCCCGGCGAGGAACTGCGCATCTGTATTCACAATATCTCCGAGCAGGAGCTCGGTCCCGACAGATAAGATTTCAGCTTTCATAACAAAACTTCTCCTTAGAAATTTGTCAAATCAAAAAAGCGTTCAATAAATCGGCACGATCTTTACATCCGCGAGCGCGCGCTCCATGAGCTCCTCCAGCGGAATGATCGCTTGCGCCCTTTCCACCGCATCCAGCTGCGGGCGAGTGCGCGGATGCTTCGGCGTGAACACGGTGCAGCAATCCTCATAGGGCTGAATGGAAATATCGAAGGTATCGATCTTCCGGGCAATGGTGACGATCTCGTCCTTATCCATACCGATGAGCGGCCGGAATACCGGCATATCGGCCACCGCATCCGTGCAGGTAATGGCCTGCAGCGTCTGGCTGGCCACCTGGCCGATGCTCTCCCCCGTGACCAATGCGCCGCATTCCTCTTTGCGCGCAATGCGCTCTGCAAGGAGCATCATCGCACGGCGCATGATGAGCGTGAAAAGCTCCTCTGGGCAGTGATCCTTGATCTGCTCCTGAATCTCAGTAAACGGCACAACAAACAGGGAAATATGCCCCGCATAGCGCGCCACCTTCCGCAGCAGCGCGTGCACCTTCTCCTCTGCGCGCTGGCTGGTGTAAGGGGGAGAAGCGAAATGCACAGCCGTCAGCTGCAATCCACGCTTGGCCATCATCCAGCCCGCAACCGGGCTGTCGATCCCGCCCGAGACGAGCAGCGCCACCCTGCCGCCGGAGCCGACGGGCATGCCACCCGCACCCTTCTGCTGATTGCCGCGGATGTACGCCCACTGATCGCGCACCTCCACCGTGACGGTCACATCCGGGTGATGGACGTCGACGGACAAATGCGGAAACTTTTCGCCGAGATAACCGCCCAATGTTGCGCTGATCTCTGGGGATTTCAGCGGAAATTTCTTATCGGAGCGCTTTGCCTCAACCTTGAAAGAGGCTGCCTCCAGCAGCTGCGGGGCAAGGTATTCGCCCGCAATGCGCAAAATTTCGTCCATCGCCTTGGGCGCCTGCGCGGCGCGGCTGAAGCCGGCGATGCCGAATACGCGGGACAGACGGTCGGAAGCCTCATCGAGATCGATCCCCTCCTCGAGCGGCTCGATCATCACCGTGGACTGGCTTTTGGTAAACTGAAACTTGCCGAGGTCCGACAGGCGGCGGCGCATATTTTTGACCAAAATATCTTCAAACGTGGATCGGTTGAGCCCCTTGAGAGCGAGCTCTCCATCCTTTACGAGAATGATTTCTTTCATGAAACAAAACCTGCTGCTTTCTTGCTTTCTTATTGTTTAAACTCTTCTGAGCACCTGCTGCACGCGCCGCAGCCCTGCCACCAACGCGTCGATCTCCTGGGGCGTGGTAAAACGGGAAAAGCTGATGCGCAGCGCGCTGTCGATGCGTTCATTGGGCAGGCCCAACGCTGTGAGCACATGGCTTTTGTGCCCTTTCGCACAGGCTGACCCGCTCGAAACATACACACCCATTTCAGAGAGCAAATTGAGGATCGGCTCGGAGCGCAAACCCGGCAGGGAGAGATTGACGATATAGGGCAACGCGTCCGGAGGAGAATTGAGCGTTACGCCGCGCATGCCGCTCACCTGTTCGAGCAAATAATCCCGCAGCTGAGTCGCATGCGCAAGCCCTGAACGGACGTCCGGCAGCGCCTGTGCCGCCGCGCCGAAGCCCACCAAGGCGGGCATGGCCTCCGTCCCGGGGCGAAGATCCTTCTCCTGCCCGCCGCCGAAGGTCCGCGGCCTGACCTGTACGCCACGGCGGACATACAACGCCCCGGCGCCCTTCGGCCCGTGAATTTTATGCGCGCTCACCGTCATCAGATCAATTCCGAGCGCGGAAGGCTTTATATCCAGCTTGCCAAAGCCCTGCACGCAGTCGCAGTGGAACAGCGCAGGCGCTCCCGCCCGCTTGATGGCCCTGCGCACAGCCTCCAATGGCTGGAGGGAACCGACTTCATTATTGACCGCCATCATGCTGACCAGAATCGTATCGCCGTTGACCGCTTCAAAGATAGACTCTTCCTCTACCTTCCCATCTTCTCCGGCAGGCAGATAAATCACCTCAAAGCCCTGCTTTTCGAGCTCCTGTAGGGGCTTTTCCACGCTCGGGTGCTCGATTGCTGTGGTGACGATCCGGCGGCCTCTCCGGGAGAGGGACTGCGCTACGCCGAAGAGAGCCAGATTATTGGCCTCCGTCCCGCCAGAGGTGAAAAAAACCTCCTCCGGCTCGCAGCCGATGCGCTTTGCCACACGGGCACGCGCTTTTTTCAGCAGTTGTTCCGCCTCAAAGCCCTTTGCATGCAGGGAGGACGGATTCCCATAGCCTTCTGTGAGGGTATACAGCATCTCTTGCGCCGCCTCCTCGCAAACGCGGGTGGTGGCGCTATTGTCAAGATAAGCCTGCGTAAGGGTTCCTCCCTTTTTGCGGCCCTGCGAGGGCAGGAAACCGCAGGATAATGATACTTTAGTATACATCATTTCAAAGGCACATGCAAATGGTTTTTGCTGGCTGAAAAGCGGCCTGAAAATCTCCCAAAAAAGCCTTTACTTTAGCGTGGTAATATGCTACAATACCGCTGTAAAAATTCCCATTGCCCTTCGGCCGGTACGTACCGTGGGAAAAAACGCATTAGAAAATGGAGGAAACAACATGAAGAAGAGAATCATCGCCCTCGCGCTGGCGGCTGTTATGGTCGTTTTGACGCTGGGCCTCGCATCCTGCACTGGAAACGGTGGCAGTGGCGCCAAGAACGGCACACTGACCGTGGGCTTCGACGCTACTTTCCCGCCTATGGGCTTTAAAGATGACAGCGGCAATCTCGTCGGCTTTGACCTTGACCTCGCAGCAGAGGTTGCAAAGCGTCTGGATATGAAGCTAGAACTCAAGCCCATCGTATGGGACTCTAAGGATTCTGAGTTGAAAACCGGCGGTATCGATTTAATTTGGAACGGCTTCACCATGAATGGCCGTGAGGATGACTACACCTGGAGCGAACCTTACATGCGCAACAATCAGGTCATTGTCGTAAACGACAATTCCACAATTGCGAGCCTTGACGACCTCAAGGGCAAAAAGCTCGCCCTTCAGGCGGGCTCCAGCGCAGACGCGGCGCTCAACGACAAGCCTGAATTCAAGGCCTCGCTCGGCGATATTGTCAAAACAGAACAGAATCTGGAAGCACTCAACGAGCTCAAGACCGGCATGGTCGACGCAGTGCTGATGGACGAAACCGTCGCGGCCTATAACATCGCCAAACAGGGCGGTAAATTCAAAATCATTGGCGAGCCGCTTGCAGCTGAGGAATACGGCGTCGGCTTCCTCAAGGGCAATACCGAACTGCGCGACAAGGTGCAGGCACAGCTGGAAGCAATGGCGAAGGACGGTACCCTTGCAAAAATCTCTAATGAGTGGTTTGGCAAGGACGTTACCATCATCGGCAAATAACCCACCTTTCAAAAATTTCGGCGGAGGGC
>DCJV01000104.1 GCA_002320555.1 Ruminococcaceae bacterium UBA1691 | reverse complement strand
ATTTTAGATAAAGATTCCCAAAATATGAATAATTTAAAATTAGTTCTTGCATTTTAGACGCAAATCGGGTAAAATAAATTGCAAGCGAGAGAGGGCTTTATGCCAGCTGTAGGGGGGTACTGGCTTCTTTATGGAGGGAGGAGCTGCCGGCTTCCGCGGCAGACCGCTGGAAAAGCATTCGTCCGCCCTTCGCGTGAGCTCCAAAATTTTTGAGTTTGGAAGGATGATTTTCATGTACGTAGATGATGTTTTAGAAAAGGTACTCAAGCGTAACCATACGCAGCCGGAATTTTGCCAGGCGGTAACGGAGGTGCTGGAATCGATCCGTCCGGTTGTGGAAAGTAATCCTTACTATGAAAAAACATCTTTGCTTGAGCGTATCGTCGAGCCGGAACGTGCGACTGTCTTCCGCGTTTGCTGGATGGACGACAATAACAAGGTTCAGGTCAACCGGGGCTACCGCGTCCAGTTTAACAGCGCGATCGGTCCGTATAAGGGCGGCCTGCGCTTCCATCCTTCCGTCAATATGAGTATTATTAAATTTCTCGGCTTTGAGCAGATTTTCAAAAATTCCCTGACCGGCCTGCCCATCGGCGGCGCAAAAGGTGGCTCGGATTTTGATCCGAAGGGAAAGAGCAATACAGAGGTTATGCGCTTTTGCCAGAGCTTTATGACGTCCCTTTATCGCGTCATCGGCCCGAATACGGATGTTCCCGCCGGCGATATCGGCGTGGGCGGGCGCGAGATCGGCTATATGTTCGGCCAGTATAAGCGGATCACCGGCCAGTATGAGGGCGTCCTGACAGGCAAGGGCCTGAGTTTCGGCGGTTCGCTCGCGCGTACGGAGGCGACCGGCTATGGCCTGGTTTATCTCGTGGAGGAAATGCTGCGCGCACATGGCAATGATATCGAGGGCAAGACTGTCACCGTTTCCGGCTCCGGCAACGTGGCGATCTATGCCATTGAAAAGGCACAGGAGCTCGGCGCAAAGGTTGTGACAGCCAGCGATTCCAATGGCTGCGTCTACGATCCGGACGGGATTGACCTTGCGCTCCTTAAGGAGATCAAGGAGGTTCGCCGCGGCAGGATCAGCGAATATGCCGCGCAGCGCCCCAATGCGAAATATTATGAGAACGGAAAGGTATGGGGTGTTCCATGCGATATTGCGCTGCCCTGTGCAACGCAAAACGAGCTCAACGCCGAGGATGCGCGCGAGCTGATCAAAAACGGCTGTATTGCGGTTGGTGAGGGTGCCAACATGCCCTCCACGCATGATGCGATTCAGGTATTTCTGCAAAGCGGTATCCTGTTTGCGCCGGGCAAGGCGGCGAATGCAGGCGGTGTAGCTACCTCTGCGCTTGAAATGAGCCAGAACAGCGCGCGCCTGAGCTGGTCGTTCGATAAGGTGGATCAAAACCTAAAAAATATCATGGTCAATATCTATACCAACATGTCTGCTGCGGCAGAGGAATACGGCCATAAGGATAATTTTGTGGTCGGCGCAAATATCGCGGGCTTCCTGAAGGTTGCGGATGCGATGCTGGCGCAAGGCATTATTTAAACGAGAATTTTATGAAAAGGCTTGCCGTAAGAAGCGGCAGGCCTTTTTTTGTTTCAATTGTGATAAGAATGTAAACAATTCTGATTATGTTTGAAAAAAAAGCTTTCTCATGATAGAATATCACCATTGCCATTTTGCAGTTTTCATAAGAAGGAGGTATTGCCTTGGGAGACATGAAAGACCGTGAAAACGAGAACCTCTCTGGGGACGGCCTGGATGAAGAGCTCAATCGGATCCGGGATGCATTTCAGGAGGAGCTGAACGAGGCTTCCAAAAGAGTGTCACAGGAGGAAGAGCAGGGGAATACGCCGGAGGATCAGGCGCCGGCTGAAAGCGCGGCCGATGCAGGGCAGGCGTCAGAGTCTTTGCCCGTGGAAGACCGGAAGGCGGACTGGAAGGTGATCGTGCTGGCCGTTATCGTCGTGCTGGTGGCGCTGTTTGGCGCAATGGACTTTTTTGTGGGCGTGCCCTCGTTTGCAAGGGTGCTGCAGGCGGAAAAGTGCGTCCGGCAGGAGAAGCTCAATTCTGCGCTCGACGCCTATTATGACGCGAGTGAGAATACGGCGGCTGCGGCGGCGAAACGCACGGTGAAGGGGCAGGCGCAGCTCTATTTGGATTTGGGTTATGTGGAGAATGCGCAGAGCCTGATCAAGAAATACTACACCACGGCGGAGCTGGATCGGTTCTGGAATCGGGACCTCAACGAGCTCTATCAGAATTTGAACGCGATTACGGATACGATTTCTGCTGTGGAGGAACTTTTCAGCGGATATACCGATATTGAGGATGATAAGCTTCCCTACGATGAGCTGATCGAAAAAATAGACGGACTGAAGCACAGCAAGGATAAAAGCTATGACAAGGCAATCTTGGAATATTATAAATATATGCTTGCCGCAATGACGGAGCAGGAGAGCTCTGTACGAATCCAGTTCCTTGAAGGCGTCCAGAAGGAAAATGAAAGCTATGGCTGGATTTACCTTCCTGCGATGGCAACGGAGTATCTGGAAGCAAAAGATCATGACAAGGTGATAGAGCTCTGCAACCAAATGAGGGAGCGCAACGTGGAGGATGCGGGATCATACGCGACGGAGGCCTCTGTTTACCGCCTCCAGAAGCAGTATGATAAGGCGCTTTCCACAGCGGAGAAGGGCATTGCGCTGGATGATACCAGCTCGGAGCCCTATCGTCAGAAGGCAATCGTTTATCTGTTGCAGGGCGATAAAAAAGGCGCGGTGGAAAACGCACGGTCTGCATTTGATTTGTCACTGAACTATGCAACGAGCTACACATTGGCAGTCTGCTATCTGGCAAACGGGGATCAGGATGGCTATAATGAAGTGATGTCCACCCTCGAATCGTACGGCGTTGAAATGGGCCAGAAGGTGCTCGACTATAAGGCTGGGAAGCTGACGATTGAAGATATTTTCCTGAACGGAGAGGGGGATGTGGCATGAGAATCCTTTATGTCATCGTGAAGGCTCTAACATTTCCGGGAACGCTTCTGCATGCACTGTGGGAGCATTGCCTGTGCCGCAGGTTCAAATGCCCGGTGGAAGATGCCCGTTACTTTCAGGCAAACGAGCTGTGCGGGCACGTGGAGCATGAGTTTATGCCGACCCGGGGTAAGCGGTTTCTAATCTGCTTTTTGCCTTTTCTTTTTAATCTGATCCTGGGGCTGCTGATTGTCATTCCCGCCAGTGTGCATGTCATCAAGCTGCAGCAGTATACCAATATCTTTTATCTGCTGATGCTGTGGCTCGGGATTTCCCTGTTGACGTCGCTCTTCTCGCTGGTGGAGGATGCGCTCGCCCTGTGGGAGAGCTTTTACGGCGCAGGGAACGGGGCAAATATCGTGGTGAAGATATTGTTGTTTCCAATCATTGCAATTCTGGTTGCCGGCGCTTATTTAGAGCGCTGGGGTCTCACACTGCTGACCTCCATTGCGGCGGCGTGGTTCCTACCGGAGCTGCTTTCCCCGATTGCGGGCGCTCTGGTTTCCGTCAACAATGCGCTCAGCGGCTGGCTTGCGGAAAAGGCGGCACAGGCGCAGGACGCAACTGAGGCGGTATCCACAACGGTGGCGTCCTAAGGATGCCTCCGGTTACAATCAGAGAATGGGGAGTGCTGCAAACTAAAAACGCAACACTCCCCATCTGTTATCTCGGCCTATCATTTGTTGTCAATTTCCTCTTGCCTTTCCGATAAAGATATATTATAATACTTTAAAGCTCCAAGAATGAGCTTTTGGCAGAGCGAAGCATTTATTTGGTCATGTGGCGGGCGGGTCCTGTGCGGCGGGGCGCTGTGAACCATGTCAGGCGGGGAACCGAGCAGCATTAAGCAGTCAGCACTGTGCGCCACAGTCTGCCTGTCCGCTGCATGACCAAGTGAACGGTTCGCTTTGCCTTTTCTTTTAGGGAAGGCACTGCAAATCGGAAAGGAGTGGTTGCCGTGTATCAGGTGCTTTATCGGAAATGGCGCCCGCAGGTTTTTTCCGACGTTGCCGGGCAGCCGCATGTGACGGACACACTGCGCAGAGAGCTGCAGGAGGGCAGGCTCTCCCACGCCTATCTCTTCACCGGCTCGCGCGGCACGGGAAAGACCACCTGCGCGAAGATTCTCGCCAAGGCGGTCAACTGCCTGCATCCTGTGGACGGGAACCCCTGCAACGAGTGCGAAATCTGCAAGGGGATCGACAGCGGCTCGATTTTAGATGTGATCGAGATCGATGCGGCGAGCAACAACGGCGTCGACAACATCCGCGATCTGCGCGAGGAAGCAAATTTTACGCCCGTCGCAGCGAAATACCGCGTGTATATCATCGACGAGGTGCATATGCTCTCCATCGGCGCATTCAATGCGCTGCTCAAAACGCTGGAGGAGCCGCCATCCTACGTGCTGTTTATCCTCGCCACCACAGAGGTGCACAAGCTTCCGGCGACGATCCTTTCCCGCTGCCAGCGGTTTGATTTTCGGCGGATTCCGCCGGAGGATATCGCCGCGCGGCTCGAATACGTGGCCGGGCAGGAGGGGATGACGCTAGAGCACAATGCAGCACTGCTCATCGCCCGCATTGCAGATGGCGCACTGCGCGACGCGCTCTCCATCCTCGACCAGTGCGCTGGGCGGTCGAAGCAAATCACGGTGGAAACCGTCAGCGAGGCGGCGGGCCTCGCGGGGCACGCCCACCTCTATGAACTCTCCGCCGCAATCCGCGCGCAGGACAGTGCCAGGGCGCTCGCCCTGCTCGACGAGCTGCATCAGGGCTCCTGCGATATGGAGCGGTTGTGCGGGGATTTAATCGACCATTTTCGCAATTTGATGATCGCCAAAACAGTGCCCGCGCCGGGGGAACTCATCATCTGCACGGAGAGCGAGCTTCAGCAAATTCAGGCGGAGGCCAAGGGCTTTTCGATGGAAGCAGTCCTCTCCGCACTCGACTTGTTACAGGGCACATTGGAGCGCATGCGGTCCGGCGTCAACCGCCGCATTGAGATGGAGATGGCGCTCATCAAGCTTGCCACGCCCGCGCTCTGCACGGATAGTGCTGCACTGCTCAGGCGCATCGAGGCGCTCGAGCAGGCGGTCCGCACCGGATGCACTGCAGCACCGGAGCCGAAAACAGAGCGGCTGCCGCTTCGGGAGGAGCCGGTTGCCGAACCCCGGGAAGCGGTATCCGCACCGCCGCCCGCATTTCCATCCGGGCGGGAGATGGAGCTGGAGCCACCTCTCAAACCTTCTCCGCCGTCTGCCATGCCCGCGCCCCTGGCACCAGAGCCGGAACGGCCGGACGATCCGGAGCCGCAGGCCGGGCAGGAGGGAGATGAGGCCTTCCTGAAATGGCCGCAGGTGCTCTCGGTATTGTCGGAGATCGATAAGCCGATCGCCGGGATTTTATCCGGCTCCAGTGCGTTCTTCCGCGGGGAGTTTGTGCTCATCCAGTCGGAAAACCCGCTGCTGGGCAGCTTCATCCGGCAGGGGAGCCATTCCTCCGCCGTGAAGGAGGCGGTGCTCCGTGTGACAGGCCGCAAATACCGCCTTGGGCTTTACAGTGGCGTAGGGAAAAATCAGCCGAAGAAAAAAACGGACCCGCTCGACGATCTGATGGGCCGCCTAAGCGACGCGCAGGTGGAGACGGAAATCCGATAGAGAACCCCTAGATTTCGTCCGGGCATCGCACCGGAAAGCAGATGGAGGAGTATTGAGATGAAAGCAAGAATTCCGAATGCCGGCAACAGCGGCAATATGATGAAGCAGATTCAGAAGATGCAGGAGGAGATGGCGCGCGTTCAGGAGGAGTGCGAAAACGCCGAATATACTGCGGGCGCGGGCGGCGGGGCCGTCGAGGTGACGGTTAACGGCAAGCACGAGGTCGTGAAGATCGATATGAAGCCGGAGATCGTGGACCCGGAGGATATCGAGATGCTGCAGGATCTGCTGATCGCCTCCATCAACGAGGCGATGCGCAAGGCGGACGAGACTTCGGAGCGCGAGATGGGCAAGATCACCGGCGGGCTCAATATCCCCGGTATGCCGGGAGGCCTGTTTTAAGCAATGGCAGGGTATCAGGTAGCCGCGCTCTCGCGGCTGATCGAGCAATTCGAGCGCATGCCGGGCATCGGGCGCAAGAGTGCACAGCGGCTGGCCTTCTATGTGCTCGGCCTGTCCGATGCGGATGCGAAGGGTTTCGCGCAGGCGATTACGGATGCGCACGAAAAAATCCACCGCTGCAAAATCTGCTGCAACCTGACGGACACGGAGCTGTGCTCCGTGTGCGGCAATCCCGCGCGGGATAAGACGGAAATCTGCGTGGTGGAGGATCCGCGCGACGTGCTCGCCATCGAGCGCACACATGAATACGAGGGCACCTATCATGTCCTGCACGGGGCGATCTCCCCGATGAACGGCATCGGCCCGGACCAGCTCGCCATTAAGGAGCTGCTCGCCCGGTTGGGCGGCGGGGAGGAAGAGGTGGACGAGGTCATCATGGCGACGAACCCGACCGTGGAAGGGGAGGCGACCGCCATGTATCTCTCCCGGCTGTTAAAGCCGATGGGCATTAAGGTCACCCGATTGGCCTACGGTGTCCCAGTGGGCGCGGATTTGGAATATGCGGACGAGGTGACGCTCTCCCGCGCGCTGGAAGGCAGGCAGGTTATTTAAAAGGGCTGGAAGACATTGTTCGTCGCCTTTTGCTTGACAAAAATTTTTCGTATGATATAATGCAGTTCCGGCTTCGGCTTTTGATCGGACAGAAGGGAGTGAAAGACCGTGGGAAACACGCAGAAAAGTGAATTGCAGACGATTGCAACCAACAAAAAGGCCTTTCACGACTATTTCGTCATCGAGAGCTCAGAGGCCGGAATCGAGCTGTTTGGCACAGAGGTCAAATCCGTGCGGCAGGGGCGCGTCAACCTGAAGGATGCCTGGTGCTCCGTCAAGGACGGTGAGATTTTTGTCAACGGCATGCATGTAAGCCCCTATGAGCAGGGGAACATCTTCAACCGCGATCCGATGCGCGTGCGCAGGCTTCTCATGCACAAGCGGGAGATCAACCGTCTTTACGGCCTAACAAAGCAGCAGGGCTATGCGCTGATTCCGCTCTCCGCCTATTTCAAAAAGGGGCGGGTCAAGATTCAAGTGGGGCTCTGCAAGGGCAAGAAAAATTACGATAAGCGCGAGGATATGGCCCGCAAGGCCGCGGCGCGCGACATCCAGCGCTCCCTCAAGGAGCGGCAGCGGTAAAACAATCAAAAATAAGGGGATGAAAGGATTTCGACGGGGGTTTTGAAACACGATAAGCGAGCAGAGGCGCGGAACCGCTTGAAAATCCGCAACCTTTTAAAAATAAACGACAACAATAAAGTTTCGTTACAGGCTGCTTAAGCCTGCGTCCTGCCTTTGAGTCCTGCGGCTTAGGTTTGGGCGTCGATTAGCAGGGAACGTGAACAGGGGCTTGCCTCCGCCTCTGTCATGACTTGGAGGCTACCGTAAGCGTCAGCCTGCCGGACGGCGGGCGCCGAGGGGAATCCTAGTAGACCGGATACGCTCGTAGAAAGTTGTGCGGATGGGCTTTCGGACGCGGGTTCGACTCCCGCCATCTCCACCACACCTGCGGT
>DCJV01000126.1:6192-14878 GCA_002320555.1 Ruminococcaceae bacterium UBA1691 | reverse complement strand
TGTTCGGCGAAAAGGCTTCAAACTCACCGCCTCACGGCGGTTCAAACAAGAAGCCTTTTCGTTTCCCCGCTGCGCGAGAAAATTCCCTCACGAGCCACGCCCCAAGTTTGGCGCAATGCTGCCTTGGCCTATCATTCCCTGACTTCGGCGCAATGGCTTTCAGGCTACGAAGGGTTGCAGAAACCTTGCGTTGCCTCGTGGCTGCCGGTTTTCCGAAGCTGCTCTGCCGTTTCAATCCCCGCCTGATGAAGCTGTTCCTCCACCGTCTTTCCAATATTCGGAAGCTTTGAAAGCTCGCCCATAAAACACGTCTCCTTTCTCATAGTACAAGATGCCGCTATTTTCTACGGCGCACCGCATAGGTTACAAAGAATACTGCTGCGCACAGCAGCACGATCGTCGCGCCCGCCGACGTATTGAAATAAAACGAGGCGATTAGCCCGCCGACGCCGCAGAGCATGGCGATCAAAACCGAAAAGCCCAGATACTGCCGGGAGCTGCGCGCGAGATTGCGGGCAGCCGCCGCAGGCAGGATCAGCAAGGAATTGATCAGCAGCACCCCGACCCATTTGATTGAGAGCATCACGACCACCGCGACGAGCACGACAAAGATATTCTCAACGACCGCCGTTTTTACCCCTCTGCTCGCGGCAAGGTCCGTGTTGATGCTCAGCAGCAGCAAACGGTTATAAATAACGCCCCAAATAAACGTGACAAACACGAGCGTCAGGGCCAAAAGCAGGATTTCATGCGGTGTAATGCTTAAAATATCGCCAATCAGATACTGCGAATACTTGGAAAACCCACCGCCCGCCGAGAGGATGACGAGCCCTAGGGCGATCGCTGTGGAGGAAAACACGCTGATGACTGTGTCCGCAGAGGCAGTCTTCGCCGCCTTGACGCGCGTGATGACCAGCGCGAGCAGCACACCGAAGGCGATCATGCTGATTAAATCGTTCTGAATGCCCAGCAAAACGCCAAGCGCCACGCCCGTCAATGCGGAATGACCGAGCGCATCGGAGAAAAAGGCCATTTTGTTATTGACCGCCATCGTGCCGAGCATACCGAGCAGGGGCGTGATGAGCAGGACGGCAACGAAGGCGTTTTTCATGAAATGATAGTCCAGCCAGGAAAAAGGCAAAATCACATCGAGGATTTGGTAAATCACGTTCATCTCGCCGCACCTCCCATTCCAAACGCTTCGCGGAAGGCCTTGGACTGGTAAACCTCATCAATCTCCCCGGCGCAGAGAATCCTTTTATTGAGAAGGACCGCCTTGTCCGCATACATGCGCACGAGCTCCAGATCGTGCGACACCATCAGAATCGCCATATGATAGTCATGCCGCAGCTGGGAGATCTTCTCGTAAAACTGCTTGGAGCCTACAGTATCCACGCCAGATACCGGTTCGTCCAGAATCAGAATCTCCGGCGTGGGATACAGCGCCTGCGCGAGCATGACGCGCTGCAGCTCGCCGCCGGAAAGCGCGCCGAGCATCCGCTCCTCCAGCCCTTCGCAGCCCGCATCCACAAGGCTTTTCCGGATTTCTTTTTTCAACGC
The DNA here is from genome assembly GCA_002320555.1 of Ruminococcaceae bacterium UBA1691. Taxonomy (GTDB): domain Bacteria; phylum Bacillota; class Clostridia; order Oscillospirales; family Acutalibacteraceae; genus Fimivicinus. Next base: position 13,318 of record DCJV01000126.1, on the reverse strand, counting down.
GCGCGGGCGGGTGAGCCACACCGGCGCCTGTGTGCGGCCCGCAAGCAAAAAATCCATCACGCTCACCGGCGCGCTGCGGTCGAAGTCGAGATACTGCGGCACATAGCCGACGGTGATTTTCGAGAGGTCCTTTCCGTCGTGCGAGTGGTAGCGGACCGTGCCCGTATGGCGGATTTCCCCCAGAATTGCGCGTAGAAGTGTCGTTTTGCCCGCGCCGTTGACGCCGATAAGCGCGGTCAACTCCCCACAGTGCATTTCAAAGGAAACGTCCTCCAGCAGGACGTCCCGCCCCTTTTGCACGCCGATCTTCTGTATTTGTACGCTGCACAGCCCGCAGCCGTTTTCAGCCGCCATTCTCTACCGCCTCCAAGATAATTTTTGCATTCTCCCGCATGATGTCCTCATAGGCGGTCAGGTTGTCCGCCCCCTGTGTGACGGGATTCAGGGTGCAGAGCTTTGCACCGGTCTCCCGGCTGAGGATTCCAGCAGAGCTGCCCTGATAATCCGGCTCGATGAAGATCGCCCGGATCCCGTGAGAGCGAATGAGCTCCACGGTTTCGATCAGCTCCTTTGTACCCGGCTCGCCGCCATCGTGCGTCTCAATCGCGCCGGCAATAACAAGGCCGTAGCGCTGTGCAAAATAATCGTACGCCTCATGGAAGGAGATAATCTCCGCGCCTTTGACGGGCGCGAGCGTCTTCATCAATTCCGCATCGAGCGCTTCCAACCGCTTCACATAGGAAACACGGTTTCCCTCAATTATGTCTGCATATCCTGGCAAAAGCTGTTGAAGCTCCCGTGCGATGTTGTTGACCTCCTGAATCGCGTTTGGCACAGAGAGCCAGACATGCGCGTTCTCCTCGTGCTCGTGTCCCGCATGGCCGTGGGCTTCATCCGCCTCATGGCCATGCTCCTCCTCTTCACAGAGGATTGCGATCCCCTCGCTCGCCGTGACGACCGGAAGGTCTGGCAATTGTTCGATTACCTTATCGAGAAAACCTTCCATTCCCGCGCCGTTGATAACGAAGGCATCCGCTGCTCCAAGCGCCTTCATATCCTTGGAGAGCAGCTGATAGTCGTGCAGGCAGCCCACGTTTTGGGCTGTCATGTTGAGAACGGTCACGCCGCTGATCCCTTCCGTCAGGTTGCGGGTAAAGAGATACATGGGGTAAAAGGATGTGACAATCTGAAAATCGCTCTGTAATTGCTCCACGGGCGTGCAGCCTGAAAAGGCGATCAAAAGCACGCACAGCAAAGCGGAGAGTAGAGCAAGGAATTTTTTGCGTTTTTTCTTCATAAGTTCTCCTTATTGCAAGTCATTTGCATTAAGTATAGCGGATGAGCGGCGGAAAGTCAAATCATTCTTGCTAATTGATACACTTTGTCTTTTGTCGTGAAATCTGCTCATGGATTTCTTTAGTATATTATTTTGATTATTGACAATTTTACATATTATTAGTATGATAAAATTACCTTATTAGGAAAGAAGGATAAAAATATGGCAAAATCAATCTTCCGTGTCATTCCCATCTGTTTGAGCCTGCTTCTTTTGTCCGGGTCGATGTCCGCCTTTGCGGGAAATCTGGCCAATTTCCCTGTTCCCGACCTTTCACAGGAAGACCTTCCAGCGGAATGCTATGGCATTCTGACGGACGAATACTCAATCTTCTACACTCAGGATGAAACTGGCGCGGTCACGATGGGTCAGGATTCATTGGCGGACCTGCAATCGCTTTTGCAGGATGAGCAGGAGATGCAAAAGGTGATCCAGGATAAGGCAGTCGCCCAAGGCAAATCTGTCACATGCTTTGAAGTAACGCAAACAATCTCCAGAGTAAAAAAAGAACTGCGCCCTGCACTGGCTTTGCAAAGCGTTACCAATCTTCCCTCTGTGCAGTTACCTGCTCCAATGAGCGATACGGTTGCTACCTTGCATAATTTTACGCAGCAGTTGTCGTCGGAACGATGCGATGAAGCTACCAGCACTTCACCTGGATATTCTAGAACACATATCAAACGCAGATTGGGATATGTATGGAACTGGGATTACACGCCGCTATGGACACTCACTGACACAGTAGGTATCACCTGGTCTCAGGAAATGCGCGCAAGAACAGGTGACGACGAAGTCTTATTTGTCTACATGGTAAGAGGTCGTCAGGAGCTGCCTGTTAATTCGCCTGTTACGGCCTTGACTGCCCTTGAATCTTCGACGGGTGACAACGCATACAGCCGTGAAATCGATACCGACAGGGGTTTGCAGAAAAATTATGATATTAGATCCAAATTTAAATATAATGGAAAAGATTATGTCACCACATCTCATTTAGGATTGTTCTCTGTTATCGTTGTGGCAGAAAATTCAGACTTAAAAAATATTCCTATTACATATAACGGGAGATATTTTCATAAAATGGTCGTTCCTGCTTTAACGATTTCTCTGGGCAAAGACCTTAATATAGGTGGATCCGTTGCATGGGCCTATGCCGCGCCCACCACTTTGGTTCGAGGTTTTTATTATTTTGATAACTAAAATCTGTTTTAAACATCATTGCAGGGGAGGGATATCTTCTTGTGAGTATCGAAACAATAATATTATTCTTGTGTACATTATTATCTTCTCTATTTTCTATCATTTTACTTTTGGCGGCATTAAAATCATTGCAAGACAGAACAAATTTATGGAAATGCTTTTCTCTATTGGCTGGATTTTTTATAAGCTTTATTTTATGGCAGTTTACTGCAATTTCGACAGGGGATATGTATCTTGCGTTAAACTGATGTGCTGATCAATATCAAATTATTCTTCCTCTAAAATCTATCATTCTAAACAAAAGAAAGGGTTTCCATTGATGCTGTTATTTTTTCTTCTGCCAGTTCCGTTGGTATACCTCTTTTTTTGCGCACTGAATTCTTTTTATCAACGGACGAATTCTTGGAAGTGGATTTCCATTTTAACAGGGTTAATTACAAGCATCTATTTATGCGGGATATTGCTGATAATAAGCGATTCTTTTACGTAACCTTCAAATATCTCCTATGCGGCGAATTCCGCTCCATTCGTCAGAATACCAGATCATGCCCAGATATCACTACTACCCAGATTACCGCTTACCTTGCTTTTATGGTTCTGTGCCTTCATTGCAAGCGGTGCCTGATAAATTGCCCGGATCAACGTCCCTTTTTACTGAAATCCCCGCAGGGGCCTCTTAATCATTTTCAGAAGCAGATTGATATTTCCTGGTTTGCCTATTTCATTTAGAACGAAGGAGTCAAAATAAGCAATGATATTTTATTGGGCTATATTTTGTTTTTTCAGTTTGCAGGCATTACCTTTTTCCTTTCTTTTAGTGCTTTAAAATCTTTGCGTTCGGGGACGACCGCATGGAAGTGGCAATCCTTTGTGGCCGGATTATTGACAGCCTACATGATATGGTATTCATCATTTTTTACGAACTGAATTCTTTTTACCAACGCTAAATTCCTGCTTACCAGTCACAAAGAGCTCAAGAAGCGCTTACCTCCCGCTTTTATATGTTCAATTGAGCCGCGGCTTCCTGCAAGCCGCGGCCTTTTTAAAATCTCACTCTTTCCGGTGCATTTCCTAATTGCGCATATCCCTGAATTATGCTATCATATAAAGGTTTTAGGAATCCAATTACGGCTTTTGCGCAGGAAGGAGTATTTTTATGAAAAAAGTCCTGGTCCTCTTCGGCGGCGTATCGAGCGAGCATGAGGTCTCCCTCGTCTCGGCGCGCAGCGTCATTCAGAATATCCCGCGGGACCGTTATGAGGTACTCACCCTCGGCATCACCAAGCAGGGTGAATGGCTGCTCTATGAAGGCTGCGCAGATGCCCTGCCGGAGGACAAATGGCTGGAAACCGGCACGCGGACGCCTGCCGTGCTCTCCCCAGATGCTTCCCATCACGGCCTGTTGATTTTTGAAAACGGCACAACGCGTGTGGAGCGCGTTGATGTGGTCTTTCCCGTCCTGCACGGCAAAAACGGCGAGGACGGCACAATGCAGGGCCTTTTGCAGCTTGCTCAGATCCCCTTCGTCGGCTGTGGATGTACATCCGCGGCGGTCACAATGGATAAAGCGATCACCAATGCACTGACCGATATCGCGGGCATCCCGCAGGCGAAATGGCTGCCCCTGACCCGTTTCGATTATCAAAAGGACGCAGTCGCACTGCGTAAAAATGCGATTGACTGGCTCGGCTTCCCGATCTTCGTAAAGCCTGCCAACGCCGGCTCCTCCGTCGGCGTGGGAAAAGCCCGAAGCGAAGAAGAACTGGCTGACGCGATCGAAAAGGCCTTTGCGCATGACGACAAGCTCGTCCTGGAGGAGGGCATCGACGGCATGGAGGTCGAATGCGCCGTGCTCGGCAATGAGGAGCCAAAGGCCTCCACGGTAGGGGAGGTCGTCCCCTGCAATGATTTTTATGATTACGAGGCAAAATATATTGCAAACGACAGCGAGCTGCATATCCCGGCCCGTCTGCCGGAGGATACGATCGAGGCGGTACGCGCCGCCGCCTGCCGCGTTTTCACCGCGATGGGCTGCTCCGGGCTTGCGCGCGTGGATTTCTTCGTGCGCAAGAAGGATGGCGCAGTGCTCCTCAATGAGCCGAATACCATCCCGGGCTTTACGCCCATCAGCATGTATCCGAAGCTCTGGGATAAAAGCGGCCTGCCATATGGCGATCTGCTGGACCGGCTCATCCGGCTGGCCTTGGAGAAATGGGAACCGAACGGCTGAACGCCGCATCCCCACGTTTGCGAAAGGATGTTCAGGATTTTGGAAAAGGACGTTATCATAGAAATTGCCGACCAGCATGAGACGGAGGGCGACATACAGAGCATGTCCATGACCACTGTCGGCTCCCTTTGTGGCACGCCGGAGGATTACTCGCTGACCTATACGGATCACGACGGCGAGCTGGAGGGCTGTGTCACCACACTCCATGTGGAAAATGGAACCCGTGTGACGATGACGCGCACGGGAAGCTATCAGTCCGAGTTGATCATGGAGCTCGGTCGCCGGCACAACTGCCATTATACAACGCCCTACGGCGAGCTGATGATCGGCGTTTTCACCCAGAAGGTGGATTCCCTGATGGACGAACACGGCGGGCGGCTCGAATTCCACTATACGCTCGATTTCAACGCCGGCCTCGCCGCGCGGAATGAGCTGGTCATCACGGTGAAGGAGGCAAATGCAGGATGTCAAAACTCGTAAAGGAAACGGAAAATGCTCTGCGCCAGGCGGTGCTCGACGCAATGGGGAAGGCGGTGGCGGAGGGAGCCCTGCCGCCGGAGCCCGCCCCGGCATTCACTGTGGAGGTGCCGGCTGACCGGGCCAACGGCGACTATGCGACCAACGCCGCTATGGCCTGTGCCAAAGCCTTCCGCATGGCGCCGCGCAAAATTGCAGAAGAAATCGCCGGGCGTATCGATCTTTCGGATACCTTTTTCAGCCGCTGCGAAATCGCAGGTCCGGGCTTTCTCAACTTCTTTTTGGACGACAGCTATTATGCCGCGATCCTGAAGGATATCCGCGATTGCGGTAAGACTTACGGCCGCTCCGATTTCGGCAAGGGCAAACGCGTGATGGTGGAATTTGTCTCGGCCAATCCGACCGGGCCGATGCACATGGGCAACGCCCGCGGCGGCGCATTGGGCGACTGCCTCTCCGCTGTGCTCGACTATGCGGGCTATGAGGTCTGCCGCGAATTCTATGTTAACGACGCGGGCAACCAGATCGAAAAATTTGCCCTTTCGTTGGAGGTGCGCTACCTGCAGCACTATCTTGGCGAGGACGCAGTTGAACTGCCGGAAGACAGCTACCACGGCGACGATATCCGTGTCCGCGCGGAGGAATTTGCAGAGCTTTACGGCGACCAGTATGTAAATGCGGAAGAAAATGTCCGTCGCAAGGCACTCGTGGATTTTGCCCTACCCAAAAATATCGCCGGCATGCAGGAGACGCTTTCCAAATACCGTATCCATTACGACAACTGGTTTTATGAGAGCACAGTCCATCAGAACGGAGAGCTTCAGGAAACCATTGAGCTGTTCAAGCAGGCGGGCCTAACCTATGAAAAGGACGGTGCGCTCTGGTATAAAGCGACCGAGCGCGGTGCGGAAAAGGACGAGGTGCTCGTGCGCGCCAATGGAAATCCGACCTATTTTGCCGCGGACGTCGCCTATCACCGCAATAAGCTTGTGAAACGCGGCTACGATAAGGCCATCGATATCTGGGGGGCAGATCATCATGGCCACGTCGCCCGCATGAAGGGCGCGCTGGAGGCGATCGGGATTGATCCCGCCCGCCTGGATGTCATCCTGATGCAGCTTGTGCGGCTCGTCAGCGGTGGCGAGGTGGTGCGCATGTCCAAGCGGACGGGTAAGGCCATTACACTGACCGACCTGCTCGACGATATCCCCGTTGATGCGGCTCGTTTTCTCTTTAATCTGCGTGAGCCTGGCTCCCAGATGGAATTCGATCTCGACCTGGCCGTGGAGCAGAGCGCGCAGAATCCTGTGTATTACTGCCAGTATGCGCATGCCCGGATTTGCAGTATCCTGAAGAAACTAGCCGGGGAGGGCGTTATTCCGCGCGACTGCACACAAGAGGAACTCTGCCTGCTGTCGGCTCCGGAGGAGCGGGCGCTCATCCGCCATTTGTCCGTGCTGACAGATGAAATCGTCCTTGCCGCAAAGAATTATGATCCTGCGCGCATTACCCGCTATGTGATCGAGCTTGCGACGCTCTTCCATAAATTTTACAACGCTTGCCGCGTCAGTGTGGAAGATGAGGCGCTTATGCAGGCACGCATCTATCTGTGCATCTGTGTACGTGACACGATCCGCAATGTGTTAGAAATGCTCAAGATCATGGCCCCGGAGAGCATGTAAAGCAGGTTAAAACATAGCCGGAATGGAGATCCCCCATTCCGGCTATTTTTTTGCTGGCACAATCTCAATCCAATATCCATCCGGATCCGAAATAAAATAAATGCCCATTCCCGGATTTTCAAAGCAGACGCAATCCAGTGCCCTGTGGCGGCGCAGCGCTGCGTCTATATCATCCGTCTCGAAGGCGAGATGAAATTCATTGTC
>DCJV01000126.1:0-6118 GCA_002320555.1 Ruminococcaceae bacterium UBA1691 | reverse complement strand
GCGTGGATCCGTCTCCCAAAAACACGATGAGAAAGCTTTTATCCTCCGCCTCAATTCGTCGTGTCTCCTTCAATCCCAGTGCCTGTTCGTAAAAGGAGAGCGACTTCTCAAGATTCAGTACGTTCAGATTATTGTGTACAAATGTAAAGCGCATCAAACCCCTCCTGTTTTTATTTCCGGATATCTCTATCTTATCCAAATTTTGCAAAAAGTCAAAGGCTCTTATGAAAAAATCCATTCTTTCCGTTGCGTCCGGCCTTCACGGCGTGGTACAATGGCCTATGGCAACGCATTTTCAAATTGCAGTTGGAAAGGAGCCCTACAATGGACCGGCTTGATTTTTATACTTCGATCACGCCAAGCCCTCGCCAGCTGGAAATCCAGTCGCTCGGCTTTTACGCGTTTTTACATTTCGGAATGAATACTTTTCTCGATCGGGAGTGGAGCGACGGCAAGGCAAGCCCCTCCCAATTTTGCCCCACGCAGCTCGACACGGATCAATGGGTGCGTGCGCTGCGCAATGCAGGAATGCGCGGCGCCATCCTCACGGCGAAGCATCACGATGGCTTTTGCCTCTGGCCGAGCAAGCTGACGGATTACACGGTTGCCTCCAGCCCCTATCAAGATGGAAAGGGCGATATTGTGGGAGCACTCTCCCGTTCCTGCGCCAAATACGGGTTGAAATTCGGCGTTTACCTCTCCCCTTGGGACCGGCATGACGCGCGCTATGGCACGCCCGACTATGACGACTTCTATGTGGGCCAGCTGACAGAGCTCCTGACCAACTACGGCGAAATCTTTACCGTTTGGCTTGATGGCGCGTGCGGTACTTATCTGGACGGGAAGCCGAAGCAGGCATACGATTTTGAGCGCTATTACGAGACCATCCGCCGTTTGCAGCCTGGGTGCATCATTTCCAACTGCGGGCCGGACGTGCGCTGGATCGGCAACGAGAGTGGCATCACCCGGCTATCTGAATGGAACGTCGTGCCGCGGTGTGCATATGATACCCAAACCATTGAAAAGCATTCGCAGCAGACGGACGATACCTCCTTTCGCAAAAAAGGGGTCGACATCGCATATGCAGATCTCGGCAGTCGTCAGGCGCTGGAGGGGTACGATGAGCTGATTTGGTATCCCGCAGAAGCGGACGTTTCCATCCGGCCCGGCTGGTTTTATCATCATCGGGAGGACAGCAAGGTCCGTTCCATTGACAACCTGCTACATTTATATTATTCCACTGTGGGTGGAAATACGCTGTTGCTCCTGAACGTCCCGCCGGATCAGAGGGGGCTCATCCACGAAAAGGACGCCGCCCGCCTTGCAGAGCTGGGCCGAAGGCTTGCCTCCGCCTTCTCCAAGCAGGTGCTCTTCGAGCGCATCACCGCGCCGGCGGCCAAAGAGGGATTTGCCATCAAAAACTGCCTTCGTCTGGATGAAGGCTGCTATTCACCTCTGGAGCAGGCGGAGCGCTATACGCTTCTGCTCGATTTGAAGCAGGAGTCCCTGATCGACAAGGTCGTCCTGCAGGAGGACACGCGCTATTCCCAGCGGGTGGAAGCCTTTACGATTGAGGCCTGGATCGGAGATAGCTGGAAACAGGTTTACAAAGGCACTGTAATTGGCTTTCAGAAAATCGCGCTGTTTCGGGTCATCCTAACTCGGAAGCTGAAAATCACAATCACCTCCTGCCGGAAGGAGCCCTATCTGCGCAGCGTGCAGGTTTTCGAAAGCGATGGCACCACCGTCAAAACGCCAAAAACACGCTGGCTGCGCAAGAAAGCGGAGGAGATGAATAACAGGCTATTTCACCTCGCCAAAGCCCAGAAAGCAGTCAAAAAAAGCGTCAAATAGCCTTACGGATCTGAAAATATATAGATTAAATGAAAAGATAGCAAGGGATGCGCCTTTCTTCTACATCGTGTTCCGACACAAATTTTGCAAAGCACCTCCTATAATGACAGGAGAGCCTCTCCCGCCTGCGGCTGGACAGGCCCAGCTTTTGCAAAGCGTGGTGTTTCAACATGAAAAACAGAGGACAGGCGCTCAGCTTTATGCGTGCGTTTCCACGGGAGATTCCCGCCGCAGCGCGCTTTCTTCTCCGGCAGGCCTTTACGCTGGTCTCCGGCTTCGCGCTCGCCCAAACAGCCGTCTTCGGTTCCTTTGCTCCACTGGGGGTCGCCCTGGTCGCGGGTGCCCCGCGGGACGGCATCTTGGCCGCCTCCCTGGGTGCATGCCTCGGTTATTTGTTTTCCGGTGCGGATGAGATGCCGCTGCGTTATATCGCAAGCGTCGTGGCGGCTTCCGTCATCAGCTTCGCGCTCCGGCAGATGACAAAGGAAAAGCTTTCACAGGCGCTCTCCTGCGTTACCGCCGCCTCCTGCTGCCTCGTCACCGGGCTTGCGCTCGGCATGTCGGATGGGCTTACAGGAGCGCTGGCCGCATTGTACGCAGCGGAGGCACTTCTTGCCGGGGGCGCCGCCTATTTCTTTTACCGCTCCTTTTCCCTTCTTAGGCAGCTCGACCATCTGCGTATCCTCTCCCCACAGGAGATCGCTTGCATTGTGGCCTCCTGCGCCATGCTGCTCTTCGCACTTGCGGGCTTTGACATCGGTGGGATCGCGCCAGCCCGGATCGCTGCGGTACTCCTCATCCTGCTGGGCGCGCGCTGTGGGCGGGAGGCGGGCGGCAGCATCGCCGGTATTGTGGCCGGCGTCGCCATGGGATTTGGGGAAGGGATGCGCTTTCTGACCGGTTCCTATGCGTTCGGCGGCCTGCTCGCCGGTTTGTTTGCCCCACTGGGACAATTCGGCTGCGCCGCGGCCTTCGCCGCGGCCAACGGTGTTGTGGTGATTCTGGAGGGGGGCAGCACCCAGGCCGTCCATACGCTCATTGAAACCGCGATTGCCACCCTCCTTTTTGTCTTTCTGCCCTCCAGATGGATCGATAAGGTGGAAGCCGTCCTGCATCCCCCCGCCATGGCCCATTCGCAGGATGCTGCCCGTGCGCTGTCGGCGCGCCTGCATGCGGCGGCCTCCGGCATGCGTTATGTTTCCACCTCCGTCGACGCGGTATCGGAGAGCCTCAAGCGGCTTTATGCGCCGGGGCTGCATACGCTGCACGGCCAGGTGCGGGAGTCTGTCTGCGGGCAGTGCGGTATGCGGGAGCACTGCTGGGAAACAAATGAAGCGGACACGATGGAGGCGGTGCAGTGCATCGACATGCTGCTGGAAAAAGGAGAGCCCCTGTCCCCAGAGAAGCTGCCCGCCCAGTTTTCCGGCTGCTGCATCCGGCTGACCAGCCTGCTCGAACGTTATCAGAAGGCTTTCAGCGCTCATATCGCACGCGCTAGCGCCCAGAACCGCCTGAGCCGCCTGCGCGCGGTCATTGGAGACCAGTTTGGCGAGATGGCGGACCTGCTGGAGGACCTTTCCCTTGATTACGGCGAGGAGCTCCTCTTTGACGACGAGACGGCTTTGCATGTGCAAACCCTACTGGGGGAGGCTGGGATCAAAATACAGGAAACCGTTTGCCGCCTCGATGCAAACGGACGGATGCATATCGAGGCCACCGGCACGCCGGGCGGGGAAAAGCTCCATCAGCGGGAGCTTCCGGCGCTTTTTCAGGAGGCCTGCGGCCGGGCGTTCGATCCCCCTTGCGTGGAGATCATCAGCGGAGAGCTTTATCTGACCTGCAGCGAAAAAGCACCCTTTACGATGCGAACAGGAGCCAGCCAGCGCACCTGCGGGGAGTCCGTTTTATGTGGGGACACCTTTGAAGCCTTCCGCGACGGGCGCGGAAGGCAGCTTTTGCTCATCAGCGACGGTATGGGAACGGGCGGACGCGCCGCCGTGGATGCCGCGATGGCAAGCGGCCTATTTTCCAAGCTGATTAAGGCAGGGCTCGGCTTTGACACCGCCCTGCGAATTGTTAATTCCGCCCTTCTCGCAAAATCGGAGGATGAGTCGTTCGCTACGCTCGATCTCGCCTGCTTCGATTTTTATTCCGGGCAATGCGCCATCTGCAAGGCCGGCGCGGCAGCTTCTTTCCTGCGCCGTGCGGGGAAGGCCGAGGTGCTGGAGTGCGCCTCTATGCCGACGGGAATCCTGCGGGAGGCACGTTTTTCCGATTTTCAGACAAGACTGCAGCCGGGCGACCTGATCCTGCTTGTTTCTGACGGCGCGCTGGATGCTGGAACCGGGTGGATTCTGGAGGAGCTAAACCGCTTCGAAGGGACAAACGCGCAGTCGCTCACCGACCTGATCTCCGAAGAGGCTGCGCGCCGGCGGACGGACGGCCATGAGGATGATATCACGGTTGTGGCAGGAATTGTGGCAAAAAATATTTAACAAAAGCTCTGCGAAAAAACCTTCGCAGAGCTTCATTTTTTGCACGGTTCGCTTTCGTTTAGCGCCTTCTTTGCGCCGCACTGCACCCATCGCCGCTTTCCGCAGGATAAGAACGAGAGCTGCCCATGCGAAAAATTGGATCCTATAAAAACGGATCAGATCATTTCGGTTGAACTGCGCGAGCAGCTCCTTCTTGTGCATTATATTCATTCCCCGCTCGGCAGGTAATCTGCTGCGGACACTCCTGCAAGGGATATCCGCGCCTTTCTTTGCTCATTGCCCCCGTCTGTCGCGCAAAACCCGGAAGATCAGGCAGGCCAGCGCAGCAGAAAATTCCTGCCCGGGTGCAACGTCCTTTTGGATCTCCTCCATCGTAAGTGCCGGCGCTGACTCCGCCAATGCATCCCGCATCCTGCCAAACAGACTCCTGCGGCCGGACTTTCGGCTGACCACGCGTACAGACAGCCCGTGTTCTAAGAATTCAAAATTTTTATGATAAAGCATGATAATCCCTCAATTACTTTTTTCTCTGATAGTGTGCCCCCCTTCTCAACATAAAATCGTTCGCCGGAAAGCTAAGCCTCCAAAATCCGCATGGAGGACTCCTCCTCAAAAGTACCGACACTAGCAGCGCCGCCATGCTGTGGCCGGGCAAAAGCCCAGCCGGCAGGACGCCCTGTAAAAAGCCAATGCGATGACAAACAGATGCACATTTCCGCGCAAAAAGCGGACAATCAGCCTGGTACGTCTTCGGCTTGTCGTTTTTCATTTATCAAATCCTTCAACCCCTCTCTTTGACTGGGAATGCGATTCCCTCTTTTCTCCTTTCCAAAGAAATAAAAAAAGCATCCCTGAAGCAATCAGAGATGCTTAGCAGCCGCTGTTCGCAAAAGGGCGCTTTTCTCTCCCGCACCTCGAACAGAACGTTGCCATCCATACGCGTCGTCATTCTACCCGCCCCCTTTCATAAAGCCTCTTTGGGAAAAGCTGTATTTAGTGTGCCTTTTTTCCACATGATAAAATAATCAATTTTATTTCTTTTTATTAAATTCATTGTCTATTCTGCTTGTCAGTATCAATAAAAAGGGGCGCGGTACAAAATGTAAAAATACACATTTTGTAGCACACCCTTGAAAAGAAGTATTTGTAAGCCAGCAATTATGGCTGGCCTAAACCCTTATCCATATTTGCAACAATCTCAATACCCGTTTCTCAGCCGACAACCTGCACATTCGCCGCGCGAAGCTTACTGCTATCCTTGGGATCGGGCTCCGTATCAAACGTGACCTTCTGGCCCTCGGTGAGGGTCTTGTAGCCATCTACCTGAATCGCGGAAAAATGCACGAATACGTCCTCGCCGCCGTCATCATTCGAGATAAAGCCATAGCCCTTTTCTGCGTTAAACCATTTCACTGTACCGTTATTCATAAAGCGGGTACCTCCTAAAAAATTTTTGTATCCGATATTGCGCCAAAAAAAATCACATTTTTGTAAACCATCAAACGGACAATGACTTACAAAAATGTGAGATCAATGCGTGTCTAGAATACAAAATAATTATAACGCAAGCACCTGGCGAAGTCAAGTCGATTTTTTACCGTAACATATGGGAAAATTGGGCAGATAACAAGTGGAGCTCCTTGCTTCCATTTTTCCCCGATAACGGTCTGCAGTTTTTATCTTTTTCTATTGCAAGCGCCCATCTCTATTCAAATCCTGAAACCTTCACAATGCCTGTTATAGATAAATTAACCAAATTTTAAGATCAT
>DCJV01000068.1:18428-20182 GCA_002320555.1 Ruminococcaceae bacterium UBA1691 | reverse complement strand
GCCCGCGCGGCCTGAGCGCGGACCTATTTACGAAATTGTTCTTGTGCATTTTGACAAAACGATATCTCTTTTTCGACAGGCTGGTATTTGGCTGAATATCAAGGCCTTACCGCTCCTCGCGGAAATAATTGATTCCACAGCCCGCAGGCTGTGTGTTTTCCTTGCTCTTCCGGATAGAGGTGACGATCAGAACGATGGCCGTCACCAGGAAGGGGAGCATATCAAAGATCGCTTCGGGGATCGAAATAATGCTCTTGGGAATGTAGAATTTCAGGATATTGAATGCGCCGAAAATAAACGAACCTAGGATTGCCTTAAAGGGGTTCCAGCTTGCAAAGATGACGAGCGCCACGGCAATCCAGCCGAGGCCGTTAACACTGTTTGTCACCCATACGCCGCCGCAGAGAACAAGCGAGATATACGCACCGCCGATGCCACAGATGCCGCCGCCGAGCAGGATGTTGAAATACTTAACGCGCGTAACATTGATGCCGGCTGCATCGGCCGCGCCGGGATTTTCGCCGATAGCGCGCAGATTGAGCCCCTTGCGCGTATGGTTGATATAAATACCCATGATGATGCACAGAAGAATCCCAAAATAGACGAAGGGATTATATTGGAAGAAGAGCTTCCCCACATAGGGCAGGTCGCTGAGCACAGGAATATGGACTGCCTGCACCGCGTTTGTGATCTTATCAGATAGCTTCAAGACGGAGACGCCGGCCGATTCACGCAGGAAATCACCAAAGAAATTGGAAAAGCCTACGCCGAAGATGGTCAGGGTCAGGCCGGTAACGTTTTGATTCGCCTTGAGCGTAACAGTCAGGAACGCATAGATCAAAGAGGACAGGATACCCGCTGCAAATGCCCCGAGCACGGCGAGTAGGATATTCTGCGTAGTAAAGCCCACGTAAAATCCGGCGATCGCGCCGATGGACATCATGCCCTCCACGCCGAGGTTCAAGTTGCCCGCTTTTTCCGTGGTGATTTCGCCGAGCGTGCCAAACATCAGGGGCGTTCCGGCCAGAAGTGCCGCATGCAGAAAATTGACAAAGGTGTTCATTTCGCTTTGCCCCCTTTCTTCCGGAATGCAAAGGAGTAACGAATGAAAAATTCACATCCCAGAATAAAGAACAGGATTACCCCCTGCAAAATATCAGATGCATAGGAGGAAAGGCCGAAAGCGGTCTGGATGACGCCGCTGCCCTTTTCGAGGATGCTGAAGAAGGAGGTGAAAACGAGAATGACAAAGGGATTGAGCTGGGCGAGCCACGCGACGATAATGGCGGTAAAGCCTACGCCGCTTGCCACGCCTGTGGAGAGCGTAAAGTCAGTGCCGGTGACCTGCAGCATACCCGCGATGCCCGAAATGGCGCCGCTGAGGATCATCGTCACGATCATGACACGCTTGACATTGATGCCGGCATACCGGGCCGTTGCCTGGCTCTCGCCGACGACGCTGATTTCATAGCCGCTTTTGGTATAGCGCAGATAGACGAAGACAAGGACGAGCAGTATAAGGCCGATAATCCAGCCGGACTGGACGCCGAATACCTTACCCAGATAGGAATTCGGCTCAAAGGTTGCAATTTTGGGAAAACCGCGCGCCTCCGGATCTTGCCAAGGCCCCTGGCGCAGATAATCGACGATATAAAAGGCGATATAGTTGAGCATCAGCGTCAGCAGCGTTTCATTTGTGTTGAAGCGCGCCTTGAATACGGCGGGGATCAGCCCCCACAGGCCGCCGCCGAGGA
>DCJV01000068.1:3873-18349 GCA_002320555.1 Ruminococcaceae bacterium UBA1691 | reverse complement strand
AGCTGGCCCTCCGCGCCGATATTCCAAAATTTCATTTTAAAGGCGAGGGTGACGCCAAGCGATGTGATCAGCAGGGGAATGCCGATCTTCACGGTGGACTGGATCGCAATTTTGCTGCGAAAGCAGCCGCGGATCATCTCCGCATAGACGCTCAGCGGATTGTGCCCCAGCATCAGGATAAACAGCGCGCCCGCGACGATTGCAAGGAAAAACGCTCCCACGCGGAGCAGGGAGGCCTGCAGGGGCGGCAGCTCCGGCTTTTTCACCACGCGGATGAAGGGCTCCGACGAGGTCCGCCGGGCGGCGGAAGATGGCTTAGTCATGGGAGATTGCCTCCTTCTGTACGGTTTCTCCGGCCATCAGAAGGCCGATTTGCTCCTTGGTGGTGTTTTGCGCGTCCAGAATGCCGGTTACTTCTCCGTGACACAATACCATGATCCGGTCGCAGAGTTCCAGCAGCACATCGAGATCCTCGCCGATGAAGAGCACCGCCACGCCTTTTTTCTTCTGCTCGTTGAGCAGGTCGTAAATAGTATAGGAGGAATTGATGTCCAGCCCCCGCACCGGGTAGGCAGTGATGAGGAGCTGCGGCTCGGATTCAATCTCACGCCCGAGTAGTACCTTCTGCACATTGCCGCCCGAAAGGCGGGACACTGGCGTCGTGATGCCAGGTGTGGAAATGTCGAGCTTATCGATCAGCTTAAGCGCGAGCTCTTTGGCCGGTTTTTTGTTGATAAAGGGGGATTTTCCGCCCTTATAGGACTTGAGCAGCATGTTGTCCGTTATGCCCATGGAGGCCACTAGGCCCATACCTAGCCGGTCCTCCGGGATGAAGCTCATGCTGATGCCCATTTTTATAATTTCACGGGGCGATTTGCCCACGATATTTTCTTTTTTATAGAGGATGGCTCCCTTTTCCGCGTGCATCAGGCCGGCGATGGTTTCGCACAGCTCCTTCTGCCCGCTGCCCGCAACGCCTGCAACGCCGAGAATCTCTCCGCCGTTTAAATCGAAGGAGACGTCATTGAGGGCATAGACATTGTCCTCATTGCGCACGGAGAGGTGATGTACCTCAAACAGGGCCTTTTCCTGTTCGACGCAGGGGCGTTCAATCTTTAGGGATACCTTTTTGCCGACCATCAGCTCCGTGAGCTCCTGCATATTGGTCTCGCTGGTAGTGACTGTGGCGATGCTTTTGCCCTTGTGCAGGATCGTGACGCGGTCGCTAATGGCGAGCACTTCGTTTAATTTATGTGTGATGATGATGATCGCGCAGCCTTGGTCGCGCATGCTGCGCAGGATGGAGAAGAGCTTGTCCGTTTCCTGCGGCGTGAGCACAGCCGTCGGCTCATCGAGGATAAGGATGTCAGCGCCGCGGTAAAGCACCTTCAGGATTTCCACGGTCTGCTTCTCACTGACAGACATATGGTACGTTTTTTTCAGCGGGTCGATTTCCAGCCCGTATTTCTGACAAAGGGAAGAAATTTTGCTCGCCAGTTCCTTTTTGCCCAGCCGCCGGTCCGTTCCTGTGCCCATGACGATATTGTCCTGCGCTGTGAATACGTCGATCAGCTTGAAATGCTGGTGAATCATGCCGATGCCAAGCCTCAGCGCATCGCGCGGAGAGGCGATGGTACGCTGCTGCCCGCGGATGAAGATCGTACCGTTGTCTGGATGATAGATGCCCGAAAGCATATTCATAAGCGTTGTCTTGCCGGATCCATTTTCGCCAAGCAGGGCGAGAATCTCGCCCTGCTTGACGGACAGGTTGATATCATCATTGGCGACAACCGGGCCAAAGGTCTTTGTAATATTTTTCAGTTCGATCGCAAAGTTTTGTTCAACCGTATCCAAATGTGATACCACCCATCTTTTTTACAAAATACTGCGTTATTTGTCGGCAACGACGTTGTCGACATACCAATTGAGTTTGCCGGCGATCACATCGTCCTTGAGATAATCGCCGCTCTTGACCCGCTCTTTGCCAGTATTGTCCTTGAGTGGGCCGGCGAAGACCTTCAGCGTACCGTCGATGATAGCGGCCTGCGCCTTATCAATGGCCTCTTTGGTGCCCTCTGCGCAATTTTCAGAGAGCGGGGAAATGCCGACAAGGCCTTCCTTCATGCCGTCAAAATAATTGGTTGGCGTCCATGTGCCCTCGATGACCTGCTGGACGGCCTGCGTGTAATAAACGCCCCAGTTCCAGATGGTTGCGGTCAGATGCGCCTTGGGCGCCTCAGCCGTCATATCGGAGTTGTAGCCGCAGCCCCAAACGTTTCGCTCTTGTGCGGCGATCTGCGGCTGGGCGGTATCCTGATGCTGGGCGATGACGTCGCAGCCCGCGTCGAGCAGGGAAATTGCCGCGCTCTTTTCCTTCTGCGGGTCAAACCAGGTGTTGGTGACTTTGACATACACCTTGGCATTCGGGTTTACGCTCTTTACGCCGAGCGCAAAAGCATCGATACCACCTGTAACCTCCGGATTTTCGTTGCCCTGCGCGGCGACATAACCGATTTTGTTGCTCTTGGTCTTCAGGCCGGCGGCGATACCGGTCAGGTAGCGGGCCTCGTAGATACGGCCGAAGTAGTTGTTGAGATTTTTGCCGTTGTTTTTATAGCCGGAGCAGTGGGAAAAGATGACGTCCGGATGTGCTGCAGCGAGCTGCTCCATTGTATCCATATAGCCATAGCTGGTGCCGAAGATAATGTTGCAGCCTTCCTCGATGCATTCGGTGATCGCGGTTTCAATCGCGGTCTTGTCCTGATCGTTGACGTCATTCTTGCGGATGATCTGGTCGTCTCTCAGGCCAAGCTGATTCTGCATCTGTACGATCCCCTGATCATGCGCGTGGGTATAGCCAGCCGTATCCTTCGGATTTCCGATGTGGATTACGCCGACCTTGATCTTATCCTTTGCAACCGGGGCAAAGGAGCTGCTCGAAGCAGCGTTCGTGTTGCTGCCGGACAACTTGTCCGTGTCGCCGGTGCCGGAGCATGCCGCGAGGGCGAAGACCATGGCAAGGGCCAGCAACAGAGCGAGAGCCTTTGTGAACTTCTTCATTTGTCCATTCCTCCAAAAAATTATTATGTTACAGAGAGGGCGCCGGATACCGGCCCCTTTCCTAACAATCCTGCGGGGCGAACGTGACCGTGCCGTTTTGCATGGATTCCACGATCGCCAGAGATTCAAGATGGATACCCATGCCGCGGATCAGCTTTCCGCCGGGCTGAAAGCCCTTTTCAATCACGATTCCAATGCCTTCCAGCTTTGCGCCGGCCTGATCGAGAATGTCCTTTAATCCGATGAGCGCGCGTCCGTTGGCCAGAAAGTCATCAATAACCAGCACGTGGTCCTCCGGGCCGAGATAGTCCTTTGAAACCCCAATAAGATAGGACTTGTTTTTGGTAAAGGAAAAGACCTCGCTCGTGTAGAGATTGCCGCCGACATTGCGGTGTGCACCCTTTTTCGCAAAAACAACAGGCACAGAGAAATATTGCGCTGCAATGCACGCAATCCCTATACCTGAAGCCTCAATTGTTAAAATTTTATTGATGTGGGCGGACTGAAACAGCCGGTAGAATTCCTTCCCAATCTCGTTGAGCAGACCGACGTCGATCTGATGGTTCAAAAACATGTCCACCTTCAGAATATCGTCGCTCAGGATCTTACCGTCACGGAGAATCCGCTCTTCCAGAAGCTTCATAAATTCATGCCCATCCTTTTTAGGATCATCCAAAAACCTGTCTTTCAAATGATCTGCCCGTATTCCAAGCTTTTGCAGCGTTTCCGGCGCGAAACCGAAAAAGCAGCCGATTCATTACCAGCTGCCATCCTATTTCATTTGCCCTCATGCCGCAATCAGCTATGATATCAAAGATAGTTTATAATAATTACGGACAGAAATCAAGTACATGCTGGGCTTTTTTCGGCATTGGGCGACATTTTTGCGGTTTTCGCATGAATAAGCACCCTGGAACAGATGAGTTGCCTTATCTGCACACATGATCAGAATACAGGATTGCTGTTTCATGAAATACGAAGCAAAAATAATATTATTTCGTATCAATGCTAATGCTCCATGAATTTTAAAATCATACTGAGATTTTGTATGATGCCCCAAAGCTGTTACTTCTGTATCCCGGTATCCGTGAGCCATTGGTCATAGGAAACCAGCTTGAAGCTGATTTCATCCGGGAGCTGATAGTATGCCTTATAGCGGTAGGTCCACAGTTCATTGATTGGATCGCATGTCCAGAGGTAGTCCTTATAAGGCAGCTGAGGAATCTCGATTAGCGTTTCACCCTGCTGGTATTGGCTGTCGATATAGGCAAGCCGCTGCTGGGAAACCTCCCATACAGTTGAGTAGATTCTGAAATAAAAGAGCAGAACGACAGCCAGAGCGCACACGACCGGTACGGCGAGCCGACGGCCGGTCAGAGAGAGCATGCCGGCTTGCCGGCCATATTGCCAGAATTCGCAGAAAATAAGGACCAGAAAGACATAGGCTGCAAAGAAGCAGCGGGGTCCAATCGGTTTGACGATAAACAGAGGCGCAGTGATTACTAGGGTGGAAACGCAGAAGAAAATGATGGACCACTTGATCTCGCTGTTGTTTATAAAGAACAGCGAGGTTGCTGCCAACAAAACAAAATAGACAATTACGCCGATGGCGCTGATGTATTTTTGATATGCACCTAAAAGCTGTAAGCCTGTGGTGAGATAAACCTGGTAGGAAATAAAAAAGACGAACCCGGAAGCAAACAGATCCCGAAGTATCCGCCGGGATGCCTTTGTTTCCTTTGTTTTCATCAAAAGGACTAGGCAAAGGAGCGCAATGAATAGGTTGAGAGCAATATTATCCCAAACTAGTAAATCGCTGATCTGATCGAGGAACACGTGAAAAGCGTCTCTCAGCCAGCCTGTCAGGCTAAAGCTGGGAATTTCCTGATATCCGGGAGAAGTGATCGCATTGAGGTAGGCTCCGTTTGTAAACATGAATGCTGCACCGGCGATACAGGAAATGGCGTAGAGCAGGCTTTCCACATGCAGTTTCTTTTTGATCAGGCTGCATACCAGCAGCATCAGAAGGGACGCTGCAACCATATAGAGCGTGACATGCTCTACAAAGAGCTGCCCTGCGAATCCTGTAACAAGAATAAAAGCGGCACGCCATACCGTCAATGCCGGTGCGTCCGGCTGCATGCTTCGCCGGATAATCACCAGAAAAAGCAAAACAAATACCATGGAGGGGACATAGTTTACAAAACCGGAGGCCCAGGAAAATACTTGCCGGAACATTGTCGAGGGCATTAGAAAGAAAAGAAGGGGGATAAACAGGCAGGTGGACCGAAAAAGCCCTGTGCCGGCCTTCTGCATCAGATAGATTAGGAGCGTCAAAACCAATGCAAAGGCAACCGCATTGAGAAAATGCGAGCGCGAGAGGGCAAGGATCAGCAGGTTGCCGAGATATCTTCCATTGTAATTCCGAAAGGAGTTGCTCAGCCGTTCTAATCCAATATGGCTTCCCCAGGCCCAATCATCCCCTTGCATAGGGAAAAAACAGGCGAGCGCGGTCAATGCGACAAAAAGAAGGCCGAACAGGAGAAACTCCAGAAATTCCGGGCGCCGGTACCAGACGCCTGCCCGGAGAGGACGATTTATTTTTTTAGATTGGTACATTTGAATAGAATTCCCCTTTTAAAGATTATCAATCCAAAAAGTCCTTGAGCTTTTTGCTGCGGCTCGGATGGCGCAGCTTGCGGAGCGCTTTCGCCTCGATCTGGCGGATGCGCTCGCGGGTCACGTTGAATTCCTTGCCGACTTCCTCGAGTGTGCGCGGATGGCCGTCCTCCAGACCAAAGCGCAGGGCGAGGACCTTTTCCTCACGCGGCGTGAGCGTTTTGAGCACGTCGCCGAGCTGTTCCTTTAAAAGCAGCATGGACGCCGCGTCCGCCGGGGCGAGTGCGTCGTCGTCCGGGATGAAGTCGCCCAGATGGCTGTCCTCCTCCTCGCCGATGGGCGTTTCGAGGGAGACTGGCTCCTGTGCAACGCGCAGGATTTCGCGCACCTTGTCGACCGGCATATCAAGCTCCGCGGCAATCTCCTCTGCCGTGGGGTCGCGGCCGTTTTTGTGCAGCAGCTGGCTGTTTGTCTTTTTGACCTTATTGATCGTTTCCACCATATGCACAGGGATGCGGATGGTGCGCGCCTGATCCGCGATCGCGCGGGTGATTGCCTGACGGATCCACCATGTGGCGTAGGTAGAAAATTTGAAGCCCTTAGTGTAGTCAAATTTGTCAACCGCCTTGATCAGGCCGAGATTTCCCTCCTGGATGAGATCGAGAAACTGCATGCCGCGCCCGACATAGCGCTTTGCAATGCTGACGACCAGGCGCAGGTTCGCCTCCGCCAGGCGCTGCTTGGCCACGGGATCGTTTTCGCTGATCCGGATGGCGAGGTCAATCTCCTCCTCGGAGCTCAGAAGCGGGACGCGCCCGATTTCCTTGAGGTACACCTTGACGGGATCGTCCATGGCAACGTTTTTATTGTCGACGCTCATGGCGAGCTCAGGGTCGGTCGCCTTTGGCATATCGGGCGTCTCAAAGGACATCACATCGAGGGAAGCGTCGCTCAGGTCGTCGATGATTTCAATATTCTGGCTTTCAATCGTGTCGTAAAGCTTGTCCAGCTCCTCCACGTCCATATCCATTTCCACGATGGCTGCATCGATTTCATGCGTCGTCAGGCGGCCGCTTGCCTTGCCCTTGTCCAGCAGGCTTTTGACCGACTGCTTTTTCTCCGTGTTTTCCATAACTAAATAACCATCCTTTCATGCGCATTTGAAGGAAAGGGGCTGCTTCCCTTCAAACTGCACCCTTACACCCTATGTATTCTTCCATCCTGTCCCTGCAGGCTGTCTGTCTACAGGGAATCGCCCCTTTTGCGGAAAAGCGCCAGAAATTCGTCGTCACTGGCCGAAGCCGGATCCACTGCTTCAAGCTTAGCTTTTTCCTCAGAGAGCACTTTTATGCAATCGCCGCATTCTGCGACGGTATTGCTAATTGCTGCGCCCTGTGCCAGAATCCCGGCGATCGCCCCCATTTCCGCAGGCGTGAAGCGCGCGGAAAGCAGGGAGAGCTCTGGCGTGCGGCCCTCATGGATGAGGGCACAGACGGCGATGAAAACGCGGCGGTTAAAATCTGTGAGAAAATCATCAGGAGATACCTGGCCTTCCATTTTCGCAAGAAAATCCGGATTCCGCATCAGTGTAGCAATCAGGATCTCTTCCGCCTTTGCCGCGCGCAGATGTCTGCTTCTCTCCGGATTTGCCGTGTTTTGGGGGGCGGTATCCATGCGCTGTATGGCGCGCATCGTTGCTTTTTCCTGCGTGCGGCGGCGGGAACGAGTGGCCCGCTGCAGCTGGGAGAGGATTGCATCCTTGTGAACCTCCAGCTCAGAGGCGAGCTTGCTGGCATAGACGTCCCGTTCGATGGGACTATCCACCTGTGTGAGGACGCCGACGGCAGCGGTGAGAAACCCGAGCTTGCCGTCCGGCGTGGAAACATCGAATTTTTCCCGCTCTCGCAGAAGGCGGTATTCCACATCGTTGGCCGCGCCGTCTATCAGATCGCGCAGCCGGTCAGGGCCGTATTTGCGCAGGATCTCGTCCGGGTCCTTACCGCCGGTCAGACGCAGCACCCGCAGCTTCATCCCGATCTCATTGAAGATCGCAATCGCCCGGCGGGTTGCCTCCTGCCCAGCGCCGTCCGCATCGTAGGAGAGGATGACCTCGTCCGCGTAGCGGGATAAAAGCCGCGCCTGCTCGCGAGTAAGCGCCGTGCCGAGACAGGCCACAGCGTTGGTAAAACCGGCCTGATGATAGGCGATGACATCCATGTAGCCCTCCGCGAGGATCAGCTTTCCGCCATTTGCGCTTTTGGCAAAATTTAGCGCAAAGATTGCCTGGCTCTTTTTATAGACAAGCGTGTCTGAAGTGTTGACATATTTCGGCTTGGAGTCGTCGAGCACGCGGCCGCCGAAGGCAATGACGTTGCCGCGCAGATCGATGATGGGGATCATCATTCGGTTGCGGAAATTGTCGTAACAAGAAGTCCGGCCGTTTTTATCGCTGCTGCGCACAAGATTGGCATTGACCAGCTCCGCTTCGGAATACCCCTTCTGCCGCATATGGTGCAGAAGGCCGTCCCAACGGTCGGGCGCGCAGCCGAGCCCGAAATGACGGATCATTTTCGCAGTCAAGCCCCGGCTCTGTAGGTAGGAAAGCGCCGCTTCCCCCGCAGGGGTGAAAAGCGTTTCGTGGAAATAGCGGGCCGCCTCCCGGTTTGCCTCAAGCAGGCGGCGGCGCTGCTTCATCAGGGTATCGTCATAACCATCCTGCGGCAGGGCGAGCCCCGCGCGGTCCGCTAGGCTTTTCACCGCCTCCATATAGTCGAGGTTTTCCATGCGGCGCACAAAGGTGATCGCATCTCCCCCCGCGCCGCAGCCGAAGCAGTAAAAGGACTGCGTTTCCGGATAGACCGTGAAGGAGGGCGTTTTTTCATTGTGAAAGGGGCAAAGCCCCGTATAGGTACGGCCGCGCCGCCGGAGATTCACATACGGCGCGACGATCTCCTCAATATCAATTTTGGAGCGCAGTTCCTGCAAAAATTCATCGCTGAGCAAAGCGGACATTCCTCCAAATCAGTTTGGCAATGGGGCATTCTGCCCTGCTCTATCCCCTCCACGAACGGGGGATAAACAGCGCGTCGAAAACACGCAGCGCATAGGGGTCAGACATGCCGGCAATATAGTCGCAGGCGGCGCGTTCGGCGCCCTCCTGTTCGCAGATGGCGGCATATTCCGTGGGCAGGTCCTCCGGATGCTGAACAAAATGCTCATACAGATGCTGCAAAATATCGATGGCTTTTCCTTCCTCTCCCTTGCAGCGGGGATTGGTGTACACCTTTTCAAACATAAAGGCATGCAGCTCGTCAAACGCCTTCTGGATTTCCGGCGCGAGGCAGATATTATCAGCCGCCTCGCTCGTGAGGATCGCAGAGATCACCAGAGTGTTGATCCGCCGGGATTTGGTATCCCCCAGTATGGCGCAGGCGCTGCGGGGCAGATCCTCCTGCCGGAGCACGCCGCCGCGCATCGCGTCATCGATATCGTGGTTGATATAGGCGATCCGGTCGGCCAGGCGGACGATACGGCCCTCCAGCGTCCCTGCCTCATCGCCGGAGGTATGGCAGCGGATGCCGTCGCGTACCTCATAGGTCAGGTTTAGGCCCAGCCCGTTCTTCTCCAGCCGGTCCACCACGCGCAGGCTCTGATTGTAGTGCTGGAAGCCGCCGGGAAAGACCGCGTTCAGCGCGCGTTCGCCCGCATGGCCAAAGGGCGTGTGCCCAAGGTCGTGCCCCAGGGCGGCGGCTTCCGTGAGGTCTTCATTGAGCCTCAGCCCGCGCGCAATCGTGCGGGCAATCTGAGCGACCTCCAGCGTATGCGTCAGGCGGGTGCGGTAATGGTCCCCCTCCGGCGCGAGAAAAACCTGCGTCTTGTGCTTTAACCGGCGGAAAGCGGTTGAGTGGATGATCCGGTCCCGGTCACGCTGGTAAACCGTGCGTACCGGGCATTCCTCTTCCTCGCGCAGGCGGCCGCGCGAATGCTCGCTCAGAGCGGCGCGGGGCGACAGCGTCTCCCGCTCCACAGCCTGTGTACGCGCACGGATATTCATGTCCATTGCAATCCCACCTTTCGCTGATGATTTGCGTCAACCAAACCGCAAAAGCTTGTACCAATACACTTCTACTAAGATATACGTTATTTTTTTCGGTTTTCCTTTGTTTTTCTGAGAATCATCAAAAAAGCTTTTGTTTGCAGCGCAGCAAAGGTTCAGTCTGCCGCCGCAAAGCATTCCCCAATCCGGACTGCCTGAAAGCGTCCGTTGCTTGTATCCGTCAGTTTTTCGCAGAAAATCGCTGCAAGCTCCGCTCGGATACGCACGCGCACGATGACCTCACCGCCGAACTGCGTATCCTCGGCGATACCGCCCCACTCTGGAATGCAGACGGAAAGCTTTCCATAAAAGCTGTAGTCGCACGAGACTTCCAGAATCGTACAGTGTGCCATCGTAACAATTCCCGCCGCATCGAGTGCCAGGGCAGCGGCGTGAGAATAGGCCCGCACTAGCCCGCCAGCGCCGAGAAGCACCCCGCCGAAATAACGCGTCACAACCACGGCGCAGTCGACGACGCCCCGCTTGCGAAGTACGTCAAGCACAGGAATTCCGGCGGTACCCTGAGGCTCGCCGTCATCGGAATAGCGCTCGAGCTGCCCCTTGCGCAGGAGATAGGCGAACACATTGTGGGTTGCGTCGCGGTGTTTTGTTTTGATCCCGTCAATGAAGGCAATTGCTTCCTCCTGGGTGGAGACGGGCTGAGAGTGACCGATAAAACGGGAACGCTTCTCCGTGAATTCTTCGCTGGCGGGTGTGCGCAGCGTTTGATATTCGTCCATATGCCCCATCCTTTGTATGAAAAACAAAAAGCGACGCCTGCAAGCGCCGCTTTGCCTGTAACCTGATTATTCGCCCTTTTTATCCATGCTGTAACGCTTCTTGAAGCGGTCGACGCGCCCGCCGGTATCAACAAGCTTTTGCTTGCCGGTAAAGAACGGATGGCACTTGGAGCAAATATCGACGCGTATATCCTGCTTGGTCGAAGAGGTTTCAATGACCTCGCCGCAAGCGCACTTGATCGTCGTGGGCTTATAATTCGGATGGATGCCCTCTTTCATTCTTGTCACCTCTTTCGATTACAAACACTGGTATAGCATTAGAATTCTAGCACAACCGTGCCCAAAAAGCAACACTAATTTTTATTTTTTTGCTTTTGACAAAGGTTTACTGCTTTTCCTGCTCGTGAAGTAGATGGAGCGTTTGGCTGATCCCACGCCGCGCCGCCAGTTTCATTCTTTTATAATGAAAACTGTTTTTCTCAAATCGGATGTCTATTCGGGTATAACGAATGATTTCCAGATACAACTGCATCAGCAGCGTCCGGATACGCAGATTACGATTCCATTCGGACGGCTCGCCCGCGGCGCGGTAGCCTTCCCAGAAGGCGGGCTGATCAGCCTGCCCAAGCAGGATGAAGTCGCCTGCAGGATCGCCCCAATAGGCGCTGTCTGGATCGATGACCGCGCTCAAGAGCGGCGCTCCGTTTTCCTGTATGACAAGAATATGTTCCTCACGCAGGTCGAAATGGACAAGATGCGGCACAGTCACCGCATCGAGCTCCCGTTCATAGCGGCGGATCGTCTCCCGCACCTCGCGCACATAGGGGATTTCCGTGCCAAGCCGCTTCGCGTCGGCTATGATATTATGCGTCATTTCCAGATATGCGTCCCGCCAGACGTTACGAAGGCCCCATTGCTCATAACCGAAGCCGTCCCCATGGATGGAATGGATTTGCGCGGCGGCTTCGCCGATGGCGCGCAGAATATCAGGTGACTGGCGCACACCCCGCGGCATCCGGGAGAGCGGGCAGCCATCCAGCGCTTCCATGATGAACCAGTCGCAGGGCATGCATTTTCCGCTGAAATCACTGAAAATGACACGGGGGACACGCACATTCGTCCGGGTGCGGATCAGGTCATAGGCTGTCAGCTCCGTGTGCATGATGCTGCGCTCGTGCGTTAGGACCGGGGCACCATAACGCGGCGAGATTTTCAGAATGAAATCCCCGTGCGCAGCGGTCACGATGCGGAATGCAGCGTTGAAATCGCCGATATCGATGGGAAGAAATTGCCGCGCATCGCTGATGCCAGCGCGGGTACACATCTGGGCGAGCTCCCGCTCGGAAGGGATCAGTTTTGTTTTGCTCTGTATCATAAAAATCGGCTCTTTTCATCAGAATGAGAAAAACATGATAATTTTATTATACAGCCGCCTGCAAGAAAAAGAAACGGGAAATTTGCGTCAAATCGTGCAGGCTCTGGCCGGTAAGGCTGCCTGAGGTATGAACCAACGCGATCGGAAGAACGCATTTCCTATCTGCGGCGGTTGCCTTCGAAGAAGCGCGTTGCAGCTACAGCAAAATGTGCCCTGCGCACTTATATCAGAATATACGCTGCCGTTTGTGCAATGAGGCTTGAAGATTGCCGACTTATGATGTATGATAGATACACTTTGTGGCCGCCGCACCCGCTTTGCCGTGCGGTTAATAAAAACATCCGGCCTCCAAACCGTCCGGAGGCTGTTGTCAGGAAAGAGAAGAATCAATGAAGATTGTGATTGTGGGCGACGGAAAAATGGGTTTTACCCTGACGCGTCACCTTTCCGAAGAAGGGCATGACGTTACAGTCATCGACCATAATGCTGAAATTCTGGAACGCACGGGGGATATCCTGGACGTGGCGTGCCTGCGCGGAGACGGCATCAGCCTTGCCATTCTGGCAGAGGCAGGCGCGGACGAGGCGGATCTGCTGATCGCCGTTACGTCGCGGGATGAGGTCAATATCATCTGCTGTATGCTGGCTCGCAAGCTTGGCGCGCGCCATACCATTGCGCGTGTGCGTAATCCGGAATATGCCAAAAGCCTCTTTTTTATCCGAGAGGAATTGGGCCTGAGCATGCTGATCAATCCGGAGATGGATGCAGCAACGGAAATTTTCCGTTTGCTGCGGTTCCCAACCGCGCTGAAAATCGACTTTCTGGCCAAGGGCAGGGTGGAGCTGCTTACCTTCCGCCTGGCGCCGGACAGCCCGCTTGCCGGGCATGCCCTGCATACCCTGAAATCCCGTGTTCTGGTCTGTACCGCTCAGCGGGATGGTGAGGTCTATATTCCAGACGGGGATTTTATCCTCCGAGGCGGCGATACGATCGCTATTACGGCATCTCCAAAAGATGTTGCCGCATTTTTCCATACAACGGGAATCCGTGGGCAGAAGATTAAATCCGTGATGATCGTCGGGGGTGGAAAAATCAGCTTTTATCTTGCCCGCCTGCTCTGTGAGATTGGCGTGCAGGTGAAAATCATGGAGAAGGATAGGGAACGCTGCGATCTGCTTTCCGAGCTGCTGCCGCGCGCGATGGTCATCTGTGGGGACGGGTCGGATCAGTCCCTTTTGATGGAGGAGGATCTAGACCGTACGGACGCGCTCGTGGCACTGACGAATATGGACGAGGAAAATGTGATCATCTCCATGTTT
Source organism: Ruminococcaceae bacterium UBA1691 (assembly GCA_002320555.1). GTDB lineage: Bacteria > Bacillota > Clostridia > Oscillospirales > Acutalibacteraceae > Fimivicinus. The sequence goes on along the minus strand of DCJV01000068.1, from coordinate 5,140 downwards.
GCAAGTCTCCACGAGGTGGGAAAGGTCATTGCGAAAATCAACCATATTAGCTTGGATAAAATTCTTGAGAAATCCGGTGTCGACTGCACGGTCACGCCGCATTTGATTTCTGCCAATCAGATCGTGCAATACGTCCGCGCCATGCAGAATTCGCACGGTAGCGGCGTGGAATCCATGGTTAAGCTTGGAAACGGCGCAGTCGAGGCGCTGGAATTCCATGTCAAGGAGAGCTTTGAGGCCTGTGATGTTCCACTGAAAACGCTAGCGCTGAAAAGGGGGCTTTTGATCGCCTCCATCATCCGTGGCGGCAAGGTGATTTACCCCACAGGGAACGATTGCATCCGCGCCGGGGATAATGTGATTGTGATCACCACACGGCAGCGGCTGGAGGACTTGAGCGATATCCTGGTGTAGCCTATCAGCCTGAAAGAAATCGACAAGGAAGGTCTTTCATGAACCGCAAGCTTGTATTGAAAATGCTTGGCTACATCCTCGCGCTGGAGGCGGGCCTCCTGCTTCTTCCGCTGATGGTGAGCCTTTATGATCGGGAAAGATGCGTGTTTGCCCTGCTTGTAACGATTGCCCTGCTCCTGGCCGTCAGCATCCCGCTCATCCGCCTGAAGGTGACGAACAAGAGCATGTATGCGCGGGAGGGCTATATCATTGTCGCCTTCTCCTGGATTTTGCTGTCCCTGTTCGGCGCTCTGCCATTTTATCTGAGCGGTGCGATCCCATCTTATATCGACAGCCTGTTTGAAACCATTTCCGGTTTTACAACGACTGGCGCGAGTATCCTCAACGATGTGGAATCCCTGCCGAAAGGCCTTCTCTTCTGGCGCAGTTTTACACATTGGGTGGGCGGTATGGGCATCCTCGTGTTTGCCCTGGCCATCCTGCCCAGTGTGAACGAACGCTCGATTTATGTGATGCGTGCGGAGGTGCCCGGCCCCGCAGTCGGGAAGCTGGTTCCCAAAACCCGCAAAACAGCTACGGTCCTCTACCTGATTTATTTTGCCATGACGGTCGTCGAAATCCTGCTTTTGCTGTTTCAAATGCCGCTGTTCGACAGCCTGATCACAGCCTTCGGCACCGCGGGCACCGGCGGCTTTTCCAACCGCAACGCCAGCATCGGCGCTTATAACAGCGCATATGTAGATGGTGTTGTTACCGTCTTCATGCTCCTGTTCGGCGTCAATTTCAATATCTACTATCTGTTTTTACGCAGGGAGTTCCGTCAGGGAATCAAAAGCGAGGAGCTTCGCTGGTA
>DCJV01000068.1:2904-3816 GCA_002320555.1 Ruminococcaceae bacterium UBA1691 | reverse complement strand
GGGCATGCGTTCCGGGAAGCGTCTTTTCAGGTGAGTTCGATTATCACAACCACCGGATACGCCACTGCCGATTATAACGTATGGCCGGAATTGTCGCGCATGATCTTATTTTTGCTGATGATCATCGGCGCGTGCGGCGGCTCGACCGGCGGAGGCGTCAAGGTGTCCCGCCTGATTATCGTGATGAAAAAGCTTTATTATGACGTCGTTCGCATGCTGCATCCGCGCAGTGTCCACCCCATCCGTCTGGAGGGAAAACGGATCGACGATGAAACGGTCAACCGGGCGAGCGCTTTTGTATTGTCTTATCTTTTTATTATCTTCATTTTGTCACTGCTGGTTTCTGTGGACGGCTACAATTTTGAAACCACACTGAGCTCGGTCGTCGCCTGCATGGGCAATATCGGACCGGGGCTCGGAAAAGTTGGACCGACAGGGAATTTTAGCCATTTTTCTGCCTTTTCCAAGCTGATTTTATCCCTGTCAATGCTGCTTGGGCGGTTGGAAATCTTCCCGCTGTTCCTGATGGCGTCCCCAGAGCTCTACCGCGGAAGGCATAAGAAGCGCGCGGCAGGAATCCATGCATTGAGCTGAAGGGGGAAAAACGGTGCGTATTCTGGTGATCGACGGGCAGGGCGGCGGCATTGGTAGCCGTCTGGTCGCATCCCTGCGCGAGCGGGCGCTGCCCGGCGCACAGATTATCTGTGTGGGAACCAATGTGCTGGCGACAAATGCAATGCTCAAGGCGGGGGCTGACGCGGGCGCCACAGGCGAAAACGCCGTGGCGTACAACGCCGCACGCGCGGATATCATTTTGGGCCCGATCGGCCTGCTGCTGGCCAATGCAATGCTTGGGGAGATCACGCCCGCCATGGCCCGCGCCGTGTCGGAGAGCGATGCGCAGAAGCTCCT
>DCJV01000068.1:2710-2877 GCA_002320555.1 Ruminococcaceae bacterium UBA1691 | reverse complement strand
AAAGATTTTATCTTTCAAGCGGGAGCTTTGTCCATTTGCGCCGGAAAGGATGGCCATATGAAAGTTTATTATGACCTTCACATGCATTCCTGCCTGTCCCCCTGTGGGGACGACGACATGACGCCCTATAACCTTGTCAATATGGCTGCGCTGCAAGGAATGCAGAT
>DCJV01000068.1:0-2653 GCA_002320555.1 Ruminococcaceae bacterium UBA1691 | reverse complement strand
GGCGTACAGGCGGGCATTTTGGTGATACCCGGCATGGAGCTGTGCACAGCAGAGGAGGCGCATATCGTCTGTCTGTTCCCCGCTTTGGAGCAGGCGATTTCTTTTTCCGGTTATGTAAAGCGGCATATCCCACCGATCAAAAATAGGCCGGAAATCTTTGGCGAACAGCGCCTCATGGACGCGGAGGATGGGATTCTAGGCCTGGAGGAAATCTTGCTGACCACGGCTTCGGATATCCGGGCCGACCGCGTCGTACAGCTCGTGCGCGAATATGAGGGCATCTGCTTCCCAGCGCATCTCGACCGGCCGTCCTACAGTGTGATTTCCAGCCTCGGTACCTTCGAGGCGGAATGGGGATTCCCTGCGGCGGAACTGACGCGCAGGGCGGATGTAGAAGATTATATTACGAAGTATCCTGCTCTGTCGGAAATTCCGCTGTTGTGCGATTCAGACGCGCATTACCTGGAAAATATTCCGGAGGCGGCTGCCTGGCTCGAGCTGGAGGAATGTACGATCCCCGCACTTTTCGCCGCGCTGGATGGGACGCGGCCTTGCAGCTGCGCCGGAGGGTGTGGATGAAGATCATAATGATTGATTCGTTTTATTTTTCATATACTGATATCTGAGCGATATTTTCTATTTGGAGAGAAGGAGTGTTTTATTTGCCCGATTGTCCCCATAATTCCCGTGATGTGCGGTATAAAAATAAATTTGGCGCCGTACCGGCGGGCGAGAGCGTCCGCTACCGCCTGATGCTTCCGCGTGGCATCCATTGTGTGGCCGCCTGGTTTGTCGTGCACCGGGACGACCGGGCCGAGTGGGAATATCATCCAATGGAATGGGACGGGATGCAGGGCGCATATTCAGAATGGTGGCGCGTGGAATATGCCGCGCCGGACGCCGGCCTTTACTGGTATCATTTTGAATACGACACGGACTGGGGCCGTGCGCGCGTGACACATGCGGGCAATGGACTGGGCCACGTAGCATTTGATGGGGATGATTGGCAGCTGACTGTAACGGATCCCTCGTTTTTCACGCCGGATTGGCTGAAAGGCGGGATCATTTATCAGATTTTTCCCGACCGTTTTGCCAAATCCGGCGTGAAAACAAGCTCCGTCCCGGATGGCCGTATTCTGCGGGAGGACTGGGGCGGTGAGCCCGAGTGGCGGCCTACGAGCGACGGCAAGGTCCTCAATAACGACTTTTTTGGCGGCGATTTGAAGGGGATTGCAGAGAAATTGCCCTATCTCGCCTCCCTGGGTGTGACCTGTCTGTATCTCAATCCCATTTTTGAGGCGCAGTCTAACCACCGTTACGATACCGCCGACTACCATGCAATTGATCCGCTGCTCGGAACGCAACAGGATTTTTCCACTCTGTGCGAGGCGGCTTCAGGGTTTGGCATCCGAATCCTGATCGACGGCGTTTTCAGCCATACGGGCAGCGACAGCGTCTATTTCAATCAAAACGGGCGGTATCCCAACATAGGCGCATACCAGTCGCAGCAGTCGCCCTATTATTCCTGGTACCAATTCAAAAGTTGGCCGGATGATTACGAATCCTGGTGGGGCATAAAGATCCTGCCAGAGGTGCGCGAGGAGGATCCCAGTTTCCTGGAGTTCATCACCGGTGAAAACGGTGTTGTGCGCAAATGGCTGCGGGCCGGCGCGTCCGGCTGGCGGCTGGATGTGGCGGACGAACTGCCCGACGTGTTCCTCGACGCGCTGCGCAAGGCGGCGAAGGCGGAGAAAAAGGACGCACTTGTGCTCGGCGAGGTCTGGGAGGATGCATCCAATAAATACAGCTATGGCACCCGCCGCCGCTACCTGCTAGGAGATCAGCTCGACAGCGTGATGAACTATCCCTTTGCCAATGCGGTGCTGTCTTTTTTGCGCAGCGGATCTTCGGACGGCTTTTTTGAAGCAATTATTTCGATCATCGAGCATTATCCGCCGCAGGTGTTGCATCTCCTGATGAACCATATCGGCACGCACGACACGCCGCGGGCCATGACCGCCCTTGCGGGGGAGGATGCAAACGGACGCGGCCGGGACTGGCAGAGCGGACGAAGGCTTTCGCCCGCACAGCGCGAGCGGGGCAGCAGACTGATGCGGCTTGCGACCGTCATTCAGTATACCCTTCCGGGCGTGCCTTCGATTTACTATGGAGACGAGGCCGGCATGGAGGGGTATGGAGACCCGTTTAACCGCGGCTGCTATCCCTGGGGGCAGGAGGATAAGGAGCTGCTTGCCTGGTATCGCAGGCTAGGTGCGGTACGGAAAAGCTGCCCTGCGCTCTTGGACGGAGATTTCGAGCCGATCTGGTCTGAGGGCGGCATGATCGCCTTTGCGCGCAACCAGGGATGTGAACGAATCCTGACTGTTGTAAACCGGGGTGATAACGATTACACATACGCTTTGCCGCACGATTGGCGGGCGGCAAAAGGGCTGCTGGGCGTGATGCCCTGGGACGGCTGCCTGACGCTGCCGCCGCTGAGCTGTGCGTTGCTGGGGCTGGGCGGTTGGACAGAACAAGTATAACAAATTTTTTAACTGAAAGCTGCCGGGGCGCTATTTTTTCGCTCCGGCAGCTTTGATGGTTTTTGTTTCCGTCTACATATAGATTGCTTGCGCTCAGGCCGCGCGGGCCC
>DCJV01000040.1 GCA_002320555.1 Ruminococcaceae bacterium UBA1691 | reverse complement strand
AAGTGCCGTGCGCGGGGGTCGTGGGGGACACTCCCCCACGCGTGTTTCTCTTGCTTCGTTCTCTTTGCATCGAGCAAAGAGAATGAAGTCGCGCCAGCGAAACCTGCAACACAATTCATGATAAGGAAAGAAAAAGTTGGTCCGCGCTCAGGCCACGCGGGCCCTTCCTTTTCCGCTCGGCNNAGGAAGCAAAAGGGGCCGTTTTGCGCGGCACTTCGGCAGCAGAAAGATTCAGTGGGCGCGGCCTCGGCCTCCCGACAGTGCCCAGCGGTACCGGTTACGAAACCGATCAGAAACCATGCTTTTTTGTGCACTCTCCTCCCAGACTTTATCGACAAGCTGAACGCCGGGAAAAGCTTTCCCGGCGTCCTTCTTTACTTATACCTGTGCAATCGTGACCGATTCGATCACCACATCCTGGGCTGGCTTATCATTCCTGCCACAAGGGACGCCCGCAATCGCATCGACGACTTCCATGCCCTCATAGACCTGGCCGAACACCGTATGGCGGAAATCAAGCCACGGCGTGCCGCCCCTTGTGCGGTAGGCCGAAACCGCCCATGCCGGAAAGGCGCTCTCGCCGAGTGTTTCCATCTGAGCGAGCAGATCGTCGCTCACGGAGGACGCCTGCACAATGAAAAACTGGCTGCCGTTGGTGCCGGGGCCCGCGTTCGCCATGGAAAGCGCGCCGCGCAGATTGTGGTAATCCGGGCTGAATTCATCCTCAAAGGGCTTGCCCCAGATGCTCTCGCCACCCATGCCGGTGCCCGTCGGATCGCCACCCTGGATCATGAAATCCGGGATAACGCGGTGGAAAATAAGGCCGTTGTAATAGCCGTTTTTCGCATGCGTTGTAAAATTTTCAACCGCCTTGGGCGCGGCGTCCGGAAAGAGGAGGATTTTGATCTCCCCCATGGACGTGTTCATCACAGCGGTGATATCCCCCGCTTGCGGTTTGCGAAGCTGTGCTGCCATTCTTAAATTCCTCTCCTTGTTCCTGCGATTCTTGGATCAGTCTTCTGCGTCCGCAAAGTCGCGTTTCTTTTTCTTTACAACCTTATATACGATCACTGCGGCCACAATGACCACGACGGCACCAACGCCAACATAAAGCCAAGTATAATCTGTTTTCTGCTCTTCTCCGGCTTCGATATTCTGGCTGGCCTTCAGCTCACTCCAGAGGTCGGTCATCAGGGTCAGCGTTTTCTGAGGCATGTTATAAAAATATTCGGTCTTTGGCATCTTCTGATCTTCTGGATAAAGATATTCGTTGCCCTTGAGCTCATAGTCCTCACGGGTGAGCACCGCAGTATTCGGGGTGGCATAACCGAGGTAATTGGCGTTTTCCACCGCGATGTCCGGGTCGAGCAGGAAGTTGATATAAGCTTCTGCTGCGGCCTTATTCTTCGCGTTTTTTGGGATGCAGATGGAGTCGACAAAGATATTGACCCCTTCCTGCGGATAGACAAACGCAAGATCCGGGTTATTGCTGTGCATCGTGATAAAGTCGCCGGCGTAATAGGGCGCGATGGCGGCCTCCCCACTTTCCATCTTGCGGAAAATATCGTCCATAACATAGCCCTGCAGGATCGGCTTCTGCGCCTTGAGCTTATCGGCAGCGGCCCTCCACTCAGCCTCGTTCGTCGTATTGAAGGATTGTCCAAGCAGCTTCTGCGCAATGCCGAAGGCGTCGCGCGGATTGTCAAACATCAGGACCTTGCCCTTATATTGCTCATCCCACATTACATTCCAGCTTGTAGGAGCTTCCTTGACCATCTTCGTATTGTAAATTAGCCCCACCATGCCAACATTATAGGGCACGGAATATTCATCCTTCGGATCGAAATAGAGGCCCTTGTACTTCGCATCAATGTATTTATAATTCGGAATATTGGAGAAATCAATTTTCTGTAACATATCCTCGTCGATCAGGCGCTCGATCATATAGTCCGAGGGGATCACGATATCGAAACTCACGCCGTCGCTCTTGAGCTTTGCATACATGTTTTCATTGGTATCATAGTTGTTGTAATTGACTTTGATACCGGTGCGTTTGGTGAACTCCGCATTGATATCCATCGAGCCTTCGGAGCCATCAGAGATGTATTCGCCCCAGTTATAAACGTTGATCGTCGTCCCAGCCAGATCGGATGCATCCGCCGCAAGAGCGGGGACTGCCATGGTAAACACCAGCACCACGGTGAACAGGATTGCCACAATTCTTTTCAATTTTCGATCTCCTTTACAGCCATTTTTTTATTAATGCGCTTCTCGCCCTGCGCCTGCGCGATATTATACAGGATCAGCAGCACAAGGATAGCGACAAAAATCAGGGTAAACAGCGCGTAGATATCCGGCGTTACACGCCGCTTTGTCATGGAGTAAATCCGCACGGGCAGCGTCTGGAAGGAGGGCCCGTTGGTAAAATAACTAATAATGAAGTCGTCAAGCGACATCGTAAAGGACATGACGAGCCCTGTGACGATCCCGGGCAGGATGCCGGGCAGGACGACTTTAAAGAAGGAGGCCGCAGGCGTACAGCCCAGATCCTGCGCCGCTTCGGAAAGATGCGGGTCCATCTGCCGCAGCTTCGGAAGGATCGACAGGATCACATACGGCAGGTTAAAGGTAATATGAGCAAACAAGAGCGTCCAGAAACCCAATACGTCCCGCGCGCCCAGGAGCTTGCCAGCGAAGACAAACAGAAGCATCATGGAGATGCCCGTGACGATCTCCGGATTCATCATTGGAATATTGGTGACGGACAGCACGCTGGATTTGAGCCATTTGCTGCGCATTCTGTCGATGCCGACCGCAGCTGCCGTGCCGAGCACGGTGGCGGCCAGCGAAGAGGCAACAGCAAGGATCAGGCTGTTGTACAGCGCTTTGAGCGTGGCTGAATCCTGAAAGAGCGACTCGTACCACCGCAGGGAAAAGCCAGCGAACAGGCTCGTACTGTTGGTCGCATTGAAGGAGAAAAAGATCAGCACGAAAATCGGCGCATACAGAAACAGGAAGATGAGCGCGAGATAAATTTTTGATACGGTTTTCATACAAATGGTCACCCCTTTACTAGGAAGCCGGGATATTTTGCCCGTTTTGCAGGCCGATGCAATCGGCCCCACAAATTCGCGCCTACTCCCGTTTGAGAAAGGCCCACCCTCTTTCAAACGATCATGGCCCCCGAATCCTGATCGGCGAACCGGTTCATGAACGCCATACAGATGAGGATGAGCACCATCAGCACAAGCGACAGCGCCGCACCCAAATTATAGTTATACGCAGTCTGGAACTGCATTTCGATGATATCGCCGATGAGCGAAAACGTCCCGCCGCCGAGCTTCTGGGAAATATAGAACGTGCTCACGCACGGGACGAACACCATCGTGATCCCGGAGACTACACCCGGCATGCTCAGGGGAAAAATCACCTTCCGCACGACGGCCACCCGGTTTGCGCCCAGATCCTGCGCCGCCTCGACCATGCTCTTATCGAGCTTGGACATCACGGAATACAGCGGCAGGATCATATAGGGAATAAAATTGTAAACCATGCCCAGGATCACCGCACCGCCTGTATTGATCATATGCAGTGGGCCGATGCCGAAAAAGCCGAGGAAGGTGTTGATCAGCCCCGTGTCCTCCAGAATCGTCATCCACGAATAAGTGCGCAGCAGAAAATTCATCCACATCGGCAGCATGACGAGCAGGATCATCGTGCTCTGCCGCTTGGCTCCAGTCTGCGACAGGATATATGCAAACGGATAGGAGAGCAGCAGGCAGATGACTGTGGCGACCAGTCCATAGCCGATCGAACGCAGGAAGATGCTGCCATAGCCGCTCAACTGCTGAATATTAGCAAAGGTAAAATTGCCCTGCGCGTCTGTAAAGGCGTAGTAAACGACTAGGATCAGCGGAGCGATGATGAAAATCAAGGACCAAACGATATACTGCGCAGAGGCAAGCTTTTGCAGGAGGGAAGGCTTTTTCTCCATTCTCACGCCTCCTCTTCAATGATATCCGATAAATGGTCGATTTCGTCGCTGAAGGAGCTGTAGTCTCCGAACGCGCCCGAATAGGCGGATTTCTTCATGATGTGGATCGCATCCGGATCGATCGACAGGCCGATCTCACTGCCGACCGACTGGTGGTCGGTGGACTGGATCATCCATTTGAAGCCGCCGATATCGACGATGATTTCAAAATGGACGCCCTTGAACGTGACGCTCGTCACCGTTCCAGACAACATCCCCTGCTCCACCGGGACGACGTCGACATCCTCCGGGCGGACAACCACATCCACCGGCTCGTTCTTCTGGAAGCCCTTATCAAGGCATGAAAAGCGGTGCCCGGAAAACTCCGCGAGATAATCTTCCCGCATGATGCCATCGAGGATATTGCTCTCGCCGATGAAATCCGCGACAAACGCATTTTTCGGCTCGTTATAGATGTCCTCCGGTGTGCCGATCTGCTGGATGACGCCGTTGTCCATGACGACGACAGTATCGGACATGGAGAGCGCCTCCTCCTGATCGTGCGTGACATAGATAAAGGTGATCCCCATGCGCTGCTGGATATTCTTCAGCTCTACCTGCATATCCTTGCGCAACTTTAAATCAAGCGCACCAAGCGGCTCATCAAGGAGCAGCACGCGCGGCTCATTGGCCAACGCCCGCGCAATGGCCACACGCTGCTGCTGCCCGCCGGACAGAGAGGCGATCTTACGGCGCTTGAAGCCCTTGAGATTGACAAGCGTGAGCATCTCGTTCACCTTGTCGCGGATCTTTTTCTCCGGCCATTTCTTGATGCGCAGGCCGAACGCTATATTTTCATAAACATCCAGATGCGGAAAAAGCGCATAACGCTGAAAAATGGTGTTGACCTGCCTCTTGTGAGGCGGCACACCATTGATTTTTTTCCCCTCAAAGACGATATCTCCCTCGTCCGGCTCCAAAAAGCCGCCGATGATCCGCAGCGTGGTCGTCTTTCCGCAGCCGGAAGGCCCCAACAGTGTAATAAACTCCTTGTCGCGGATATAGAGATTCAGATTTTTGAGAATCTGTTCGCCGTCAAAGGACACTGAAATGTTTTTTAAATCAATGATCACATTATTTTTCAATTATGCAGCCCCTCTCTGCCCTTACAGCCTATGATAGGAATCGTAACAAATATAGTTCGAAATCCTGCAATTGTCAACATTTTTTTTACGGAAACTACAGGAAAGCGTGAATCATTGAAAACGGGAATATCAAATGCTCATGTTTCCTTTGATTTTCTTTGTTTTTCTATTGTTTGCTCATAAAAACCAGGAATTATAGATTTCTATATAAAATTGTATGCATTGTACGTTGCAATCATCTCCGCTCTATATTTGAAAGGATGAATCGCCAAAAGTATCAAAAAGGGTAAAAGAAACGACTCCTTAAAAATTTTCTATATTTCATAGTGTGGTTTCACACATTTTGGAAAATGAATTTATAAGAACTTTAAAAATCGTTACCATCGCGCCGAAGTCTAACGACCAATTAATCATTAAACTGTATACTCTATAATCCGAGTTGCAGCATATGTGATGATATAGTCGCATCTCCGGCAACTTGCCTTGCTTGCCGTTTAGTGCAACGCTTCAAAACGGCTTAAAATCGAACGCTAAGTATTTTGAGGTGTTTGTCGCTTATCGGCCAGCGCAAGAGAATTGCCATCACAAAAAGTAGAATGTTATAATATTATACTTACCAATCAAAATAGCAAGAATGATAAAACGGCTTCTCACTCAATTTGCTATCCTATTCAATGGAAAGGAGGGAACACAAATGGAAGATAAAACTGTTATCAGTATCGAAACGGTAATTGACTTTATTGAGAGCCATCTGGACGGCAAACTGGAACTTGAAACAGTTGCAAACGCAGTCCACTATTCCAAATATCATCTGCACCGTATGTTTACGGATACCGTCGGTATGACAATCCACGACTATGCACTACGCCGTCAACTCACTGAGGCGGCAAAGCTGCTGGTGTTTTCGGAAAAGCCGGTCATTGAAATTGCTTTTATTTGCGGCTATGAAAGCCAGCAGGCCTTTACCGCAGCGTTCAAATCCATGTATAAGCTGCCACCTGCGGAATACCGTGAACGCCGGGCGTTCTATCCGCTGCAATTACGGTTTTCGCTGCATAGAAAAGGAATGAATACGGAGTTTTCCAAATCTAACATTCGATGTGCTAAAACAGAGGACATTCCTGCTTGGATGGAAATTGTCCGGCTGGTCATCGACGGCTATCCCTGTCTGGATGAGGCAGATTATCTCCGGAAACTAAATGATGCGATTAAAGATAAAACGGCATTGATTTTCAATGATGGCGATACTATGATTGGTGTTATGGTTTTTTCCTACGACACAGGCAATATTGATTTTATGGGCATACACCCTCAATACCGAAACCGCGGCATCCAGAAGATCTTTCTGGGCAAGTTGATGGAAGATATGCTCCCAGGACGAGAAATCAGCGTAACTACCTATCGCGCTGGTGATCGAGCAGATACTGGCTACCGTAAAGAGCTGCAGGCACTTGGTTTTGCTGAAAGAGAACTGCTTGTTGAATATGGCTATCCCACCCAGCGATTTGTGCGTCCTCCCAAATGTAAGGAGGATTCAGCAAATGAAAAATAAACGACAAACTAAGTGGAAAGGCAGAACGATCCTTTTCCTGATCAGCCAGTGTATCACGCTGTTTGGTTCCACGCTTGTCCAGATGGCGATTGTGTGGTATGTAACGCTGAACACAAGCTCCGGCGCATGGGTGGCGACATTTAGCGTCTGCTCCTATCTGCCCCAATTTCTTGTTTATTTTCTGGGCGGCGTTTGGGCAGACCGATATAATCGGAAGAAGCTCATCATCGGTGCGGACACGGCGATAGCCGCCGTTACTCTCGTTATGATGCTGGCAATGCCTTACATCACGGAAGAGTCCTTGCTGCTTGGCGGTCTGCTGGTTATGTCGATGATCCGTTCCATTGGTGCAGGTATCCAGACCCCAGCGGTCAACGCGGTCCTTCCCCAGCTTATCCCCGAGGATCAGCTCATGCGGTTTAACGGCATCAATGCCACGATGCAATCTCTTGTACAGTTTGCGGCTCCCGCTGCCGCCGGTGTATTGCTGACAATCAGCACCCTCCGCTCCACGCTTATGATCGATGTTGTGACCGCCATCCTGGGCGTAGGGCTTCTTTCTACGGTGATGATTCCCAAACAGGAGCGCACTGAAGTACCGGCGTCAGTTTTTGCGGATATGAAAATCGGCGTCCGATACGCTTTTTCTGATTATCTCATTGGGAGCCTGCTGATCGTTTATGGCCTGTTTGTATTTCTGTGCGTTCCAGCCGGTTTCCTTGCGGGCCTGCTGGTCAGCCGCGTCTATGGCGATACCTACTGGTATCTGACGGCGGTAGAATTGGTCGGGTTCGCAGGAATGATGGTGGGCGGCCTGTTAATGAGCACCTGGGGAGGTTTCCAAAGCCGTGTGAAAACGTTGCTGGTTGGTTTGGCCGCCTTTGGCGCAATGGCGATTGGTATGGGACTATCAAAAAATTTTATTCTGTATCTTGCCTTGATGGCGCTGTATGGTGTTGCATTGACAACGGTACAGACGGCGACCACAACGCTGATTCAAGAAAACGCGGAAACTTCAATGTAGGGGCGGATGTTCGGCTTGCTCGGCTCCATATATTCCGGCTTTATGCCGATTGGTATGGCGATCTTCGGTCCACTAGCTGACAAAATCCAGCTACAGTGGATTATGATTGCGTCCGGTGTGGCACTGATTGGAATTGCCGGAGTGATGTGCTGCAACCGAGTTTTTCGCAAATTCTTGTGAGCAAAAAACGGCCATTGTTTGAGAGTTGATCTGCCCAGCGGCAGAAAAGAAAAAACCGCTGCCGGGCAGACGCTTTTCCGCGCTTCAATAAAGTGATCCTACGGCGATTCAAGCATAGCCCCACCTCCGGGCCTTTCTGTCCACCAGGGTGAAATTTTTTCATACATAGATGAAACCGTCATATCATGCGTCCGCATAGCCCTATGCTGCGCGGGCGCTCTTGTTTTTTCGCCAATCATCAGGCATCCGGCCACGCTTCAGCGGGGCTTTTAGTTGTCCGTATGCCGGAATACCGCCGACCGTGCCGGAGGTCAAGG
>DCJV01000043.1:4742-4973 GCA_002320555.1 Ruminococcaceae bacterium UBA1691 | reverse complement strand
CTGCGGGTGCTGCCTCGGCCTCTCAATAGCGCCCAGCGGCGCCGGTTCCGAAAGCAATCAGAAACCATGCTTTTTTGTGCACTTTGTTCTCTTAGACTTTATCGACAAGCTGGCAGGGGATTCGCAGACAATGCGAATCCCGTTTCATTCTATTTGCAGAAGGCCGCAGAACATCCGAGCCATCTCCTCCGGGCTTTCCCGCGCCCCGTTTTCGAACCATTTATAGACGGT
>DCJV01000043.1:0-4714 GCA_002320555.1 Ruminococcaceae bacterium UBA1691 | reverse complement strand
GGCATATCTCCAGCCCAATCCTCCACATACTCCGTCAGGATTCGCAAAAAAAGATCGGAGAAACCCGATTGGAAGAGCTGCATGATATGCTTCCTGTAACGCAGGCAGAAGTGAAAGGCATGCCGGACGCTCTCGTAACATATGTAATCTGTATAGTCATAATCCGCCGTTTCCTCAAACTCGTGGATTACGCCGCGCATGGCGGTTTCCAGAATCTCCTCGATCGAATGATAGTTGCGGTAATAGGAGGCGCGCGCCACGCCTGCCCTCTGGATGATGTCCGTAACGGTGATCTCTGAAAAGGATTTTTCGGCCATCAGATCGTAAAGCGCGTCCTTGATCCGGCGCTTTACCTCCAGATTAGCCTCCTTTCTCTTATCCATAGACAAAATCCCCCCTTTTGTATCACTTGTTTGATTGAAAATGACGGAAAAAGCGTGCTAAAATAAAGTGATACATATTGTATCATTTTCTACACGGACGATCAAACGGAAATGGCCGGGCAAAGAATCAACGGCGGGCGCTCGCGGCCGCTGCAGCCTATAAAAACGGGAGGAATACGATGAAGACAGATTCAAAAGTACAGCAATTGATGGACGCCTTCGGCGACTGGTTTCAGGATGAAAAATGGGTCGCACAGGGCCGCATGACGAGCGGGCTCTATCCATACGACCATCTTTTCTCTCCGATCCGGATCAACCGCCTGACGGTGAAAAACCGCTTGGTCATGGGCCCGATGGGCAACGTCAACATGTGCGACGAGACAGGCAAGCCCAATGAAAAAATGCTCGCCTATTTTACGGAGCGCGCGAAGGGCGGGGTGGGGCTGATCACCACGGGCCTGATTCCTGTCACGCATGGGATTGATCCGTCGATCACGGAGCCCGGGGAGCTGAGCTATTTCCCGCGGATCGACCGCACACGTACCGTTATGGGCGGCTGGCGCGATCTTGCGGAGAATGTGCACGCCTACGGCTCGCGCATTTTTGTCCAGCTCACGGCGGGCCTGGGCCGCGTGGGCAATCCGCAGTGCCTGATGAATGCGTTCAAGCTGCCGGTGTCTGCCTCGTGGAACCCGAATTTCTACATGTCGCAGGTGCCGTGCAGGCCCTTAAGCACGCACGCCTGCAGGCGGATTATCAAAAATATCGGGCAGAGCGCGGCGGATGCGAAGGCCATGCAGCTCGACGGCGTATACCTGCACGGGCATGAAGGGTATCTCATCGAGCAGCTCACCAACCCTGCTTTTAACCGCCGCAGGCTGGGGCGCTACAGCGACTGGCAGGCCTTTGGCATCGATATGATCGAGGAAATTCGCCGCCGCGTCGGCCCTCACTACCCGATCATGTACCGTATCGACCTCTCCCTCGCGCTCAACGAGACCTATGGAGACCGTATGGATGCGCCGGACCTGAAGAAATTCAAAAACGGCCGCACCATCGCGGACACACTCGAATACATGAAGAATCTAGTCAAGGCGGGCGTCGATCTGTTCGACGTGGACCTCGGCTGCTATGATAACTGGTGGCTGCCCCATCCGCCGGGATCAATGCCGCCCGGCTGCTTCCTGGACATCGCGAAGCTCACAAAAGACTACTTCCGCGAAAACAACATTCTTTCCAATGCAGGTGTGGAAGTTCCCGTGGTCGCCGTAGGTAAGCTGGGTTATCCCGATCTGGCGGAGCAGGCACTGCGCGACGGAAAGTGCGATATGATCATGCTTGCCCGCCCGCTGCTGGCGGATCCTCAATGGCCAAACAAAGCGCGCGCAGGCCGCGTTGCGGAGATTACGCCCTGCATCGGCTGTCAGGAGGGCTGTATCAATGAGTTCGTCGAGGGCGGCCACCCGCAGTGTGCTGTTAATCCGCGCACCGCATTTGAGGAGGTTTTCCCCGAAGTGCCGCCTCAGGCGGAAAAGCGCTTGAAAGTTGCCGTTGTCGGCGCCGGTCCGGCGGGCGTGATGTGTGCCGTTACGGCGGCGAAACGCGGGCATCAGGTTGATTTGATGGAAAAGAGCGGCCGTATCGGCGGGCGGCTCAACCCTGGCAGCGTACCAAAGATCAAATTTGATGTGGCGAACTATCTGGAATATCTGAACGGGCTGGTGGAACGCACAGCGGCGGAATACCAGCTGGTGCTGAGGCTGAACACCGAGGCGACCGTCGAATCCCTGAAGGGTGGCGAGTATGACAAGGTTGTCGTCGCGATGGGAACGAAGGATGCCGTATTGAAGCTGCCCGGCTATGAGCAGGCGAATGTTGCGCAGGCGGTCTCGGTGCTCGACCATCCGGAGCTTGCGGAGAAGGCGCAAAAGATTGTCGTGGTCGGCGGCGGCGTCGTAGGGTGTGAAACGGCGTATTTCCTGAACAAGGAGCTTGGCAAAAAGGTGACCGTGATCGAGATGGATGCGAAGATCATGAACCACACCTGCACGGCCAACCGCGGCATGCTCATCAAATATATACACGACGCGCCGGAGATCGACCTGCTCAATTGCACGCGGCTTACCTCCTTTGAGAAGGGCGGCGTGAAAGTGATGCGCAATGTTTCCAAGACCGTACCGGATCCTTACATGACCTGGCACCCGATCCTGCCGGAAAATATCGTGAACCCCTTGGAGAAGAAAATACAGGTAGAAGAGCAGGAGCAATTTCTGGAGGCCGATCTCGTCGTCCTGGCCGCCGGCGGCAGGAGCGACGATCAGCTCTTCTACGATGTGCAGCGGGAGCTGACGGGGACGCTCGTCTACAACATTGGCGACAGCTTCCACGGCGGTAAGGTGTTTGAAGCGACGAAGGCCGGTTATGCGCTCGGCCTTGCATTATAATAAAAGGAAAGGAATGATGAGATGGAATACCGTATGCATCTGACGGATGAGGAGCAGGCAATCCTTAATGGCTCGCAGGGCGAGACGATGGCGAAGATCGTCAAGACCCTCGTGCTTTATGGCGACGCCTTCGGGGCCACCCGGTTCGTTCCGGTTACAGGGCAGGGCCATCTGGTGACGAGCTTTGGCATTTCTGTCCTGAAGCCCGTGTTTTCCATTATGGATGAGCTCATCGGGGCAGGGCTAAAGGCCAAGGAGCCGTTTACGCTTGATCCCAGGCCGATCGACTATAAAAACGTGAAATGCAATCCAATCGAAAAGCTGATCTTCAGCAAAATCCTTTACGGCATGCAGGGCAGCTATGAGGCGCAGCTGCAAAAAATTGGCCTGAAGAGTGAAAAATCTTTTACATGCACCTGTTATCTCGATGAGGTCGAGAATACACCCGGCTACGGCGATGTGCTCTCCTGGGCGGAATCCTCCGCCGTTGTCTATGCGAATTCCGTATTGGGCGCGCGGTGCAACCGCAATTCCGGCATCATTGAGCTATTTGGTTCCATTTTCGGAAAGGTTCCGGAATTTGACCTGCTGACCGATGAGGGGCGTAAGGCGAAATGGATCGTGGAGGTCCGCTGTGAAACAAAACCGGAGGCGCAGGTGCTCGGCAGTGCGATCGGCATGAAGGTGATGGAGGACGTCCCCTATATCAAAGGGCTCGATCGTTTCCTTGGCATGGAGCTGACGGACGGCGTGAAGGCTTATCTCAAGGATATGGGCGCTGCGACTGCCTCCAACGGCGCGGTTGGCCTCTATCACATCGAGAATCTCACGCCGGAAGCGAAGGAGCAGGGGGATGCGCTCATCCGCGAGGATGCAAAGACCTATGTCATCGACGATGCGGAGCTAAAGCGTGTCAAGGATAGCTATCCAGTTATATGGAAGGACAAGAACGCTCAGCCCGATCGCTGCTTTATCGGCTGCCCGCACCTGTCCTATGCGCAGCTCGGCGAATGGGCGGACCGTTTCGCCGCGGAGCTGAAGAAGCAGGGGAAACAGAAGGTGGGCCTTACCACCATTTTGACCGCCGCGCCGGAGGTGCTCGAGCATTTTCAGCGAGACAATCAGGCAGATTATGATAGGCTTTTGTCCTTCGGCGTGAAGCTCTCCAGCATTTGCCCGCTGATGTATATGAACAATCCTCTGTGTGGCAAGCGGCCAGTTATCACAAATTCCAACAAACTGCGCACCTATACCTCCGCGCGGTATTTCACAGATGATGAAATCGCGGCAATCGCAGTGAAAGGAGGCTTTTAAAAATGGGAAAAACATTTAAGGGACGTCCCGTGATTGCCGGAGACATAACGGCGGAAGCCGTCGTTACCCGGCAAGGGTTCAACACACTTGCCAGCTTCCAGAAGAGCGCGCTGATGAAGAAAAAAGAGGTCATCTGTTCTGATCAGAACAATGCGGATTTGTATGGAAAGAATTTGACCGGGAAAGTGCTCTGTTTGCCGCAGACTATCGGATCGACAACGGGCGGTATGGTGTTGCATACGGTAAGTGCGTTGGGAATCGCACCGTCTGCCATGCTCTTCTCCGGGCCGATCGATTCCCTTGCAGCAGCCGGCGTCATTCTTGCGGATGTATGGACAGAAAACCGGATCGTAGCGGTGGACAATCTGGGCGACGAATTTTTGCAGTATGTGCAGGATGGGATGCGGGTTACCGTTTCTGAGGATGGCACCGTGCAAATCAGCTAAAATCCTGCCTGTATAAATTTAGGAAGAAAAATTGGGACGATGTAATACAGCATCATCCCAATTTTTATCCTTGCAGCTTGTCGATCAAATATGCCCACTAAACACTTCTCACGCCTTGCCTTCATCA
>DCJV01000011.1 GCA_002320555.1 Ruminococcaceae bacterium UBA1691 | reverse complement strand
GTATACTCCTTCCAATAGATATCCGCCAGGTCGAGGGAGACGGTGTTGCCAGGCCGGTAGTTGGAGTACAGCATCAGCCGCCCGCCCCGACACAGCAGATTGGCGGTATTCGACATGACCTCCACCGCACCGGAGGCGTCGACAATGTGGTCGAATCCAAATCCATTCGTCAACTGGAGGGTTTGCTCCTTCAGTTGGTCCTGATAGGGGTCGAGGACCACATCCGCCCCCATCTGCCGGGCAAGTTCCCGCTTGTCCGGCAGCGGATCGCTGACCACCACCAGCCGCGGCAGCCGCTTGCGGATCAACTGCAGCAGCATCAGCCCGTTGCTGCCGGCACCATGGATCAGTACTGTCTGCCCAGTCTGCACTTGCATTCGCTCCACGCAACGCATACAGCAGGCCGCCAGCCAAAACAGCGCCCCCTGGCGCAGAGGA
Source organism: Ruminococcaceae bacterium UBA1691 (assembly GCA_002320555.1). Classification (GTDB taxonomy): domain Bacteria; phylum Bacillota; class Clostridia; order Oscillospirales; family Acutalibacteraceae; genus Fimivicinus. The sequence goes on along the minus strand of DCJV01000011.1, from coordinate 9,621 downwards.
AGTTGTTGTGGCAGCCGCACGACTTTGCGGTTGTTGATCACGATAAACTCATTTAAGCAGGCATCGCCATTCAATTCGACACAGAGGTCCTGCCGGTTGCTGCGGCACATAGGGCACATGCCGCAGGGGGAAAACATGGTCCCGCTGACCGGGTCTCCCACGGAAAAGCCTGCGGATTCGCTGGCACTTCCCACCTGCGTGATTACGCCGCTGAATTCGTTGAGCAAGCCGTAATCGGCGTAGCGGGATTTTAGTTTTCCCATATACATGGAGTAATCGTCCGAGTTGATCGCGCAGTAGTGTACCCGGATTTTCACCTCATCCTCACTGGTAATCCGAGGCTCCAAAAAATTGCCCACGGTTGCGTGTCCCGGCTTATACATCCTGACTCCTCTCATATGAGCGCTTCTCCCTCCCGTTTTTCTCCAGACAGCTTGCGATACTGCGCGGGCGACTCCCCCATGATTTTGCGGAATACACGGCTGAAGTACTTGACATCCCAGAACCCCATCTTCTCTGCCACCTGGCCCACCGGCCGCGTGCTCTGCAACAGCATCAGCGCCGCCATATAGACGCGCAGATGGTTGCGGTACGTAACGATTCCGCAACCCACCTGCTGCTTGAACTGCTTGCTCAGGCTGGATTCTGATAGGTCAAGTTCATCGGCCAGTTTCTTCAGGCCAATGTTAGAGGCATAGTTGGCGTGCAGATACTCCAACGTTTTCTCTACGGGTGGTAGCAGCGGCACCGGTTTTCTTTTTTTCAAAAATGCCTCCCAGGAAGCGATGGCAAACTGCATCTCATCCTCAATGGAATGAAACTGCTCAGTGGGCTGCTCTGCTGGTTGTGCATTTGGTCTGCTCAGTGTCTGATAGATCCAATGCAGCATATGCCGCCCCAATTGCAGAATGGCAAAACTCATTGAGGGCTTGATTTGCCTCAGGTACAGTTCCCGGATCTGCTGGGCTGCCGTCTTTTCCTCATCACGCAGGGAAGCCAGCAGCAATCGGACAAGTATGGAGAATAGATCAGGATAGACCATCTTGGGGCGGGCAATATCCGAGTTCTCATGAAGGAAACGCACATCTGCTGTAAAATAACGCAGGCCGTCCAGACGCTGCAAACGCACAACCGCGTCCTCCATCTCATCAGCGCGGAGAGGCCCTGCAAGCAAAAGCTGAGAATTACCGAAATCGCCGTTCATCAGCCACCTCGTCATAACCTCCACTTGGTCTTCTCCCTCTTCCGAATAGACCAGGATCAGGAAGATATCCTGCCGCCATCTGAGCCAACGCAGCCATCCCTCTTGGGCGTGATTGTTTAAAACGCTCTCGATCTGCCTGCGCATCAAAATCGAAACGGCATCCAAGTGCAGCCATAGAAGATCGCACGCCACATCCGGAAAAGACTGCCGAAGCTGCGCAAGCGATGATTTCTCGTCCCCCAGCAGGCTGCCGGATATCACGCTGCTGGGGGCGGCGCTGAGCTGCGTCGTGCGGATATCCTCCAGCACCTTCAGCAGCGTGCTGTCAGTCAATTTCGGCACGAAAAAAAGTTGGACGGTACCGCCGTTGGCGGTCTCTGTCAGCAGCTCGTTCACCTGCTGCTGCTTGTTGGGTAGGATAATAATATAAAGTCGGAGATTTTCCTTTTGCGAGTACTCCAAAAACAGGTCTAAGTCCGCTGCGCCCAGCGATCCGAACAGTATCAGCACCTGGGGGTGGAGGTCGGTCACCTTCTGTAGCCCGGAAATCGAGTTGAGTTCAATCAGCAGTTGAAACCCCAACTGTTCCCACGGCAACAGGTTTTTCATATAAATCGCATCGGCATAACTGCGGGTTACCAACAAGACACGTATTTGCATTCCACATTTCCCTTCCATCGTATGCACCTATCGGTGCCGCCCCAATTGAAGCCAGCCGAATGTTTTCTGCTTCCAACCACATTATACATCCGCTTGTTAGTCAGTATATTGCAAAAACAACGAATTGTCTATAAGTAGATTGTGTATTTTTATGATTGGTATTCGGCGCTCAAAATCGCGGTAGATGTAAGAAATCAAATCTAAAAAGGGGCTGAGGAGTGCTGCAAAAAATGTAACGGCAAGCGGGATGGGAGCCACTTGATGGTGGACCGCCGCTATATTTGCTGCGTACTTGTTTTTTAGTGGATTATGATGATATCGGTATGGAAACTGTAACCATAAACCCGCCCTGCGGAGCATGGTCGATTTCCACCTGACCGCCATGCGCCTGTGCAATTTGTTCTACGATTAACAAGCCCAACCCGTGGCGCTGCTCGCCGGTATTGCTATCACACACCATATAATGGGGCGCATTTCGGATAGATGCAAGCTGCTCCTCGGAAACACCTACGCCATCGTCAGAAATGCTCATGTGGCACATTCCATTTTCTCTGCTTACCTTTGCAGTAATCGTACAGCCCTCTGGATTATGCACCTGGGCGTTCAGAATCAAATTGGAGAGCGCCCGTTTGAGCAGATCGACATCCCCTTGAATGTTACAGGAAATCAATTCGTCATCTGTTTTCCATACGATCGGATATTGCCCATCGGCATCCATGTTCAGAAAATCAACGACGACCATTCGCACTAACGAGACTGCATTGACAATAGTCTTGTGTACTGGCTGGACATTATATTCCAGCTTAGAAGCTAAGTTTAAATCATTGATCAAATTTTTCATCCGCAAGCTCTGCATTCGAATAATCCCTGCCTGTTTCCGGGCGCTCTCCGGCAGAGCGCTGTCCTCCTCGAGTTGACTGGCATAACCCAGCACCATGGAGAGCGGAGTGCGGATATCATGGGAGACCCCTGCGATCCAGTTGGCGCGGGCGGTCTCCTTTTTCTTCAGGTTATACTCCTGTGTGCGCAGTTTTTCCGAAGTCCGGTTGATGGAAGCCTCCAAATCAGAGAGCAGCCCCTTTTCCTTTATATAAACCTCCTGCCTTTCCGGAAGCGCCTCAATGCCTTTTACAATCGGCTTAATCGAACGCAGCATTCCGGAAGTTGCCACCGTATAGATGATAAAAATGATGATCAAATTGAAAATCACAAAGAGGACAACCATTTGGGGAACATGAGAAATCATATTGTAATCAAATGTATTCCACATCAGCTTCCAGTAAGCGGTTTTTGGATTGCCTAAAATCAGCAGATCGTCGCCATGCGCACTGGTAGTCGTGGGATAATCCTTAATATACCCTCGAACCGCCCAGGATAAATCCGATAACGTATACTGCTTTGGAATTCCTACCGGCAGATTACTGCTGCTCCATTTAACCATCCCGCTATTGTTGTCCACCAGAATCGCCCATGCTCCCTGTTGCTTTAGCAGAGTAGCCCCTTCCTCGGATAGCCGATAGCTCCCGTCTTCTTTTTGAACCAGCGCGGCAGAAACCGCATCTGCCGTTCCCCATGGACTGCGGGGAGCAATCTGATTATAAGTAACGGTAAGAAGCAGCACCACATTCAGCACCAGCAGAAGAAGCAGGGAAAGAATGAGTGTGAGGAGAAATCGCCGGATCAATTTGAGCGTGCTTTTCATGATTATGGCCCTCCTTTCCAAAGCGAGGCAGAAGTTTTCAGCGGGTCATTTCACCCGCTTTTCCGACCGAAAGCGTAGAAATTCTATCCCGCCACGACCAGTTTATACCCAAGCCCCTTTACTGTGATCAAAGACTCCGGTTTAGAGGGATTTGCTTCAATTTTCTCCCGGATACGGCGGATATGCGCCATCAGAGAATTTTCGTATCCAAACGGGTTGTCTCCCCAGAGCGCTTCGCAAATGAGGTCAATTGTGACAATTTTCCCTGCATTTTTATACAGCACAAGAAGCAGCTCATATTCTTTGGCTGTCAGCGGAATCTGTTCTTCACCTTTCATGACTTCTGCTTTTTCAAAGTCGATATCACAGGATGCCAAATGTACCACAGGGGAATCATTCTTATAGCACCGGCGCAGGATAATGCCAATGCGCAAAATCAGTTCTCTGGGAAGAAACGGCTTTACGATATAGTCGTCGGCGCCCATTCCCAGCCCTCTAAATCGATCCTCATTTTCACCGCGGGCGCTGAGAAACAAAACCGGAATATCGGAGAAAGTCCGCAGCTGCTCCAACAAGGAAAAGCCATTGCCGTCTGGCAGCATGACATCCAATACAGCAAGTTGAGGCTCCCACTCTTTGCAGACGGTGAGAGCCTCTTTTACCGTTTTTGCCGTCCTCAGCTCCTGATATCCCTCATCCTGAAGAATCGTCTGTACCATATTTAATAAATCCGGCTCATCATCCACCAGGAGAATTCTTTTATTTTTCAAATAGTCTTCATTCACAATTCCACCCTCTTTGCTTTTATTGTATCATATTTTAAAAAGTATTTTGAAAGCCGCAGAAAAAGTAAGGTAAATGTAAGGTAGGGAGAAGGCTGACGTAAGGTTGAAAGTCTATCCTAAAACCAGCAAATCAGGAAGGGGCTTTTCTATGAATATGATTGAAACACAAAATCTAACGAAAAAATACGCGGATTTTACTGCAGTTTCCAATGTGAGCCTGCATATCCAGAAAGGCAAAGTCTACGGATTTTTGGGGCCGAACGGTGCTGGTAAGTCCACGACCATGAAAATGTTCCTGGGCTTGACACAACCCACGAGCGGCACGTTCCGCATCAACGGCAAATCCTACCCCAAGGATCGGATGCAAATTCTACGGGAAGTCGGCTCCTTTATTGAGTCCCCCGCATTTTACGGAAATCTCAGCGGAGAAGAAAATCTTGATATCATCCGGAAGATCCTCGGGCTTCCTCAGAGCAGCGTCCAGGATGCGCTAGAGATTGTGGGGTTATCTGAGCACCGCAAACGGCTTGCTAAAAAATACTCTCTCGGTATGAAACAGCGTTTGGGGCTGGCGGAAGCATTGATCGGGCATCCGCCCATTCTAATTCTCGATGAACCCACCAACGGCCTCGATCCGGCAGGAATCCATGAAATTCGTACCCTGATCCGATCCCTGCCGCAGCAATATGACTGCACGGTTCTGGTATCCTCCCATCTGCTGTCGGAAGTTGAACTGATGGCGGATGATGTCGGTATCCTCAATCACGGAAGGCTGCTCTTTGAGGGGCCGCTGCCCGGGTTAAAACAATACGCCAGGGATGCCGGCTTCCCAATAGACAATCTGGAAGATACCTTCCTTGCCATGATCGAGGAGGATAATTTGAAACGAGGTGGACGGGCATGAGCTTATCACTGGAAATTCGAAAACTAAAGCGTACCGGATTTTTCCCGGCGTTTCTGGCGGGCGGCTTGCTGGCCGCGTCCTTTCCCATACTTAATACGGCGGTCCGTCCGGAAAACTTCATTCATCAGGGGCTTCCCCCACTGGATATCCTGATGGATGCCAACTGGCAAATGATCGCAATGCTGAACCTTTTCTTTCTGGTGATCGGCTCCTGCATCCTTTACCATACGGAATTTGCCGACCATGCCATTCAAAAGATGGAATCATTGCCGCTCAGCCCAGGGAAACTGTTTGCAAACAAGGGTGTCATCCTGATTGGTTCTCTTCTGTTTGTATTGGTGATCGAAGCACTTTCCATTGCATTTTGCGCCTATCACTGGTTTTCTGTGAGCAGCGGTTTTCCCGTGGATCTCCTGAAATCCTTCGGATATGAGTTGGTCCTGCTGATCCCGGCGTCTATCTGCATGCTGTTTGTATCGTCCCTGTGCCAAAACCTGTGGATTTCTCTGGGCATTGGTGTGATCTGCATTTTTGTTTCCACCATGCTGCCAGCAGATCGCTTGGCCCTTTCCCTCTTCCCGTTTGCGCTCCCGTTCCAGACGCTGACGGGCGCGGAAAGCTCTTCTTGGGCTTTTGCGTTTTTGGTTGCTAGCGGAGTGGAGACGATACTTGCGGGAATGGCGGAAGCAATCGTGTTAAAAGTCAGGAGGAATCACGAGTGAATTTTTTTTCGATCATCGGCGTGGAACTGAAAAAAATACGTCGTTCTCACATCTTTTGGATTTTGCTCATTCCTATTGTTTTTCTCTGGATTCCGCAAATTATCAATTCCGATATGAACTTTGGCATGCAGGCAGAAGGAATCTCCCCCGAAAATAACTTTTTTATCCAGAGTTTTCTCGGCCTTGCATGGTTTATGTACCCGGCCACCTTAGTCATCTGTACCGTACTGCTGAATCAGACAGAACGGAGCGACAAGGGGATCCTAAAGATGCTTTCCCTACCGGTAAACCCGGCCGCCATCTGTATGGCAAAGTTTGTTGTACTGTTACTGCTGGCTGCTATTCAGATGATCATGATGATTGGATTTTATTTTCCTGCGGCTGTGATTGCCTCCCAGATGAATGATTACCAGCTGATGATTTCACCGCTGCTTGTTTTACGGGAAACGGGGCTGATTTATCTATCCTCGCTGCCGATGGCAGCATTTTTCTGGATGGTTGCCACCTGCATCTGCACACCGGTATTCTCGATGGGAATCGGCCTGGCCTCGATTGTTCCGTCTGTTCTGGCGATGAATACGAAAATCTGGTTTCTCTATCCGATGTGCTATCCGTTCTATATGGTTGCAGCACTGCAGGGAGAAATGGCCGCCAATTTGGATACCTTTACAGTCAAGTTGGTCCCGTGGATTCCGGTTGCGGTTGGAATCACGGCTGTATGCTTGATCGTTTCCTGCCTGTTCTTTGGAAAATCTGAAAGGAGATCATGAAATGATGAAAAACAAGATTTTAACGGCAATCAGTGCGATCATGGTATTTGTTCCGTGGACGATTTTTCTGCTGAGAATGAATGACTGGGCGCTCCAGTCCCCTACTGCGGAAATTATGATTGGCTGCTATATCGTTTTTATGGTATTCAGTGGTATTTTTTCAGGCCTCTGCTATGCCAAAGGAAATGTCAAAAACAAACTGATGCAAATTTGCATGGTGATCAATGTTGTTTATGCTTTTGTGGCCATTTTCCTAGCTGGAGTGACGATCTACACAGCAGTCGCATAAAAGGGGGAACTGTATGATGTGGATGAAAAGGGGCGCGATCCTCGTCATGGTTTGTGCAGCACTGTTTTGCATGGCTGGGTGCAGCGGCAATGCGGAAGATAACAAAAATTTAAAGGATTAGCTGATTGGCGGCTTCAGTATGTTTCTCCAAACCTTCAGCCAGCAGTATGGCCGATCACAGGCTACATGAAATAAACTAGGAAAGAGCTGACAGATATCTGCCGGCTCTTTTTTTGCGTCCTATCCTTTGGATTGCTGTAGATGGGATTGACATGGGAAGAATATCCATGTATTCTTAATATAATTTATTTTTATTGTTGAATTCCATGAAAGAGGGGATATAAAAATGCAAGAACAGAAAGCGTTTCTCAAAAATATACGAGCGCATTGGAGCTCGCCTGCTCCGGGACGATATGTGCCGTTTAAAGAAATCTTATCCTATGGAGTCGGCGGAATGGGCGTTCATTTTGCGACGACGCTGGCTTCTGCAATCGGCCTTACAGCAGGAAACTGGATCGTTGGCGCCTCCATTGGAATTCAACCGACACATCTTCAGACAATGAGCATCATCGCCAGCATCTTCGGCTTTTTCCTGACGGCGCTGCGGTCTTATCTATTCGATAATACAAAATCGAAGGACGGCAAGTTCCGCCCCTGGCTGAAATGGATGGGCGTTCCGACAGTGCTCGCCTCCATTTTATTCGTCTGGATCCCCTATGAGCACATGTCGTATCCGGCCAAGGTGGTAGCGGTTGAGCTTTGCTTTCTGTTAATCAACTGCTTCAGCCCCTTCTTTACGGAAGCCTTTGCCATGCTCATCTAGGTCATGTCGCCGGATACAGAGGAGCGCACGGATATCATGTCCATCGGGCAGATTATGTTCTCCTTTGCACCCAGCGTGACCAATCTCATCATTCCGGCGCTGGCGCCGCTGACGGGTGGGCTGAATCATATTCGTACTTACCGGATCATCTATCCGCTGTTTACGATCGTTGGCCTGGCGCTGACCCATTTTATTTATTCCGGCACCAGAGAGCGTATCATTTATTCCAAAAAGCAGGATCGTTCCATCCGTTTTATGGATGCGGTTCGAAGCGTTGCCAAAAACAAATACTTCTGGATCACCAATGTCGCCGATTGGATCGGCTTCCTGGAGAGCGCCTATTTGACGATTTTACAATGGACGTTTGTCTATGCGATGCCGGAGAAACAGAGCTGGCTTGGTGTAGCCAATACGGTGATCGGCAACGGCGCGCTGTGGGCGATGATGATTACCCCGTTCCTGATCCGGCGGTTTGGCAAGCGAAATCTCCTGATTTGGTGCAACATTGCGAATATTGTCCTGTTAGCGGTTCTCTATCCGAGCTTTACGAATATCTGGATTGTTATGATCATCTGCTATATCAACAATTTCATCAGTGTCTTTGGTAATATCTACAAGCCCGGTATCCAGGCGGATATGAAGGATTACCAGCAGTGGAAGACCGGCGAGCGGATCGATGGCATGTTCAGCGTGGTCGGCATTATCGGCACGGCCATCGGCTTTGGAACCGGATATGTCCTGCCGGCCCTTTATGAGAAGTGCGGCCTGATGAACGATTATAATGTGCTTTATAACGCTGCGGTGCGCAACAATATCTTCCGCATGCTGATCATCGTATCCGTCATCGGCGCCGTACTGAATGTAATTCCCTACCTCTTCTATGACCTGACGGAGGAGAAGCACCACGGCATGGTCAAGGTGCTTCGCATCCGCGCCATGTTCGACGACTACGGAAACGGCGTGCTTGACGATGGCGAGCTCGTTGAGGTGATGGAAACGATCAACGTTTCCGCAGAATTGGAGCGGGAAGAGGAGGCGCCCATCCCCAAGGATCAAATCAGGGCGGCAAGGAAATTGCCGAAGATCACGCCGGAAGAGAAGCCGGAGCGCAAGGCCCGCATTGCCGAGGCGAAAATGATGCCGCATGCGACAAGGGAGGAGAAGGCGCAGCGTAAGCAGGCCATCGCGCAGGCAAAGCTAACGCCGCATATGGAGCAGCGCAAGGCGGAAATCAAGCAGGCAAAGCAGCTCTGCCGGGACGTCCGGGAGCGCAACAAGGAGATTATGATCGCGCCTTTCATTATGGATGAGATGCGCAAATTCCAGACGCGCCGCTATCAGAAGCAGGTGGAAGAGGCAACGCTGGTTGCCGGCGCAGGCCTCGAGGGGCTTATGCGGCTCGATGCAGAGCGCTTGGCCGCACAGGCGAAGGATATGAATCGAAAGGATGCGGAGGAGAAACGGCTCCGTTCTGATCTCAAGGATCTTGTCCGCTCTATCCGAACAGCGCAGAATCTGATGCGCAAACACTATCCGAATGGGCTTTCCGAGCCGAATCCACAGCGGCTGATGGAAGCTGAGGAGAGGCCGACCTCTTCCATTTTCGATCTGCTGAAGAAAAAGCGCGAGATCAGCTTGGCGCTCAAGGAGCAATCGGTGTATGCGCGCTGCATCAAGCCTTATACGCAGGCGGTGGCGTTGATCCGGCAGGCGGAAAACTACAGCCATCTGGAAGAGTTGCAGGCCCGCTATGAGCAGGTGA
>DCJV01000131.1 GCA_002320555.1 Ruminococcaceae bacterium UBA1691 | reverse complement strand
CGTGCGAAACGGCCCCTTTTGCTTCCTTTTCCGGCCGAACGGTAAAGGGACGGCCCGCGCGGCCTGAGCGCGGACCAATTTCTTCTTCCGTTGTTAAGACAATCAAAAAAGGCAAGCGTAATGGAAAAATATTACAAAATTATTCATATTGTGACAAAACGATATCTTTTTTGACAGGATGAAAAGCCAGACTGGGAATCCCCTGTCTGGCTTTCCGATTTTGATGAAAGTTCTTTTTATGCCTGATCCAGCGCCTGCTGCAGATCCGCGATAATATCGCCAATATATTCAATACCTACGGACAGACGGATCAGATCCGGCCCGACGCCGGCCGCTTCGAGCTGCTCGTCGGTGAGCTGGCGGTGCGTCGTGCTCGCGGGGTGCAGCACGCAGGTACGCGCGTCCGCAACGTGAGTGACGATGGCGGCGAGCTCCAGATGATCCATGAAGCGGATGGCGGCTTCCCTACCGCCCTTCACACCGAAGGAGACAACGCCGCTCGTTCCGTGCGGCATATATTTCTGCGCGAGCGCATAATCCTTGCTGCTCTTAAGGCCAGGGTAGTTGACCCAAGCGACCTTGTCATTCGCCTCCAGGAACTCCGCCACCTTCTGCGCGTTTTCGCAGTGCCGCTGCACGCGCAGGAAGAGCGTTTCCAGCCCGATGCCCAGCAGGAATGCATTGTGCGGGGAGGGGATGGAGCCTAGGTCGCGCATGAGCTGCACAGTGGCCTTCGTGATATAGGCGCCCTTGCCGAAGCGCTCCGTGTAGGTCACGCCGTGGTAGCTCTCGTCCGGCGTGGTGAGGCCGGGAAATTTATCGTTCTGCGTCCAGTCGAAATGGCCGCTGTCAATGATCGCACCGCCGACGCTGGTGGCGTGGCCATCCATATATTTCGTGGTGGAATGCGTGACGATATCTGCGCCGAACTGGAAGGGGCGGCAGTTGATCGGCGTGGGGAAGGTGTTGTCCACAATCAGCGGCACGCCGTGCGCATGTGCGGCTTTGGCGAACTTCTCGATATCCAGCACATCGAGGGAGGGGTTGGAGAGCGTTTCCGCAAACACCGCCTTTGTGTTGGGGCGGAAAGCGGCGTTTAATTCCTCCTCGCTCACGTCGGGGCGCACGAAGGTGAAATCGATGCCGAGCTTCTTCATCGTGACGGAAAAGAGATTGAACGTGCCGCCGTAGATTGCGGTAGAGCTGACGATATGGTCGCCTGCGGAGGCCACGTTGAAGGTGGCGTAGAAATTGGCCGCCTGGCCGGAGGAGGTGAGCATACCGGCGACGCCGCCCTCCAGCGTCGTGATGCGCGCAGCGACCGCATCGTTGGTGGGGTTTTGCAGGCGGGTGTAAAAGTAGCCGTCCGCTTCCAGGTCGAAAAGCTTGCCCATCTTGACGCTCGATTCGTATTTATACGTCGTGCTCTGCACGATGGGGAGTACGCGCGGCTCGCCGTTTTTAGGCGAATAGCCGGCCTGGACGCAGTTGGTGTTGATATGGTAGTTCTTTTCCATCACAGTTCAGTCCTTTCGGTTATCGTTTCATTGCCTTGATGAGGAAGGAGAGCGGCTGTTGACTGGCCATCGATTCACTCTTCCGTCAGGAATTTCTTCATGATGCCGGGGCCGTATTCAATGAAATTTCCCGTTTCCTTTGCCGTTTCTTCATTGATCGAAGCTATACCGCTGGATTTTTCATTGTTTTTATGATAGATCATATAAGGAACGGGATCGCTCGCGTGGGTGCGCGTGACGATTGGCGTAGGGTGGTCGGGCAGGATCATCACTTTATAGTCGTCATACTGCTCGAGCGCGGGAAGAAGGATGGCAAGGACCTGCTCGTCGATCAGCTCGATGGCGCGGACCTTATTTTCCGGCTCGTTGCGGTGGCCGCATTCGTCGGGGGCTTCGATGTGAATATAGACGAAATCTTTCCCGTTCGCCAGCGCGTCCACGGCGGCCTGTGCCTTGCCCTTGAAATTTGTATCGATATAGCCTGTCGCGCCGGGCACATCCGGCGTATCCATCCCTGCACATTTGCCAATGCCCTTGAGCAAATCAACGGCAGAGATCACGCTGCCCTTTACGCCATAGGTCCCTTCAAAGGAGGGCAGCATGGGCTTGCTGCCCTGGCCCCAAAGCCAAATGCTGTTAGCAGGGCGCTTGCCCGCGGCGATGCGGGCGCGGTTGACTGGATGATCCTTCAAAAGCGCATAGCTTTCCTGCATCATCTCAATCAGGCGGGCGGCGTCCGGGTGCTGCGAGAGATGCTCGCCTACGACACGGCCGGAGATATCATGCGGCGGCGTCATGTGGCCGAGCTCCAATTTGCCGCCGTGCCATACCATGCAGTGGCGGTAGCTCACACCTGGATGAAATTCAAATTCCGCATTGCCGAAATGCGCCTGCACAGTCTTGATGATCTCGGCGGCCTCTTCACTCGAAATATCGCCTGCGCAGTAATCCACCATCGTTTTATCCGCGTAGTCCGCCTCGTCCGACAGCGTGACGAGATTGCAGCGGAAAGCAACATCTGTATCGCCAAGCTCCACGCCCATGCTGACGGCCTCGAGCGGGGAGCGGCCGGTGTAGTATTTTTTCGGGTCGTAACCCATCACGCTGAGGTTGGCAACATCGCTGCCCGGGGTCAGGCCTTCGGCGACCGTGCGCACGAGGCCGACTTCACCGCGCTGGGCGAGGGAGTTGAACAAAGGCTTTTTCGCCAGCATCATCGGCGTCTTGCCGCCGAGGGCTGGGACGGGATAGTCCGCCATGCCATCGTAAAGGACAACTGCATATTTCATCAGGAATCAAGTCCTTTCTCTACTAAAATCTGTTATTTGAAATACGCCACGCCGGAGGCGAATATTTTCTGATCCTTTTCACCGGGTACGTTTGCATAGAGGTTGTCGCCCCTACGCTCGATGTGCGCCATCTTGCCGAAGACGCGGCCGTCCGGGCTGGTAATACCCTCGATCGCGCAGATGGAGCCGTTCGGGTTAAAGCGGACATCGGCCGTCGGATTGCCATCGAGATCAACATACTGCGTAGCAATCTGTCCGTTAGCCATCAGGCGGCTGAGTGTTTCCTCATCCGCCACAAAGCGGCCTTCGCCGTGCGAGACGGGAGTAACATAGACTTCACCCGCCTCTGCCCCCGCAAGCCATGGGGACTTGACGCTGGTGACGCGCGTATAGACCATGCAGGAGGCGTGGCGGCCGATATAATTGAAGGTGAGGGTCGGATCGGTCTCCTTCGTATCGGTGATTTTGCCATAGGGGACGAGGCCGGTTTTGATCAGCGCCTGGAAGCCGTTGCAGATGCCGAGCATCAGGCCGTCGCGGTGGTCGAGCAATTCGGTCACCGCATCGCGGATACGGGGGCTGCGCAGGGTGGTGGCGATGAACTTGCCGGAGCCGTCCGGCTCGTCGCCGCTGCTGAAGCCGCCGGGCAGCATGACAATCTGCGCTTGGCGGATGAGGTTTGCAAAGGCTTCAATGGATTCATCAATCGCCTGCGGCGTGAGGTTCCGGATGACGATAATATCAGCCTGCGCCCCCGCACGTTCAAAGGCGCGCGCCGTATCGTATTCGCAGTTGGTCCCGGGGAAGACGGGGATGACCACGCGGGGCTTCGCCGCTTTCAGGGCGGGCGCACTGGTATTGCGCTGCGTATAGAGCGGAATTTCCGGCTGCATGGAGGGCGCCTCCGCCTTGGTCGGGAAGACGGGCTCGAGGGTGCTTGTCCAGGCTTCGATGAGCGTATCGATCGGGATGGTCTCCCCGTCAAGGACGAACTGCCCGCCGTCCGCCGTTGTGCCGAGCTCCGTATACTGGAAGCCGTCGAGGGAAACGCCGCCGGCAAGCTCCACAACGATGGAGGCGCATTCCGGCGCAAACAGGGTTTCCGCTGTTAAGCCCTCCGCAAAGCGGAAGCCCTGCTTATTACCGAACGCCATACGGCACACGTTGGCCGCCGCGCCCCCCTCGCGCACCACGCTCGCGGCGAGGATGCGCCCGTCGGACACCATCTCAGAGACGCGGTTGAGGAAGGTTGTTGCCTTGTCCCAATCGGGCAGGAGGGTTTCGCCATCCACCGGCAGGTGCAGCAATACCACACGGGAGCCGCTCTTTTTGAAGATAGAGGAGACCGTTTTGCTTGCTTTCGTGGCCGCAACGGCAAAGCAGACGAGTGTGGGTGGCACGTCGAGATCATTGAAGGAGCCGGACATGCTGTCCTTTCCGCCGATGGCGGGGACGTTATAGTGAAGCTGCGCGGTCAGCGCGCCGAGCAGGGCCGCCGCGGGCTTGCCCCAGCGCTCGGGCTTGTCGTGCAGCCGCTCGAAATATTCCTGCATGGTAAGCCTTGCCGTAAAGGGCTTTGCGCCGATGACAGCAAGCTTTGCCAAGGATTCCGTAACCGCATAGGCCGCGCCGTGAAACGGGCTCCAGCGGCTCAACGCCGGGATGAAGCCATAGCTCATCGCGGTGGCGGTGTCCGTTTCGCCCTCAAGCACCGGGATGCGCGCGCACATCGCGTCCTCAGGCGTGAGCTGGTATTTACCAGCGTATGGCATCAGCACTGTGCCCGCGCCAATGGAGGAATCGAAGCGCTCCACCAGCCCCTTCTGCGAGCAGACGGGCAGGCGGGAGAGGTTAGCCCGCAGCGCCTGCGCCTTCGGCTTCCCGGCGAGCTCGGCCGGAACGGCGGCGCGGTAATTTTTGTTCGGGTCGACCGCGGTGATCTTTGCCTGCGCGTGCTGGGTGACGCCATTGGTATTGAGGAATGCACGGCTCAGGGAGACGATGGTGTCGCCGCGCCATTTCATGGTCAAATAGGGCTCGTCTTTGACGACGGCTACCGGGGTTGCCTCCAGGTTTTCCTCTGCAGCGAGCGCAGAGAACGATTCCACATCCTCCGCCGCAAGCACGACCGCCATGCGCTCCTGCGATTCGGAGATGGCGAGCTCTGTGCCGTCGAGGCCGTCGTATTTCTTCGGGACGGCGTCGAGATCGATATTGAGGCCGTCCGCCAGCTCGCCGATGGCGACGCATACGCCGCCCGCGCCAAAGTCGTTGCAGCGCTTGATCATGCGTGCCGCGTCATGGTTTCGGAACAGGCGCTGGAGCTTGCGCTCGGTGGGCGGATTGCCCTTCTGGACCTCCGCGCCGCAGGTCTCAATGGAGGAGGTATCGTGCGCTTTGGAGGAACCGGTTGCGCCGCCACAGCCGTCGCGGCCCGTGCGACCGCCGAGCAGGATGATCACGTCGCCCGCCTTGGGGCGCTCGCGGCGGACATTTTCCTTCGGGGAGGCGCCGATGACAGCGCCGATCTCCATGCGCTTCGCAGTGTAACCATCGTCATATAATTCTACCACCTGCCCGGTGGCCAGGCCGATCTGATTGCCATAGGAGGAATATCCCTGCGCGGCGCCGACGGTGATCTTTTTCTGCGGGAGCTTGCCCGGGAGGGTATCCTCAAACGGAGTCAGCGGATTGCCGCTGCCGGTGATACGCATAGCCTGATAGACATAGGCGCGCCCGGAGAGCGGATCGCGGATCGCGCCTCCCAGGCACGTGGCTGCGCCGCCGAAGGGCTCGATCTCCGTGGGGTGGTTATGCGTTTCATTCTTGAACTGGACAAGCCAGGTCTCCGTCTTCCCGTCGATCTCCACAGGTACCTCGATGGAGCAGGCGTTGATTTCCTCGCTCTCATCAAGATCCGGGACGAGGCCGCGCTTCTTGAGCACCTTGGTGCCGATCGTCGCCATATCCATGAGGGTCATATCCTTCTTGCGCTCCTGATAGACCTCGGTGCGGGTGACAACATATTCGAGCCATGCAGATTCAATGGCGCGTGCGAGCGGGCCCTTTTCAATATCCACAGTGTCCAGCTGCGTTAAGAACGTGGTGTGGCGGCAGTGGTCGGACCAATACGTATCGATGACCTTGAGCTCCGTTACGGTGGGGTCACGCTTTTCCGTATCGCGGAAGTAGTCGCGGCAGAACACAAGATCCGCAACGCTCATCGCAAAGCCCATCTTCGCGTGGTACTGCGCAATTTCCTCATGCGTCCATGCAGTAAAACCGGCCACCCGCTCGATATCGGCGGGCCTGTCCGCGTGGAGCCTGAGGCTCTCCGGCAGCTCCATGGAGGCCTCGCGTGATTCTACAGGGTTAATCAGATAGGCCTTGACCTTTTCAAACTGCTCATCCGTCAGGTCCCCCTGCAGCGCGATGACGCGTGCGGAGAGGACATTCGGCCGCTCTCCCTGCGTGAGCAGGGCGATACACTGCGCGGCAGAATCGGCGCGCTGGTCGTATTGGCCGGGCAGGTATTCCATAGCGAAGATACGCCAGCCGGGATCGACGCAGAGCGTTTCGGACAACGTGTCCACATTTGGCTCGGAGAGAATGGTCCGGGCCGCACGCTCAAGATCCGGGCCGCTGACGCCCTCAAGGTCGTAACGGTTGATGACGCGGACCCGATCGAGCGCGGTGATTCCAAGATTTTCGCGCAGATCGGTCAGCATGTGGCGCGCTTCCACATCGAAGCCGGGCCGCTTTTCCACAAAAAGACGTTTTACGCTGGACATTGGCAAAACTCCTTCTCCCTAAATCATTCAGATATCCGACTTTGATGGATATCGATACTTATTTTTATCTTACCATATCGGGGAAAAATAAAAAAGGGCAAAATGTGCTCAGTGGGGAAGCGGGAAGCAAAAAATTTTGTGGATAGCGCAAAAGCGGTACGCGGAAATAGAACACTTGGGGATTCGGAGGGGAAAAGCAAGCGCATGAAAATGGAAAATATCGTTCATACTAGAGAAAACGGCGATTCTAAAGGAGGAGACGTATGCACGAGGCCATGACAAAAATAGAAGCACGCGCGCTTCTGGTAGGGCACAGTGGGAAAGCGAACACCCTATGGTTGCTTTCCGGCCTGATCTTGTGCCTGCCCAATATCCTCACGCCGCTGGCGCGCCGGCTGCTGGCCCTGCCCGCTGCAAAGACGGCCTTTCAAAGCGCGGGGGGAACGGGGACGGCGCTCATTCTGATTTTTGTGCTTTCCCTGATCGCGCTGGTTTCCTCTGTATTGCTTGCCGCGCCGCTGAAAGCGGGACGGATGGCCTGGTTTTGGCGCCAGAGCGGGAGAAAGGGCAGGCACAATGGCGCGGGCACGCTGTTTTCCCCGTTTCGGCCCGCACGCCGGGCGATGCAGGCGGTGTGGCTGTGGCTTTCTCTGTTTGCCCGGAAGCTGTGCTGGGCGCTTCTCTTCTGCGCGCCGGGAGCGGTTTTGCTGGGAATCGCCTGGTATAAGCTGATCAAGGGAAGCGAGGCGCTTCTTTTTTTGATCCCCTGTGCGGCGGGCGTTGTCTTCCTTGTGGTGGGCCTGTTTTTTTATCTGTTGATCACCCGCCGTTATCTGCTAACGTATTATCTGCTTGACGAGTCCGGGAAAGCGTCTGCATCGGCTGTGATCCGGGAAAGCGCGCGGGTTATGGATGGCCAGATGGGGCGGGCGGCCGCCTTTGTCCTGAGCTTTACACCGTGGCTTTTGTCCTGTGTTTTTTTGTTTCCCGTTTTTTATGTCTACCCCTATTACCAGCAATCACGCGCCGTATTTGCGCGTCAGGCGCTCAATCAGGCGCCCCGTACCATCGCACGAGACGCTGAAATTTAGATCAATCTACTGCTTTTCATTTCTACGAATATTGATTTTAGATAGTATAACAGAAATTCCTGTGCAAACTTCGAAATTTGTTTACAGTTCATCAACTTTTCCCCATCAAATTGATGCTATACTTTCGTGTGTAAAGATCTGATACGTGCGCTATGCACACAGAATTCCACGCGGGAGGGTTCCTCTTGGCACTGAACCGTAAGGCCATTAAGGCCAACGCCCGGCAGTTTATTGCAAACGGCCAATGGGTGCATTTGTTTTTAGCCGGCATCGTGCTCGAAGCCGTCAATTATATCAATTTTGGCACCTCTACCTATGTACAGCTGCGCAATACCTTTAATGCACTCTATCAGACGCAGTTCATCAACGTATCGTGGAATATGATGTCCCTGATTATCCTGCTGCTGCTTCCGCTGGAGATTTCGATCGGCGGGTATTATCTGAGCAGCCTGCGCGGGAAAGGGCCGGGCTTTGGCAGCGTATACGAAGAGGCTGCGGCGCATTATGGGCGCTATTTCTGCACGATGCTGCTGTGTAGAATCTATACGGTGCTGTGGACGATGCTATTGATTATCCCCGGTATCGTCAAATCGCTTTCCTATTCTATGACGGCGTTTATCCAGCATGACAATCCTTCTCTTACCTCCACGCAGGCGATCAATCTGAGCAAACGGATCACAAAGGGCCATAAGGGAAGTCTGTTGATGATGGAGCTGAGCTTCCTGGGCTGGTACCTGCTGGGGGTGATCACCTTCGGCATCGCTTATCTTTATGTGCATCCGTATCTCTACACGACGCAGGCGATGTATTACGAGCTGCTGCGCCAGAACGCGCTCGACCGCGGGATAGCCTCTCCCTGGGAATTCGGCATCGTTCCGGAGAGCACATTTTCTCCCTATACAAGCGCGGAAAACCAGCCGCCGTACTGGGAGCAGAATTCGGCTTCTCCAAAGTGGCAGAACTCATCCGCCTATTCTCCAGAGGGCTGGAATGAGGACGCGGACCGATGGGGGCCGGATCGGTAACGATACAAAAGATGAAAGCGGATTTTCCCTTGCTGTATGGCATTTGGGAAAATCCGCATCATTATTATCCCTATGGAAGAATCAAGCTTTCTATTGCCTTGACAAGGAAAGAAGAATTAGAATGCGCTCAGGCCGCGCGGGCCCATCCTTTTCCGTTCGGCCGGAAAAGGAAGCAAAAGGGGCCGTTTTGCACGGCACTTCGGCAGCGGAAAGATGGAGCCACGACCGAATCCGTTCGGCGGGACGCACAAA
>DCJV01000077.1 GCA_002320555.1 Ruminococcaceae bacterium UBA1691 | reverse complement strand
GCGGCCTGAGCGCGGACCAATTTTCTCTTTCCTTGTCAGGGCAATCAAAAAAGCAAGCGTAACGCAGAAATCTTACGAAATGGTTCTGATGCAACGATATCCCTTTTTCGACAAGCTGAAGCGCTCCCGAACGTTTGTCCGGGAGCGCTTTTTGCAACATGTAAGGATATTCAGTCGATATCCACACGAATTTTTTCATTCGCACGGGTCGCGACGGATTTCATCACCGTACGGATTGCCTTTGCGATCCGCCCCTGCTTGCCGATTACGCGGCCCATGTCCGGCTGCGCGACATGAAGGTGATAAACGACTGTCCCCTCTTCATCCGGGGCGTCCACATCGACGGAAACGGCAGACGGATCTTCTACAAGGCCCTGTGCGATTGTGATCAGTAACTCCTTCAAAATGAAGCCCTCCTAATCAATGGGCAGTTATTTGATGATATCGTTCTTCTTGAAGATCGCTTTGACGGTATCGGTCGGCTGTGCGCCGTTGGCGATCCATTTTGCCGCCTTCTCCGCATCGATCTTCACTACGGGCGGATCCTGCAGCGGATTGTAATAGCCGATCTCCTCAATGAAGCGGCCGTCGCGGGGATAGCGGGAATCCGCAACCACGATGCGGTAAAACGGTGCCTTCTTTGCGCCCATGCGGCGCAGTCTGATTTTAACTGCCATAACTGCATTCCTCCAGAAAATAAAAGTAATTTATTTTATTCATCACGTTTTCACCTGCCGTTTGGGGCGAAGGGCCGACGTGCTGAAAGCGAATTTAAAATAGGCCGCCGCCCATACCGGGCGGAAGCTGCCCCATGCGGCGCATCTTCTTGCGCATGCCTTTGCCGCTGAACTGCTTGAACATTCTCTGCATATCGCGGTATTGTTTTAAAAGGCGGTTGACATCCTCCACCTGCATCCCACAGCCGGCTGCAATGCGCCGCTTGCGCGAGGGATTGATCAGATCCGGCTTTTCGCGCTCCGCCGGCGTCATGGAAAGGATGATCGCCTGCGTGCGGTCGAATTGCCGCTCGTCGATCTCCACATCATTCAATTGCTTCCCGACCCCGGGCAGCATCGCCAGCATCTCCTTGAGATTTCCCATCTTCTTCATCTCACGAAGCTGGTTGAGCAAATCATTCAAGTCGAATTTATTCTTTCGAAGCTTCGCCTCAAGCTCCATCGCCTTTTTCTCATCGAGCGTCGTCTCCGCTTTCTCGATTAAGGAAAGCACATCCCCCATGCCGAGGATACGCGAGGCCATCCGGTCCGGATGGAACGCATCAAGGTCGCCAAGCTTTTCGCCCGTGCCGATGAATTTGATCGGCTTCCCCGTGACCGCGCGTGCTGAGAGCGCTGCACCGCCGCGGGTATCGCCGTCGAGCTTGGTCAGCACAAGGCCGTCAACGCCGAGCGCCTCATTGAAGGCGGTGGCCACATTGACGGCGTCCTGACCGGTCATTGCGTCGATCAGCAGCAGAATCTCATGGGGCTTGATCTCCGCCTTAACGCGCTTGAGCTCATCCATGAGCTCCTCATCGATATGCAGACGGCCGGCCGTATCGAGCAGGACATAGTCATAGCCCTGATCCCTTGCGAGCTTGATCGCATCCCGCGCAATCTCCACCGGGTCTGCTGTTCCTTTTTCAAATACAGGGACACCCGCCTTTTCACCCACAACCTGCAGCTGCTTGATCGCCGCAGGGCGGTAAATATCGCAGGCCACAAGCAGAGGACGGTTCCCCTGATTTTTGAGCATCAGGCCGAGCTTTGCGCAATAGGTCGTCTTGCCAACGCCCTGCAGGCCGCACATCATGACGACGGTCGGCGGATGCGATGCGCTCGCAAGGCGGCTGCGCGTACCGCCCATCAGCTCAGTGAGCTCTTCATTGACGATCTTGACCACCATCTGCCCGGGTGTCAGGCTCTCCATCACCTGCGCGCCGATCGCGCGCTCTGTTACCTTAGCGGTAAAATCACGGGCCACCTTATAGTTGACGTCCGCCTCCAAAAGCGCAAGACGCACTTCGCGCATGGCACTGCGCACATCTGTCTCACTAAGCTTGCCCTTGCCGCGCAGCTTTTTAAACGCGGCTTCAAGCTTATCGGAAAGGCCTTCAAAAGCCAAATGATCACTCCCTTTACACTTCGCACAAGGACTGTGCAATCGCCTTGATCTTCACAGTTGTATCGTTGATTTCGCGGGAAAGGCCATACCGCATGTTATATTCGCTGATCGCATTCGCGCATTCAACAATCTCGTCGAGGCCTTTGCGCATTTCATGAAAGCGGCGGGCAAGCCCCAGCCGCTCCTCCATATCAAACAACTGCGCCTCCGCGCGCTTGATCGAATCGCGTACACCCTGCCGGGTGATGCCCTCGTTTTCCGCGATTTCGGACAGGGAAAGGTCGTCATTATAATAGTAGCCAAGAAAATCCCGCTGCTTTTCCGTGAGCATGTCCCCATAAAAATCAAGCAAAATCGTGATTCCTAGATCCTTCGCCACATCTCCGCCTCCCCTTGCCGTAAAATCATCCATCCCCTTTCTGCGTAGCATCCACAGCCGGAAAGAGGATTATGTAAAGCTATTTTCTTTACAGCGAAACTTATTATACTAAACGCCCGCCTGTCTGTCAAGGGGATATCCATGTCAATCCGCAAAATATTCTTCGTTTTTATGTTTGATGTGTCGGGAGCTGCGTTTTGCCATTGCAAAAGGCGAAATGCTTTTCATATTAATATATCCATCTATCCAATCTCTCCACCTTTTTTCCGGTATCGGATACCGCTTATGCGGCGGAGGTTCGTTCTAAATAATCCTTGCACGATTAATACATAGGGGAGACTTCTATCAAAGCATCCAATTTGTTTGTTATAATATCTAAAAATAATTCGATCTAATTATATAGATTCCACAAAGCGAATTTTTTTCTTCAAAATAATTGACAATATGTCCATTTTAGTTTACGATTTGCTTGAAGGACCACTATTTTCATATAAGGATAGTCTGGATGTGAAAACTTTTCGGGCATTTTGCTATTTTACCAATTTATTCCTTTCCCGGCCCGCGTGCACCGTGAAAAAAGAAAAGGCGCGCCCAAGGCGTATACACGCCTAAATCAAAATATATTATTTTGGAGGTGTAAAAATTTGAAGAAATGCAAACGGCTGCTGAGCACTGTTCTCGCCGTCATGATGCTGCTTGTAAGCGTACAGGCTGCATTCATCGCCGGCGCAGAGCAGGCCAGCACAATCAAAGTCGCCACCATCTCTGACATCCGCTATCAGGCGGGAGCGGCAGACAAAGATGGCCTTTTGCTTTCCAAGAGCGCCGCGCTGCTTGACGCCGCGATCGAAAAGATCAAGGCAAGCAATGCGGACGTGCTGCTCGTGACTGGTGATCTCACCAACAACGGCAGCAAAACTTCCCACCAGTATGTGGCAAGCAAGCTCGCGGAAATCAAAGCGGAAGGCATCCCAGTCTACGTTATCCCCGGAGAGCATGACGTCCGCGAGGGTGGAACGACGACTGCGGTATCGAAAGCAGTATTTGAGGATCTTTATAAGGACTTCGGCTACAGTGAGGCCCAGCAGGATCCCAATTCCGCTTCCTATGTCGCAGACCTGGGCAACGGCTTCAAGGTCGTCATGAGCGATTCTGTCGCGGCGGACGGCCAGGGCCAGATGCCCCAGTGGGTGGTCGACAAGGCAAAAGCTGAAGCCGCCAGCGGTAATACAGTGTTTGCCGCATCTCACCATCCGGCAGTTACACGCGGCAGCGTGGACAGAACGTTCATCGATCTGCTCCACACGCTGGCGGGATTGGAAATCGATCTTGGCGGTAAAACCAAGATTTATACCAACGATCCCGATCAGGCGGCCGCCAGCCTCGGTCTTGTAGACAGGACCTACATCCTCTCAAACGCGGGTGCTCTTGCGGACGCCGGCGTGAAGTATCTCTTCACCGGCCATGCGGGCACACTGAGCATCAGCGGCATGACCACGACCAACGGCGCGCAGATGTATGACGTGATGTCCGGCTCTCTGGTCAACGCTTCCTCTTCCGTCCGGTACACGACGCTGTCCAAGGCGTCCGCCGGCATGAAGGAGCAGCGCGCGGAGTTTAAAACCGACATGATCGCGTCCGCCGCTGGCGTTGACAATGTGGAGCAGGCCGCCCACGCAGCGCTCGAAAAGCAGATGCCCAATGAAGTGGATTATGCGATCGAGGTTGCTGAAAAGGTCATCGCGCACCTGATCCCGGCCATCAAGCCGAATGTGGTAAATCTGGTCAAAGGGCTGGATCTCGCCGCACTGCTTCCAGATATGGCCGCGCTCTTCAATCTTCTGAAGAGCACTGTCCAGGACGTCAAAAACAATCTGGCGGATCAATACGTCGCCCCTCTGTTCGACATCCTTGGCAATTCCACTAAGCTGCACAACGTCATCACCGACGTGCGCAACGCGCTGGAAGCGATGGATTTCAATGGCCAGAGCTTTTATGCATTCCTGACGGATGTCTTCATCACCATTCAGAAAGGCGATGGAAAGACGCCGGCTTCTGTGGAGGGCTTCTTCAGCGCTCTGCGCAATCAGGAGCCTGATCTGCTCGTAGGCGTGATCCAGTCTTTCGCGGACAACTTCAATTCTACGAATCTGGTCAATCTCCTCAATGAGGTTCTCGATCTGAAGTTCTCCAAAAAATACCTGGGTTCGCTGACGATCAGCGTACATCTTCGCCCCATGCTGGCAGGCCCCTATAACTTGACCTCCGGCATCTACACGTACAGACTTGACCTGTGGGGCATTCTAGACGGCGCGATCACCCTGCCGAACGGCAAAAAAATCAGCGAAATCGCCCGTCCTATCGTCAACGACCTGATTCTGGGCGGCCCGAACGACGCGAGCACCAAGCAGACGCCTGCCCGCTTCACCCAGAATTTGAAGAGCAATGCCGAGGGCGTCGTCAACCTGCTCTTTGAGTTCGGCGTAGGCGATCTGATCGGCACGAACATCTTCGCACAGGGTCAGTCGGGCGTTTATGTCGCCCGCACGGTCACGCTCGACGAGCTTGGTTCGTATCTCAACCAGCTCGTCCCCAACAACGACGTTGCTTCTCTCAACGCCGCCGATTGGAATGCGGTACGCGATGCGCTCAACGCTGCGGGCCGCTTCACATCCGAGCAGCTTGCCACAGTCAATAAGGAGCTCGTCCCCGCTACGAATTCCACCGCAGCTGTTACGCAGCTCGACAAGCTCAAGGAACTGGCAAACGCAGAATTTTACAAAGCGGTTGCCAATAAATTCACTGAAAAGGTCAACGCCTTGCCAGCCGTCGACGCTCTCACCCTGGACAATGCGCAGCAGGTATATGCGCTCCAGTCTGAGTACGATCAGTTCTATGCGGAGATCAAGGCGAATCTCAGCTCTGAAACCGTTGCAAAGCTCAATGCGGCAGTTGCAAAGATTTATGCGCTTGAGCACTTTGACGCAGCGGTTGACGCTGTCGTCAAAAAGATTGCGGCCATCGGTAAAGTGACTGTAGACAGCGAAGCAGCCATCCAGGATGCACGCGCCGCCTATGGTGAACTGACCGTCCGCCAGCAGAAGCAGGTGACCAACTATCAGACCCTTGTGGATGCGGAAGCTGCGCTGATCCTCGCGAAAGAAAATGCCGCCGTCATCAAGTCTGTTGAAGACAAGATCGCAGCAATCGGCGAAGTCAGCTATACCTCTGCCAGCAAGGCAAAGATCGATGTCGCCCGCGCGGCATACAACAATCTCGATGAGGCACTCAGGCCAAGCGTAAGCAACTATGAGGCTCTGACCGCTGCCGAAGCGCGCTATGCGGAGCTGAAAGCCGCCGCAGAAGACGCATTAGCAGCCGAGCCCGTGATCGCTCAGATCAACGCCATCGGCAAGGTCACCCTCGAAAGCAAGCGCCAGATCGAAGCCGCCGAGGCAGCCTACGCCGCCCTGACGGAGTCTCAGCAGGCGCTCGTTACCAACTATGAGACCCTGACCGCCGCACGCGCCGCTTATGACGCTCTCGTCCAAGGAGAGGCTGCAAATCAGGCCGCCGCGCAGGCTGTTATGGATCAAATCTCCGCAATCGGCGCCGTCACGCTAGAAAGCGAAGCCGCCATTCAGGAGGCCCGCGCTGCTTACACTAAGCTTACACCCGCACAGCAGGCACTGGTGAACAACCTCACCGTTCTGACCAATGCGGAAAACACGCTCGCCGCCCTGAAGAAG
The DNA here is from genome assembly GCA_002320555.1 of Ruminococcaceae bacterium UBA1691. Lineage (GTDB taxonomy): Bacteria > Bacillota > Clostridia > Oscillospirales > Acutalibacteraceae > Fimivicinus. The sequence goes on along the minus strand of DCJV01000077.1, from coordinate 1,570 downwards.
CAGGCGGCTGACGAAAAAGCGGCTAAGGCTGTGGATGAGCTGATCGCGGCCATCGGCGAAGTAACGCTCGAAAAAGAAGAGCAGATTGCCGCCGCGAGGGAAGCTTACAACACGCTTACCTCCGACCAGAAGCGTCTGGTGGAGAAGCTTGACATCCTGACGGCTGCGGAAGCACAGCTGAGCGTTCTGAAGAACGACTTCCTCTTTGAGGATGGCGCAACCGGTATCACCCTTCGTGCAGACAGCGGCGTTCTTCCGCTTGACACGGTGATGACGGTTCGCACAATCGTCAGCGGTGATGTCTATGATGCCATCCTTGCTAAGGAATACAAGGCCTTCCGTCTGTATGACATCGGCCTGACTTCCGGTGGTTCCGTTGTTGTGCCCACGAAGGCTGTCAAGGTCACGATCCCGCAGTTTGCTGCAAACACCGCTGTTTACAGCTTCTCGGCAGACGGCACGATGACTCCGGTGGAAGCCATTCTGGAGAACGGCTCCTTCAACTTCAGCACAGATCACGTCGGCATGTTCGTCGTGGCGCAGTCGAAGGTCACCGTTGATACCTCCGCCCTGCAGGCTGCAATTGCCGCCTTCGAGAAGCTGGATGCATCCAACTACAACACCGCGGATTTCGCCAAGGCAAAGGCCGCTTATGGCACCGCCAAAGCGGAATTGGCTGCAAACTATGAGCTCACCTCAGCCAACCAGAGGAAGGTTGACGCGGCTGCCTCTGCTCTCAACGATGCGATCGCAGTGCTGACCTATCTCCCGGCTGACATTTCCGGGCTCAATACAGTTCTCTATCAGGCAAAGATGATGAATGCTGCCGACTATGTGGACTTCTTCGCTGTGAAAGAAGCTATCGCTGCAGCGGACTCCTTCCTTGCCGGCTCCTATGACATCCGCGACCAGGGCGCGATCGACAAACTCGCCCAGAATATCACCGCCGCGATCGAGAAGCTGACGCTTGCTCCGGCTGATTTCACGGCGATCGACAATGCCATCGCCGCAGTCCCGAAGGATCTCCATAATTATACGGACGAATCCGTCGCAGCTGTGAACGAGGCGGTCGAAGCTGCACAGGCGGCGAAGAACACCATCACCCGCGCGGACGGCGACTGGCAGGCCCAGGTTCAGTCCTATGCGCAGGCGGTTCTGGACGCGATTGCCGGCCTTCAAAAGGCAAATGTTTCTTATGCGGATACCTCGATGCTTGAACTGGCGATCGATATGGTACATCTTTACTATCCGGCCGACTATGTGGACTTCTCCGGCGTTGAAGCTGCAAAGGCGGCAGCGCAAGCGCTGCTGAATGAAAAGCCCACCTCCGACCGGCAGGAGGAAGTCGACGCCGCCGCAATGGCGATCTTCGACGCGATCGGCGCGCTCGAGTGGGCATAAGGAGCAAACTTCTCAATATTTTGTGAATCCCTCCAAATAAAAAGCCATGCCGGGGCGCTCCGGCATCCCGGCATGGTTTTGTCCATATGGCAAACCGATTTTGACTCAGAAAGAGGTGTTTTCACTCTATGGCAAAAACCAAAAAAGCTTTTTCCGCAAAGCGTGTGCT
>DCJV01000002.1:1155-10983 GCA_002320555.1 Ruminococcaceae bacterium UBA1691 | reverse complement strand
GGCCTGAGCGCGTTCCAATTTCCTGATTCGTGATTCAAAACGAGCAATAAACATGCAGTCATACCGGTAAAATACGCATGAGACTAAAATTCGTCCCGTGCGGCATGTACACCGTAAAGAAAAGGTCCCTGCGCAACCATGCCTTACGCAGGGACTCACAATTGCAAAGAATGATCGAAAGGGGAGGGGAGATAGCAAAGCTAAACCAAGGGGTTACTCCATTTTCTTCCCCTCAAACGCCGCTCTTTTCTTCACATCCTCCATCAATTCAGTAAACTGCGCCGGTGTCAGCGACTGTGCGCCGTCGCACAACGCGTTCTTTGGATCGTTGTGTACCTCGATCATCAGTCCGTCCGCACCCGCCGCAACGGCGGCCTTCGCCAGCGGCTTCACCATCCATGCAATGCCCGCCGCATGGCTCGGATCAATGATAACCGGCAGGTGGGACTGCTGCTTTAAAAGGGGGACGGCGGAGATATCAAGCGTGTTGCGCACCATCGTCTCAAAGGTGCGGATGCCGCGCTCGCAGAGGATCACGTTTTCATTGCCGCCCGCCATGATGTATTCCGCGCTCATCAAAAATTCCTCAATCGTATTGGCAAGGCCGCGCTTTAAGAGGATCGGCTTGCGAAGCTGGCCGAGCGCCTTGAGCAGGCGGAAATTTTGCATGTTGCGCGCGCCGACCTGAATGATGTCTACATCCTCAAAATCATCAATCTGATCCTGCCCCATGATCTCCGTCACGATCGGCAGGCCGGTGAGCCGTTTGGCCTCCAGCAACAGCTTCAGCCCGTCTGTCTCTAGGCCCTGGAAGGAATAGGGGGAGGTGCGGGGCTTGAACGCGCCGCCGCGCAGGAGCGTTGCACCGCTCTTTTTGACATCCTGCGCGATCGTGCAGAGCTGTTCCTCGCTCTCAATCGAGCAGGGGCCGGCAATCACGTTGAAGAAGCCCTCGCCGATGTTAACATTTCCCACCTGCACAATGGTGTCCGCCGGATGGAACCGGCGATTGGCCTTTTTATACGGCTCGGAAATCCGCTTGACGTCCTCGACGATCTCGTTGGCCTTGAGCGCGTCGATATCCACACGGGAAGTGTCTCCCACCAGTCCGACCACAGTCGTCTCCTGGCCTTCGCTGTAGTTGGTTTTGAGGCCGAGCGCTTCCACGGCTTTTAAGAGGGTGCTGATCTGCTGTTTATCTGCGTTTTGTTTGAGGATGACTACCATCTATCACAAGTCCTTTCAATTTAGCGGTTTTATGTGCTAAAGTATACGCCGGTTTATGCGGGTTGTCAAGGCGTTAGGTAGAAAAATCCCCCTGCCGTCGGAAAGAAGGACGGTAGGGGGATTTTCACTAGCTTAAAGATCTGTATGATACCGATACAAATCGGGCGGTGAGATCATTCTCGCCGCCCGATTTGTATACAAAAATAAAAAGGAAGGCCACCCGGCCTCCCTCTTTCTCGTCTGACATCGGATGTCTAACGTCTGGCATCTAACCTCACACCGCGCGCGTCACCTTGCCGGAACGCAGGCAGCGCGTGCAGGCATATACCCTGCGCGGGGAACCATTCACGATTGCTTTGACACGCTTGATGTTGGGCTTCCAAGTTCTGTTGGAGCGCCTGTGGGAGTGAGAAACCTGAATACCAAAAGACACATCTTTGCCGCAAAATTCACATTTCGCCATGTGTCGCACCTCCTTTTTACTAGACAGATACAGAATAACAGAACTATATTAGCAGGTCTTGCAGATAAATGCAAGCAGTTTTTGACTTTTTTGCTGGAAGAGCGTTTCTTTTTCGGGATTCAGGCAGGTTTGCTCCTATACAATAATAGAAAAGCAGGAAGCACCGTACGACAGAATTTTGCACCATATTCCCTGAAAATTACAGGCTATTGTTATGCTTTTTACCCTTGTTTTTTCAATTCAGAGTGCTATAATAAAGACCGTCAAAGGGACGGCGCCAGGCGCCGGGCCCTTTCTAAATGTCATAACTAGTGTTGCCGGAAGGGGTGACCGATTTGGATAAGATGGTCGAGACCATTATTGAAATGGATAAGCAGGCGCGCAAGCGGACAGAAGAAGCGGAAGCCTATCAGCGCAAGGCGCAGGAAGAGCTGGAGCTCAAAGAAAAAAGGCTGCTTTCCGAGCGTCTGAAGCAGGCAAGGGTGGAAATCGACGAGCTTGCCCGTGGGGAGGAGCAGGAGGCCAAGAAAAAGCTGGATGAAGCTAAGTCTGGCAATGATGCCGCCGTGCAGAAAATGGAAGCTTTATACAAAGAAAGGAGCACACAGTGGGTACAGGAGATTGTACGCCGTGTGCTGGAGGCATAAAACAAAAGACATGGCAGTCCGTGCAGCGGGCTGTATTTTGTTGGCTTTGCGTAACGGTGTTTCGGGAGAAGGCAGCGTTCATTCTTCTGAAAAAGCGCTTTTCTTTTGTATATATGTATTGCTTTGCGGATGCCTGTGGGCACCGCTTCCTTGGCTGCGCGGGGCCTTCCTGAAATAAATCAATCCAGGCGCGGAGAAAGGGTGAACCATTTTATGCTTACAACCGTGTCTTCCAATGCGATTTTGGCAAAGTCGCGCGCCATGTACGGCCGTAGGCTGACAGAGCGCAATTATACGGAGCTGCTCAATTGCCACAGCGTCAATGAGGTAGCCAACTATTTAAAAAACCGGACAGCTTATGCGGATATGTTCGAAGGGACGACCGCCACAGATATCCATCGCGGGCAGCTTGAGACGATGCTCAAAAAGCGGGTCTTCGATCAATACGCGTCGCTGTGCCGGTATGAGATGTCCATTGGGCAGGATTTCTATCAATATTTTATCGTGCGCAGCGATATCGACCAGATCTTATCCTGCGCCCGCTTCCTGAGCACCGGGCATCCGGGCGATTACCTGTTTGCCATGCCGGCGTTCTTTAACCAGCACACAAAGCTGGATCTGTATGAGCTTGCATCGGTCAATTCCTTTGACAGCTTGCTCGCGGCCCTGGAAGGGTCGCCTTACTATGACATGATGCATTTGTTCGCTCGCAAAGCGCCGTCAGAGATCGATTTTCTCGACATGGAGGCGGTCTTCCAGCGCTATCTCTACGACCGGCTGGAAGAGTTGATCGAAAAAGGCTTCAAGGGCAAGCACCGCAAGGAAGTGCTGCGTGCGATCGGCCTGCAGCTGGATATGGAGGCGATCGTCAATATCTACCGGCTCAAGCGGATGGGAAACCATTCTCCCGAACAAATCCGGCGCTCCGTGATGATTGGCCCGATTAGTGGGCTGCGCAAGCGTCAGTTTGAGATGCTCATTGAGGCGCAAAGCGCCGCCGAGATGGTAAAGCTGCTGGACGCAACGCCATACGGGCGCAAATTCCAGAAGGAGTTTTCCTATATTGAGGATTCTGCGCAGAAGCTGCAATATGGCCGTTGCCTGAAGGATCTGCGCTTCTCCACCAATCCGAGCGTGGTAATGCTCAGCTTTATGTTCCTCGCGGAGAATGAGGTTAATAATATTACGCATATCATCGAAGGCATCCGCTATCAGGTTCCGGCAGAGGAAATCAGTCGGATGCTTATCGGCGTGGGAGATTAGGGGAGCGAGGGGAAGGTTTGAAAATGCATTTTTCAAACAGGCGTTTTCCGCGTGCTAAGCGAAAATCTGAGTTTCCGCCTTGCAAAACCGTGCGAAACTCCCCACTTCTGCGAAAGGAAGGGTCACAGATATGGCAATCGCAAATATGAAATTTGTTAAGGTCATCGGCTTGCTCAGCGAGCTGGATGCATTCCTCGGTTCCTGCTGTGTGGACGGCACGTTCCAGCCGGAACAGGCCATGCAGTATATGTCGGATTCGATGGGCTACACCCAGCTTGTGGAGGAAAACCCATATGCGCCGATGCTGCAGAAGATTGAGGAGTTGGCCGCTTCGTCCGGCATTCATCTGCACGAGGTGGAAAAGATTCCGAAGCCGGTGACCGATGAGGAGACGGAATCCTTCATCCGTCAGCTCGGAAGCCGCATGAGCAAGCTGCATGATGAGCGCAAGGTGCTCACCGACCAGCTTGCGACCTGTGAAAATGCGATCACACAGTTTCAGCATTTTACTGGTCTGGACATTAATCTGGACGATTTGTTCGCCTGCGAATTCATTAAAGTTCGGTTCGGTCATATGCCGAAGGAATCCACACAAAAGCTGATCGCCTATGCGGACAATCCCTATATGGTGTTCATCCCGTGCTCGAGCGATGCGCAGGAGGACTGGGGCGTATATTTTGCCCCGCGCGAGCAGATCGAAGAAGTGGACCGCAATTTTGCGAGCCTTTATTTCGAGCGGCTTCGGATTCCGGGAGCGGTCGGCACGCCGGAACACATCATTGAAGAGATTCAGAAGAATATTAACCTGCTCAATGAGCAGATTGGAGAGCTCGACCGAAAGATTGCCGCGTACTGGAATGAAGAGGCCGATCACTGCAATTGGATTTATACGCATCTGAAATGGTTCAGCGGCCTGTTCAACCTGCGCCGTTATGCGGCCCGCCATGGGGACTCTTTCTTCTACGTGGGTTGGCTTGCGGAGGATTCGGTCAAGACCTTTGAGAAACATGCGAAAAAGTTTAGAAAGGTCACCTATGAGATCAACGATACCGACGAGGTGGGAAAGACGATTCCGCCCGTCAAATTGAAAAACCCCCGGATCTTCCGCCCGTTTGAATATCTGGTTGGCATGTTCGGCCTTCCGTCTGGAAAGGATATCGACGTGACCACCTTTGTCGCAATCACCTATACGGTGATGTTCGGCATCATGTTCGGCGATTTTGGTCAGGGCATCGTGCTTGGGATTGCGGGCTTCCTGATGTGGAAGCTCAAGGGGATGCAGATTGGCAAGATCCTCATCCCCTGCGGCGTGTCCGCCTGTGTGTTTGGCTTGGTTTACGGCGAGTGCTTCGGGTATGAAACCTGGTTCGACCCGCTATACCATGCGATCGGCCTTTCGGGCAAGCCGGTCGATATCATGGAGTCGATCACAGGGCTACTGCTCGTTTCCATCGCCATCGGCGTTGTGCTTCTGGTCTTTACGATGCTGATTAATATCTATGGCTGCCTCAAGCATAAGCAGTTCGGAGAGGCACTGTTTAGCCAGAGTGGGCTGACGGGAATCGTAATGTATCTGTCCGGCGTGTGCTTTGTCTATAATTTCATGACAGGCTCGGCTGTCGTACCCAATTCGGTTCTCGGCATCCTGATCGGTATTTCCGCCGTCATCCTGTTCTTTAAGGAAATTATTATCGGCCTGATCGACCATCATCCGGACTGGAAGCCGGAGAGCGTTACCGATTATATCCTGGAGAATTTCTTTGAGCTGTTTGAATATATTCTGTCCTTCTTCAGCAACACCATTTCCTTTTTGCGGATCGGCGCGTTCGTCCTGGTGCATGCCGGTATGATGACTGCGGTGTTTGCCATCGCGGGTCTTACGAGCAGCACGGTCGTCAATTTGATCGTCGTCGTGTTGGGCAATATCTTCGTCATGTGCCTGGAGGCGCTGTTTACCTCAATTCAGGTCATGAGGCTTGAGTTCTACGAGCTCTTCAGCCGTTGCTATGCAGGCGAGGGGCGTTCCTTCGAGCCGGTTCACCTGCACCATGTATCTGAGTCCGCTCAATGACGCAGGGCGTCAGTTCTAGATAAATTGAAAAAACAATTGCATTTTGGAGGTAACGATTATGTCCACGTTTCTGTATGCTATGCTTGCCATCGTTCCGATTGTTGTGCTGTTAGCTTCTTTTTATTCCCTGTTTCATAAGAGGGCGCAGGGTGTTCCGATGAAGAAGGCTATGGTTTCCCATATCGCTACGTTGCTCGTGCTCGTTGTGCTCATGTCTGCGCTCGCGTTCGGCGCCTCCGCCGTGAATGATGCGCAGCAGCCCTCCCAGCCGGCTCAGACGCAGCAGGCCGTAAATGCGGATGCCAACGCCGCTCAAGCGGATAATTCCAAGGGCCTTACGATGATCGCCGCTGGCCTCGCTGTTGGCCTTGCCGGTATTGGCGGTGGTATCGCGGTCGGTTCCGGTGCGCCTGCCGCAATCGCAGCGACGAGCGAAGATCCGAAATCCTTTGCAAAATCCATGCTGTTCGTCGCATTGGGCGAAGCAATCGCCATTTACGGTTTGGTTATCGCCCTGCTGATGCTGTTTAGCTAAGCGGGAGCCATTTGAGATTTGACTGGGTGGGAGTTTTATGCGCTTTTATTTGATCAGCGATAATATGGATACCCTGACCGGCATGCGCTTAGCGGGGATTGAGGGCGAGGTTGTCCACGATCCGGAAAGCGTCGAAAAAGCGCTGAATACCGCTATGGCAGCAGAGGACGTCGGTATTGTACTGATTACGGAGCTGCTGGTAAAGCTGTGCCCGGAGCAGATATCGAAGATCAAGCAGAGTTGCGACCGGCCGCTGATCGTGGAGATACCCGACCGGCATGGCTCCGGCCGAGCAAAGGATTCCATTACCCGATACGTACGTGAAGCGATCGGCGTGAAGATTTGAGGTGAGGCACATGCTCGAACAAGATGAACGAATCGCAAAATTCCTGGATGCGATTGATAAAGATGCCCAGGAGCGCCGCAGGCAAATCGAGGCGCAGGTAGACAAGGCGAATGAAGAGGCGCTTGAACGTGCCAGAGCTGATGCGCAGACACAGGCGCAGCAGTTGATCAGCAGGGAGCTGTATAAGCGGCGCGTGGCTCTCAATCAGAGGGTTGCCAGGGAAGAGGCGGATTTGCGCGCCGCTCTTGCGGCTCGGCGCACAGAGATTGCCGATCAGATTTTCTCTGATGCTGCAAAGGCGCTCTCTGAATTTACTGGCAAGCCGGAATACCAACGGTTTCTCTCCGATAGCGCTGTGCGCTGTGCTGCGCTTTTGCCGCAGGGGGAAGCGGTCGTCCTTTCTGTGCGCGAGGCAGATCTGGGCTATGCGGACGCACTGCGCGCAGTGCTTGACCGCGATTGCGAGGTGCGCGCGGATGCTTCCATTCGGATCGGCGGCCTGAAGGCCTCCTGCGAGGCAAAGGGCCTTCTTGCAGACGATACGCTTGACAGCAGGCTGCAAGACCAGCACGGCTGGTTTTTGGAGCATTCAGGACTAACGCTGGAACAATAAATGCGCCGGAGGTGAGCAGAAGTGTCCGATTCCAATAAAAATATAATTTACGGCATCAATGGCCCGGTTGTGACGATTCGCGGCGCAACAACCCTGCGCATGATGGAAATGGTTTATGTGGGCAATGCCCGTCTGGTCGGTGAGGTCATCGGCCTGGATGCGGATCAGACGACCATTCAGGTCTATGAGGAGACCACGGGGCTTACCCCCGGGGAGCCGGTTGTGTCCACGGGGGGCCCGATGAGCGTAACGCTTGGCCCCGGTATCATTCGGAGCATTTTCGATGGCATCGAACGGCCCTTGAATACGATCGAGGAGCAGTTCGGCGCGTTTATCGGCCGCGGTTCGAGTGTCCCCGCTCTGGATCCTACCAAAGAATGGGATGTGACGATTCTCGTTAAGCCCGGCGACCGGCTCGGGGGCGGTTCGGTTTATGCGCAGTGCCCAGAAACGCCGCTGATTACCCATAAAATGATGGTTCCGCCCGCGCTTTCGGGCGAGGTTGTCTCCGTCAAGCCCGACGGAAAATACCGTCTGGAGGATGAAATCGTCGTTCTGCGCGATGTAGACGGGCAGGAGCATAAGCTGACGCTCTGCCAGCACTGGCCGATCCGGACGCCACGCCCGGTTAAAAACAGGCTTCCCGCGCAGCGGCCGCTGATCACGGGCCAGCGCGTGATCGACACGCTGTTCCCCATCGCGAAGGGCGGTGCGGCAGCGATCCCCGGCGGCTTCGGCACCGGCAAGACCATGACGCAGCACCAGCTTGCCAAGTGGTGCGACGCGGATATCATCATCTATGTCGGCTGCGGCGAGCGCGGCAACGAGATGACGCAGGCGCTGACCGAATTCAGCGAGCTGGTCGACCCGAAATCGGGCCGTCCGCTGACGGACCGCACCGTTTTGATTGCCAATACCTCTAATATGCCTGTGGCGGCCCGTGAGGCATCGATTTACACAGGTATCACCCTTGCGGAATACTACCGCGATATGGGCTATCACACTGCCCTGATGGCAGACTCCACTTCTCGTTGGGCAGAAGCCCTGAGAGAAATTTCCGGTCGTTTGGAGGAAATGCCCGCGGACGAGGGCTTCCCGGCGTATCTGCCATCGCGCCTGTCAGAGTTCTATGAGCGTACCGGCTATATGGAGACGCTGTGCGGGCAGGAGGGTTCCATCACCGTGATTGGTGCGGTCTCTCCGCAGGGCTCGGATTTTTCAGAGCCCGTCACGCAGAATACCAAGCGGTTTACCCGCTGCTTCTGGGCACTGGATAAAAGCCTTGCCTATGCGCGCCATTATCCTGCGATCAACTGGAACGATAGCTACAGCGAATATATCAACGATCTCTCCCCCTGGTACGAGGAGCATGTCGGCAGGGAATTCATGGCTTACCGTGAAGAGCTGTGCGGCATCCTGCTCGAGGAGAACCGGCTGATGGAGATCGTCAAGCTGATCGGCGCGGACGTTTTGCCTGACGATCAGAAGCTGATCATCGAGATTGCCCGCGTGGTGCGCGTCGGGTTCCTGCAGCAGAATGCCTTCCATGCGGAGGATACCTATGTCCCGCTGGAGAAGCAGATGAAGATGATGGAGGTTATCCTCTATCTCTATCATAAATGCCAGGAGATCGTGGCCCGTCAGGTACCGATTTCAAAGATCATGCAGACGGGCCTGTTCGACAAGCTCGTCAAGATGAAATACGATATTCCCAACGACAAGCTCGACCTGTTCGACAGCTACAAGGCTGAAATCGATCAGGCGCTCAAGGGCTTTTTGAAATAAACCGCGCATTGTCCGGTTCCCCGGCAGCTACGGAAAGGTGGTCATTTTGATATGGTACTGGAACACATTGGATTAAAGGAAATAAACGGCTCCCTAGTCGTCCTTGATGACGTGGATAACGCGAGCAACGAGGAAATGGTGGAGCTGCATCTCGACGATGGGAGCGTGCGCGCGGGCAGGATTGTTAAGATCGACGGTAAGCGCGTGGTCATCCAGGTGTTCGAGGGGACGCGCGGCGTATCCATGGTGAATACCCGTACGCGCCTGTCCGGCCATCCGATGGAGCTGCCGCTTTCTCCAGAGATCCTGGGCCGTGTATTTGACGGCCTCGGCCGCCCGATCGACGGTATGGGCGAGGTTTATCCGGCCTGCCGCCGGGATGTCAACGGCGCGCCGATCAATCCGGTTTCGCGTGTCTATCCGCGAGACTATATCAATACCGGCATTTCCTCCATTGACGCGCTGGCGACGCTCATCCGCGGCCAGAAGCTGCCGATTTTCTCCGGCTCCGGCATGAAGCACAACGAGCTGGCAGTTCAGATCGTGCAGCAGGCGTCGATCAAAGACAATTCCGAATTCGCCATCGTCTTTGCCGCGATGGGCGTGAAAAACGACGTTGCGGAATATTTCCGCCGTTCCTTCGAGAGCGCCAACGTTATGGGCCGCGTCGTTATGTTTCTGAACCTGTCGAACGACCCGATCATTGAGAGAATCCTTACCCCGCGCTGCGCGCTGACCGCTGCGGAATACCTGGCCTTCGATCTCGGCATGCATATCCTCGTGATCCTCACGGATATGACCTCCTATGCCGAAGCGCTGCGCGAATTCAGCTCCTCCAAGGGCGAAATTCCCGGCAGAAAGGGCTTCCCGGGCTATCT
>DCJV01000002.1:0-1074 GCA_002320555.1 Ruminococcaceae bacterium UBA1691 | reverse complement strand
CCGATTCCCGATCTGACTGGCTATATCACGGAGGGTCAGATTGTGCTCGACCGTGATCTCGACACGCGCGGCGTTTATCCGCCGGTGAGCGTGCTGCCTTCGCTGTCCCGCTTGATGAAGGATGGCATCGGCGCGGGCTACACGCGCGACGACCATAGCATGCTTTCCAACCAGCTTTTCGCTTCTTACGCGAAAGTGCAGGACGCGAAAGCGCTCGCCTCCGTTATCGGCGAGGATGAGCTCTCCGCCGCAGATAAGCAGCTGATGGAATTCGGCCGTGTCTTCGAGCAGAAATTCATCAATCAGGGCTATACGGAGAACCGCACCATCGAGGAGACACTCGATCTCGGTTGGGAGCTGCTCTCCATGCTGCCGCGTGAGCAGCTTGACCGTGTGGATGAGGAAATGCTCGATAAGCACTATCGCAGATGACAGCTTTCAGACGTCAGAGCACAGAAATTCGTGTTGCACTCCATCAGCCGATTTCACCTGCCGTATTCTGTGTTTTGTCTGCCGTCTGACATCTGTTATCTGATATCTGATTAGGGGGTGACCGCCATGGCTGGCCAGGTGTTTCCAACCAAAAGCAATTTAATCAGCACCCGGAAGTCTTTGGACCTTGCCAAGCTCGGCTATGACCTGCTGGACAGAAAGCGCAACATCCTGGTGCGCGAGATGATGCTGATGATCGATCAGGCAAACGAGGTTCAAAACCGGATCGACAGCACCTATACGAAGGCGTATGCTTCCCTGCAGCGGGCGAATGTAACCTTGGGCATGTGCTCGTCCTTTGCGCAGGCCGTCCCTGTGGATAAGAGCCTTACCATTGATTTCCGCAGCGTTATGGGCGTGGAGCTGCCGACGGTATCGATCGGCGAAACAAAGGAGGATATTTATTACGGCCTTCATTCCACCAATTCCATGCTGGACGACGCCTACCGCTGCTTCGACGAGGTCAAGCACCTCACCGCGGAACTTGCGGAAATTGAAAACAGCGTTTACCGTTTGGCGCAGGCGATCAAAAAGACGCAGAAGCGCGCAAACGCCCTGCATAATATTATGATCCCGCAGTTT
>DCJV01000062.1:821-8074 GCA_002320555.1 Ruminococcaceae bacterium UBA1691 | reverse complement strand
GAACCATCTAATGGGCAGTTTTTGCGTTGCGGGAGGAAGCCTGCCTGTGGTATACTAAAGCATATTCCGGTTCGCGGAACGTATGAAGGGTCAGACCGATAGATGGAGGGCGTTTTCATGCCGAAGCAGTTGAAGAAGAACGATCGGATTCCCTTGGCCATCACTGGCGTGACGGCTGAGGGGAGCGGCGTCGGGCACGATAAGGGCTTGGCCGTATTCGTTGCCAATGCGGCGCAGGGCGATCAAATTACAGCGCATATCATCAAGGTGAAGAAGAATTATGCTGTGGCGCGGATTCATCAGATCGTAACGCCTTCCCCCGACCGGGTCAAGCCGGACTGCCCCGTTTTTCAGCAGTGCGGTGGATGCGACTGGCGGCATATCACATATGAAGCCGAATGCCGCCTTAAGGAGCAGCAGGTGGCGGACGCACTCTCCCGGATCGGGCATCTCAATATCACACCGCAGCCGATTCTTGCAGCCGATGAGACGGATGGATACCGCAATAAGGCGCAGTTTCCCGTGGGTGGGTCGGCGCAGTCGCTCAAAATCGGCTTTTTTGCGCCGCGTAGCCACCGGATTGTGGACTGCCGCGCATGCAGGCTGCAGCCGCCGGCGTTTGAGGGAGCGCTGCGGGCGTTTTCATGCTGGATTGCGGATCATGATGTTTCGATTTACAACGAGGAAACGGGTAAAGGTCTGCTGCGCCATATCTATCTGCGCCAGGCGCAGGCGACAGGCGAGGTGATGGCCTGTGCGGTGGTCAACGGCAATGAAATCCCGGCGCCGGAACAGCTCGTTGGAGAGCTGCTGCGTGAGGTCCCCGCGCTCAAAAGCCTGATCCTGAATATGAATTTGGCGCGAACCAATGTCGTTTTAGGCCCCAGGTGCAAGACGCTCTGGGGCGAAGACGGAATCGTGGACGAATTGTGCGGCCTGCGCTTTTTCATCTCCCCCTTATCCTTCTATCAGGTCAACCGCTCTCAGGCGGAGCGGCTCTACCAAAAGGCAGCGGAATACGCCGCGCTGACGGGGAGGGAAACGCTGCTCGACCTCTACTGCGGCACGGGGACGATTGGTCTGACAATGGCAGGAAAAGTTAAGCAGGTCATCGGCGTGGAGATCGTGCCTCAGGCGGTGGAGGATGCGAAGCGCAATGCTGCGCTCAACGGGATAACGAATGCGCGTTTTTTTTGCGGAGACGCGGCAGCGGCAGCCCGGCAACTCGCGCAGGAGGGCGTCCAGCCGGATGTGATCGTGATCGACCCACCGCGCAAGGGCTGCGAGGCGCAGCTGATTGGGACGATCGTACAAATGGCGCCGGAGCGGGTGGTCTATGTTTCCTGCGACCCGGCGACGCTTGCGCGGGATTTGAAGCTGTTTGAAGAAAAGGGCTACGTGGCACGGGAGGTCACGCCGGTGGATCTGTTTCCGCGGACGGGGCATGTGGAGATGGTTGTACTGCTTTCCCACAAAAAGCCAAAGGGACATATCAACGTAAAAGTTGAGTTTGGCGAAGGTGAGGGAAAAGTTCCGCTTGATAATATCGCTAAAAGAGCCGAAGAGTACAAGCCCAAAGAGCGAGTGACCTACAAAATGATAAAGGAGTATATAGAAGCTAAATACGGCTTCAAAGTACATACCGCATATATTGCAGAGGTAAAAAGAGATTTAGGTTTGCCGATGTACGATGCCCCTAATGCGGTAGAAGAATTGAAACAGCCGAGGAAGCATCCAACGGCGGAGAAAGTGGAAGCGATAAAGGATGCGTTGAAGCATTTTGAGGTGATATAATAAATTATTAGAGAGTGGGTTAAATATATGGGAAACATATTACAACGACTTATATATAATCTGTCCGCTATGGCACCTCTATGTTTTATTTTTGCTTTGGTCTGGTATTGTCAAAAAAAAACAATGGATATTCCATGTATTGTTATATGTATAGGAATCGCCCTTATTATATTGTTTATGATATCCTTTGCGTATGGAAAAAGGCATCTTGCACCCATAATAATAAGAACAAATGATATAGCTCCTTATGATAGTTGGGTTGTCACGTATATAATCACATATATGTTTCCGTTTGCAAGTTTGGTAATTAAGGATTTTAATTTGATAATATGCGTTATTATAGGTGGAGTGTTGATTATGGCAGTACCATGTGTCAATACGGCAATTCCTAATCCAATATTATTTTTGCGAGGATATCATTTTTATCAAGTAAGCGGTGAACATGGGATATCAGGATGTGTTTTGATAAGCCGGAGGAGGATTAGAAAGGCGAAAGATGTAAAAACGGTTAATAGAATGTTTGATTTTTTGCTTTTAGATGCAGAGAGGAGATAAATATAGAATGTTTGAGAATTGTTCAATAATAATTATTGCCAACGGAAATCACTTGGATGAATTGTATAGACTTGAAGTTGATGCAGACACGCAAAAGGAAATTTGCTTATCGTTTGATAGTGCAGTGGATGATTTAATTTCTGATAAAACAAAAATTTCATTCGATGGTAGTTATAAACCACATAATGACGAATTTTTAGCTATTGAAAATTTTCAACTTTCAGATGCAATTAAAGATGCAATAAGAGATCCCTTAGGTGTGCCTGCATATAAAAAAGAAAATGGGGAGTTTTATGAAATTAAAGCAATATTTGTTGGAAAGAGGACAGAAACAGAGGATACTGAAAGATTTCAAGTTGCCTTTCAGCGTTTTCGCAAAGAACAATATATTACTACAAGTTGGGTAAATTTATTTTTCACCAAAGATACATTTAGAAGAGAGAAGAATTTTGGCATAAGTATTTCTGATACGGCAGATTGCTATTATACAGAAGGAGAATTACAATTTCCTTCTTTCTATTTTGCACGGCAGATTTTTGATTTGAGTGAATATTATAGATCAGCAACGGACCAAGAAGTTCAAGCATTTACAACAAGTGATAAATTATCTTTTGAAGATACAGAGGCATTTAAGAACACGGCTAATACTTGGATAAGGAGAAAAATAGCAATGATTAATGATTCTGATGTGCTTGTAAATTATAAAGCATCAGAAATCAAAAAATTGGCTAAAGACGCTGGGATAACGATTGAGGTTGAGAATAAGAAAGTTATTATCCCAAATGACAAGGAACAGATAAAGGTTATTCTCGGTTTTTTGGATGAAGAGGCATACAAGGGACCGTTTTCTCAGAATACATTCCTTGCTAATTCAAAAAGAAAGATTAATAAATAATTTGTAAATGAAAGGGTAATTTTGATAAGATGAATGCATCTTTTTATAATGAAATCAAAGAAATTCTAATTTCAGCTAGAAATAAAGTCTATCAAACAGCCAATTTTGCAATGGTTGAAGCCTACTGGAATATTGGAAAATCAATTATTGAAGAACAGGGCGGTAATGAAAAGGCAGAGTATGGAACAAGCTTGCTAAAAGAATTGTCAAAACAAATGACTCAGGATTTTGGAAAAGGCTTTACAGTGACAAATTTGAAGTATATGAGGCAGTTTTATTTGACATTTCCAAATAGTCACGCACTGCGTGACGAATTAAGCTGGACACATTACAGGCTTTTAATAAAAGTAGAAAATAAAAATGCACGAGAATTTTATATGCAGGAAGCTGTAAAATCCCAATGGAGTACCAGACAACTTGAGCGTCAGATAAATTCTTTCTTTTACGAAAGGTTATTATCCAGTAAAAATAAAGAGCAAGTTTCAGAGGAAATACAGACATTAGAGCCAGCGAAGAATCCAGAAGATATTATTCGTGATCCATACGTTCTGGAATTTCTGGGTTTGGGTTCAAATGACGATTTTTATGAAAGTGATTTAGAGCAAGCGTTAATTACACATTTGCAGAAATTCCTTTTGGAACTTGGCAGAGGCTTTTCATTTGTAGCGAGACAGAAAAGAATATCGTTTGATGGACGCCATTTTAGAATTGACCTTGTATTTTATAATTATATTTTAAAATGTTTTGTTTTGATAGATTTAAAAGTTGGGGACTTAACACATCAGGATTTAGGACAGATGCAGATGTATGTTCATTACTATGAGCGAGAACTTATGAATGATGGAGACAATCCGCCTATTGGTATTGTTTTGTGTGCAGATAAAAGCGAGTCTGTAGTTAAGTATACGTTACCTGAAAATGAAACACAGATTTTTGCTTCAAAATATAAATTATATTTACCAAGTGAAGAAGAATTGTTACGGGAATTAAATCAGGAATATCAAGCATTGGAAGCTGGCAAAGTAGGGGAAGAGAATATTGGTGGTGAGAAAGAAGAGTAGATTTTGCATAGAGATCGTGCTGAATTGATGAAATCTATATTTTGTGGGAAAAGTGATGTATGGACAGTATTCGTGCTGCAGAAATATTGCCCATATTTCCATGATTTTGTGGGGATATGTTCTAATTTGGTACTCACGCCGAGGCGGTTGCACTGCTAGAGCAGCGTGCTTAGACAGAGATTTTTGGAAAGAGCCTTTTTAACAGATAAAAATTACTGTACTGAAAACACTGCAACAATAACACATTCGATCAATGAGGTGCGCAAAATGGACTCCATCCCTGCCATGAAAATCGTCGCCCATATCCGTAGTGACTTTCCTGCAAAATTCGGCATTCCACGTCAGAGCGGGCTGGTGGAGGAGCTGAAGGCTGCGATTGTGTTTGAACCGGAATACCGTATCCCCCAGGCGCTGCGGGGGCTGGAGGGGTTCTCGCATATCTGGCTGATCTGGCTGTTCTCCGAGGCTGCGCAGAGCGGCTGGTCACCAACCGTGCGGCCGCCACGCCTAGGTGGGAATACCCGGATGGGCGTGTTTGCGACACGCTCTCCATTTCGCCCAAATCCGATCGGCCTTTCCGCCGTCCGGCTGGACGGTGTCCGGCAGGACGAAAAGCTGGGGCCTGTGCTGCTGGTGTCTGGAGCAGACCTGATGGACGGTACGCCGATTCTGGATATCAAGCCCTACCTTCCCTTTGCAGATAGCCATCCGTTGGCAAGCGGAGGCTTTGCCGAGCAAAAGCGGGGTGTACATTTACAGGTGGACTTTCCCCCTGCCCTGCTGGATCGGGTTCCAGAGAGGCACAGGCGGGCGCTTATCGGTGTGTTGGCACAGGACCCGCGCCCGTCTTACCATAAGGACCCGCAGCGGATCTATGGGATGGCATTCGCGGGCCTTGAAGTAAAATTTTGCGTGCGGGGAAGTGTGCTGACCGTCCTGCAGGTCGCAGGTCCTGCGCAGTTAGAAAGTGGGAAGGAAAAAATATCGTTCCGGCGGGAAGCCGGGAAGTGAGGTTTTTTGGATGAATGACAATATCGCAAACAACAGCCACCGCAATGGAAAATTCAGCTCCTCGCTGGGCTTTGTCATCGCTTGCGTCGGTTCAGCCGTTGGGCTCGGCAATATCTGGATGTTCCCGTATCGGGTTGGGCAGTACGGAGGCGCAGCGTTTTTGATTCCCTATCTGCTGTTTACCTTTTTATTCGGCTGGGTGGGGCTCTCAGGCGAATTCAGCATCGGGCGCCTTGCCCGCACAGGAACGATCGGTTCTTATGAATACTGCTTTGCAAGTAGGGGGAAGAAAAAAATTGGGACTGTGCTGAGCTGGATCCCTTTGCTGGGCTCCCTTGGCATCGCGATCGGCTATGCGGTCATCCTTGGCTGGGTGCTGCGCAGCCTGGCGGGCTCTGTAACGGGAGCGTTGCTCACAACGGACGCAGAAGTTTATTTTCATCAGGCCTCCGGCAATTTCGGGAGCATTCCCTGGCATGTGATTATCGTGGTGCTGGTCTGCTTGGTGCTGATGTTCGGCGTGACAAAGGGAATTGAAAAGGTAAGCCGGGTGATGATGCCCCTGTTTTTTCTCCTGTTCTTGATTTTGGCAGTATGGGTGGCGTTTCTGCCCGGCGCATCGGAGGGCTACAAGTTTCTCTTTCTCCCAGAGTGGAAAGCACTTTTGCGGGTGGATACCTGGGTGATGGCGATGGGGCAGGCATTTTTCTCTCTGTCGATCACCGGCTCCGGGATGATCGTCTATGGCGCTTACCTGGAGAAAAGCGCCGATATCCCAAAGGCCTCCCTGCGTACGGCGCTGTTTGATACGCTCGCTGCGTTGCTCTCCGGGCTTGCGATCATGCCTGCCGTGTTTGCCTTCGGCGTGGATGTTACACGCGGCCCCTCCCTGATGTTTATCGCACTGCCGACGGTGTTTCAGAAAATGCCCTTCGGCCAGGAGTTTGCCATCTTTTTCTTCCTTTCTGTGGCCTTTGCGGGGATCACGTCGCTCATCAATATGTTTGAGGCCGTCACGGAAAGCTGGCAGAGCCATTTCGGCCTTGGTCGCAAGCCGGCGGTGCTCATCTGCTCGGGCATTACGCTGGCGGCCGGATTGTTCCTAGAGGCGGAGCCGAAGGTGGGCGGCTGGCTGGATTTTATCACGATTGTGATTGTGCCCATCGGTGCAGTGCTGGGAGCAGTTTCGATTTATTATGTGTTGGGCTGGGGCAAAATTCGGCAAGAGCTGCAGATCGGGCGGAAACGGCCGCTCTCGGCTGCATTTGGATGGGTTGCAAAATTTGTCTATGTGCCGTTGACCGTTTTGATCTTAGTTTTGGGCTTTATATACAAAGGGATTGGATGAAAAAAACACAGCGATGACGATCATAGGCCCGCTCGACCTTCTCTGCGATGGGATGATCGCCTACGATACGGGTGATCCCAAACGTATCCAGCATTTTATGAAGGGGCACAGTTTTGCAAAGCTAATCGCCGTGTCCAAACAGGATCTTCCGGACGGAATCCGGAAAACGGCTGGGTAGGTTGATGTTCATCATGGAAGGCGGCGGATACATACAGAGCAAAAGGAGCGATATTATGCGGCTCTTATTCAAACAGCGCTTTTTCTCTTGGTTTGACAGCTTCGATATCTATGACGAAGCGGGAGATACGGTCTTCAGCGTGGAAGGGCGTATGGCCTGGGGACATAAGCTTGAGATTATGAATGAGGCGGGGGCCCACATCGGCACTGTGCGGGAAGAGGTGTTGACCTTTTTGCCGCGGTTTGCACTGTATATCGGGGATGAATGCGTGGGGCAGATCAAAAAGGAGTTCACTCTCTTCAAGCCCCGATTTACGCTCAACTGCAACGGCTGGCAGGTGGAGGGGGACTGGCTCGAGTGGGATTACCGGGTGACCGATCCCGCCGGGAACCTTGTGATGACGGCGCAGAA